>PLLH01000112.1 GCA_003140895.1 Elusimicrobiota bacterium
CCAATATTGTATGGGTCAGCGCCACGCAACTGACCGCCACCACACCAGCGGGAACCGCGGGCGCAAAAAACGTCACCGTCACCAACCCGGATACTCAAACCGGCACTCTCACCGGTGGATTCACTTATGGATCAGATCAAATCGCGATTGTTACGCCGGCGGCCGGCGCCGTTCTTTCCGGGTTCCATGAAATTACCGCTTCTGTGATAACCTTCGACACCATAAACCAAGTGGAATTTTTCTTCAATAACGGTGCTGAGAATATATCGATGGGGATCGTGACAACTCCCCCCTACAAAACAACATGGGATACCAGTAGGATTCCGGACGGCAATTATTCTTTGACCACTCAGGCCACCATTAAAAGCGCCCAACGCCAAATTAGGACTTGTATCAGTAACTCCATCCCGGTCAGCGTAGCAAACCAAATCAGTTGCCAAATTCCTTCTTTGACCAACGGGGCCACCTATTTTGGGAATGTAAATATTGACGTAGACGCTATGGGATTGGCGGGAATTAAGGAAGTCACTCTCTACGTTGGAGTAGATTCATTCGTTCTCATCCCGTCGCCATCTTACAGATTTACCTGGGAAACACCCAAAAAGAACGACGGCCCGTATATCGTTTGGGCCAAGGCGGTAGACAATGGCGGCAATGTCGCCTTTTCTTCAATCTACAGAGTCTCTGTGAACAATTGGATCGATTGCGCAGTCACCAGCCCTGTCTCAAATCTTTCCGGGACCCCGCTGGTTGGACAAGTTAATTATGTTGTCCAAACCGCCGCCGCGATGGAGATTAACAAAGTGGAATTTTATATTGACGGCAATTTAGAACATGAAACCAGTGTTGGAGCGGGAAATGTTTTCACATATTCATGGGATACCTCAGGGGTGTCAAACAGCACGCACACATTGTATGCCAAAGCGTATGACTACGCCTCGACGATGAACAATCCCAGAGTGGTGAAATCGCCGGATGTCCTCGTGTTTGTCCAAAATCCAATTCTCCAAGGATTTATCAACCCCTATCCCGCGGTTAACGCTTTCGTTCCCTCCGACCAACCCCTTGAAATCAAGGCGGTATTTGGGTCTGTGCAAGTGCCGGATGAGGGCCGGTTAGTCGGTGACACGTTAAGGAACTCTCTAAAAGTTTGGTGTACTCAATCGGCCGAAACATTCCGGATCCCCGGCGGTGTCAGCTACACCGGAGTGGCGGGTGGAGGGGGTGTGCTTCAGTTTAGTGGAAATGTCCCTGATAACTGTTCGGTGGAATGGGAAGTTCGGGCCCCCAACGCATCTGGTGCCGTTCTTTATGGGCGTTTTCCGTTTATCCGACCCATGGCGAAAAGCATCGGCGGCACAATCAATTCAAAAGACGGGATCCTCTTAATTAACATTCCCCCCGGCGCTCTTCCAAAGGATTTAATTATAAACATCAGCACCGACATTCCGGGCGGAACGATTCCTGCAGAAGGAGTGATCGCCGGCCCTTATGAAGTGAAAGCATACGATGAATCAGCCATCACCCGCTTCACCAATCTTCTTAAATCTGCCCAAATCACATACACGATTCCCTCAGCTCCCGCGGGAATCGGACCCAACGACCGGGTCGTCCAGATTCAGGAATGCGAGGATGGTTCAAATAATTGCCATTCAGTCGGCGCCACCGCCCAAGAGGTTTCACCTTCCGCCTCGTCCTCTCAGGTTAAACAAGGCTACACCACCCATTTGTCCATGTTCCGCCTCATCTCCTTCGTCAATCTCGGGACCGGTATGACTCAGCTCATTAATTATCCCAACCCATTTAACCCCAATGAGGGCGGCACTAAATTCCATTACTTCCTCAGTCGCGACAGCAACGTCTCCTTCACCGTCTACGACCTCTTTGGAAATCTCGTCAAAACCATGAACGCCCCCCTAGGCGGCCCCGGCGGAACGGCAGGAGAGAACAATTATCGCTGGGATGGGAGGAATGGCGAAGGGCGGGTAGTGGCCAACGGCGGGTATGTCGCCCATGTGATGTATGAAGACGCCTCAGGCAATAAATCCAAATTTGAGCGCAAATTGCTGGTGATAAAATGAAAACCTTAAAGAACACCATCATAATGGCGGCAATAGTCCTGGGAGGATTTCTCGGAAATTCCTTCGGATTGGGGATAGGCCAGCAAAAAGAAGACGGCGGAACGCCGGGGATGTTTCTCAATTACGCGGCCAGCCCCCGTTCCCTTGGAATGGGCCGGGCCTACACTGCCATCGCCGATGATGCCGGAGCCACATACTGGAATCCATCGGGACTTTCACGGATTTTGCGGGCAGATCTCCTCATCTCCTATTCATCTCTGGAAGAAAATACCAACTTCAGCTTTTTAAGCTACGCCCAGCCTTTTTACCGGCAGGGCACCTTCGCCTTAAGCATGGTCTCTTTGCGCTCCTCCAACTATGAAAAAAGAACCGAAACCATGGAAAAGGCTGGGACCGCCGGCTTGAGCGAGACAGCCTTCCTTTTATCCCACGGCATGAATCTGAATAGGTGGTGTTCAATTGGAACGACCTTAAAAGCCGTTCGTCAGGACATTGACACATATTCCTCCAACGGATACGGCCTGGACTTCGGTTCCATGTTCAGAGTGGGCCAGAGGTGGCAGTTCGGAGCCATGGCCCGCAACCTGGTGGCTCCTCAATTAAAGCTGAAATCAAGCTCCGAATCGCTCTCAAGGAATTATTCTGTCGGAGCCAAATGGATTCCCAAACAGCGGCTTACCCTGTCGACTGATTTGAATAAGGCGGAAAACAGTGCCCCCAAAATAAATTTTGGGATGGAATGGAGGCCGGTTCCCCTCCTTTCTCTCCGGACGGGATTTAACTCCTCCGCCATCACAATGGGACTCGGCATTCAGATGGGCGACTGGGGATTTGATTATGGCCTTGGGCTCATTAATTCCGAAGCGGGATCTGGAAGCAATAACTCCCAATTTTTCGGGCTTCATCTTAATTTTGGCCCCAATGTGTTACTTGTGGAAGAGGCGCGGCTGTCAAAAATTTGGCGGGAAAGAGGCCAAATCGCTCTGTTAAACCTTCGCCGCGCGATGCAGGAAAACGGCCTCAATAATAAATCCTCCTTTAAAAATGACTTTCTGATTAATGAAGCCAACGAGGTTATCCAGCATCTCGGGTTTCCCAAACCCAAAGAGCTCTACGAGGCCCAGGGATATGCTTACTTCCTGGAGAAAAAATATGACAGAAGCGCCCAATGTTTGAGCGACGCATTGACCCTGGGCCGGGGTGGCATTGCCGATCTTGAATTGCGGGCCAACCATCAAAAAGCGATCGCGAAATTGAACACTGAAAGTCGGCTGGCCATAATCAAGGAACAATTGAAAATCGCCAACGGCACATTTGAGATAGGCAAATTCAAAGATACGATAAACGCCTGCCAACGAATCCTCGCCATCGATCCTGTCCACATGGAGGCCACCCAATTGCTCCAAACCGCACAGGAGCAATTGAACAGTCCCGTTCTCAAAATCATAAAATCCGCAGAGATGAAAATTGAAATGGGGCAGCATTTGGACGCCATCAAGGATTTATACAAGGCGCAGAAGCTGGATCCTGAAAATAAGGAAGCCTCCATCCTCATTCAGCTCGCCCTCAATTCGTTGGATAAAATTCAAGCCAATGCCAACCAGGAAAGAGTGGTTCAGGAAGTTACGCTTAATCAAACCCAAAGCCGGGCGCTATACATGAAAGGGCTGGTTTATTATTCAAAAGGTAATTTACAGGAAGCCGTTGTCTTCTTTCAGGATTCCATCAAAAACAATCCACTCAACATCCAAGCCCGCAATGCCTACGGCCAGGTACTTAGAGAAATAAACAATCCGGATGCGTATTAGCGATTTTCGGGCACCAACCAATTCCATGTCGTGCCTTTTCTGGACCGATAAAGGATAATGGGCGGTGCCTAAAAGATTCAGGAAAATTTACATCGAGATAAGCAACGTCTGTAATCTGCGTTGTGCTTTTTGTCCGGACGTTGTCCGCGGCAAAAAGTTCATGGAGCCCGCTCATTTTAAGGAAATCGCGACGGCGGCTGTTCCCCTCACCGACGTGGTTTGTTTTCATCTCATGGGAGAACCGCTTCTGCATCCGCAGTTCGAATCCTACCTGAACGTCTGCGCAGCGCTCCGCCTTCGCGTGGAGCTAACGACCAACGGATACTTGCTCGATGAATCCCGGGCGGAGGCGCTGATGAATCCTGCCTTAAGTCAGATCAATTTTTCACTTCAGAGCTTCGAGTCCAACTTCCCTGAACGGGACAATTCCCTCTACCTTCAAAGGATATTCCATTTCACGGAGCGCGCCCTCCGGGAGCGCCCTGATCTGAATATCACCTACAGGCTCTGGAACGATGGGGCCGCCGGTGCCCGCGTGACCAACGATCGAATGATCGAGAAAATCCGCCAGGGTCTTGGCGCTGATTTCAAACCCGACGAGGAGATTCATCGGCGAAAAAGCGTGCACATAAAAGGGCGTGTCTATCTGCACCGGGATGTCCGATTTGAGTGGCCGCATCCCGGCCAGCCCATTCGCAGCACGACTGGTTTTTGCCACGGCCTTTCTTCACATATTGGGATTCTGGCCGACGGAACGGTGGTTCCCTGCTGCCTGGACAAGGAAGGGGTTGTCAATCTGGGGAACTGTGGTTCGAGGCGTTTAAGCCAGATCATCAATAGCTCGCGCGCCCAAGCGATCTATAAGGGTTTCCGGAAAGGAATTCTGGTGGAGGATCTCTGTAAGAGGTGCACCTTCATCTCACGGTTTGACACAAACACCCACCGATCGAAGAAAGCCATGCCTCAATCGCTCTGATCTGGCTCCGTTTCATTATCCAATAGGGGTTCATTTTCGAAAGATGATGGCGTCATCGTCTCCGATGACACCACCGCGGGGATGAAGTTGGCTCTGACCATGCGGTCATAGAGGATGGATTTCCGGCTCACCATGAATTTCTTTTCGCTTAAGGGGTTCCATCGCCGCGGGCTGGGAAGTATGGCGGCCAGACTGATCGCTTCATCCACGGTCAAGTCCAGCGCCGGTTTGTTGAAAAAATATCGTGACGCCGCCTCAGCGCCATAAACGTGGGGGCCCCATTCCACGACGTTCATATACAACTCGAGGATTCTTTTCTTCGACAACGTTTTCTCGAGCCTGCGCGTGATCAACGCTTCCTTTGCTTTGCGAAACAGATTCTTATTCGAGGATNNGCTTCGCGCGAGCTGTTGGGTCAAGGTGCTGCCCCCGAAGGCAAAGCGCTTTCGTTCCCAGTTGACCCACATGGCTCGATTGATCTGCGCGAAATCAAAGCCATGATGCTGGAAAAAGGTGTCGTCTTCCGCGAGGAGAACCGCGTGCACCAAATGCGGCGATATCTGGTCGAGGTCGCGCCAGGTCATTGCCGAATGCGCCTCTTTCCCCGCTTTTCGAGCTTGTTTCTCTCGGAACGTTCGAACCGCCGAACTCTTCGGATTCACTGCGCGCAGTTCTCTCGTGTCCGGCAAATCGGCGAGATACCACGACGCCGTTCCTACAACGAGCAGAATTGTCACCCAGAAAATTCTCTTAATGTTAATGATGCCGGTTCTCAACGTGCCTCCCTTATTGAAAAATTTCCCACAGCTTGATCACACCGGTCAGTTTAATCAAGAAACAAAAAGCCCCGCTGCGTAATCATTGCGGCATAGCTCCGCGGTTCTAAATCAACCTGGAGGAATTCCTTCCTGCAATCGGAGATAATTTATTTTAAAGGCAAAAAAGGACGAGGGTTCAGAAATCGCGATTTTGGGGTTAGGATTTCAAAATGGAGATGTGCGGTGGTGGCCCGGCCTGTTTTTCCGACGATGCCGATGACCTGTCCTGCTTTCACTTTTTGGCCCAGAGTCACCTTAAAAGATTTGAGATGAGCATAACGGGTTTTAAAACCGTCGTCGTGAGTCATCTCGATAATTTTTCCATAACCGCTTAAGATAGTTAGCATCGTTACTCGGCCCATACGGGACGCCAGAACAGGGTCACCCCCTTTGGGTTTACCCTTGAGATCAATTCCAGTGTGAAACCGCCGGCCACGCGGACCAAATTCTGAAATCACAGTGGCGCTTGCCAGCGGCATACCAAAAGAACCGGCGGGATAAACTCCCTGTTCTGGAGGAAGAGGCGAATATACAGAATAAGAAATACAGCCACCAAGCAGGAATCCAACTACGCATATTTCAAAGACAAATCCAGATCGTTTTCGGTTCTTCACAATTTCGTAATGAAGGAGTGCCGGTTCTCAAAGGGACACTGATCAACTGACATCATGTTGATCGTACCGCTCAGACCGTTCCAATGCAATTCGCAACTGGGTATTCTTGAGCGACGTGCAGCTGGTGTCGGCCAACGGTCCTTTTAAGCTGCGATTTGATGAAGTAGCTCAGAAATAAAAGTCTGATAGGGGATCTTTAATCGACTGGCTTTTTGTTTGATGCTGTTTAAGTCATCGCTGTTGACCCGAATGTTTAGGACAGCGTCTTTCTTCCGCCTGGCAACCGCCAAAGCGATATTTTCAAACGCATCTTTACTGACGGGCCGATATTCGCCTCGGAGCAATGCATTTTCAATGGTCTGTTCTTTTTTAGCTAATTTTTTCATCTTCATAATTTTCCTCGCTTCCATATTTTCGTGTACTTCCGGCTTGGGAACAGTGTTTTTAAAAACATCTCATCGCTTCGTTCCACATATGGGACAACCCAAATATAACCACGGTGTTCAAAAAGCAAGAGGCGTTGGTGAGGCTTGCGTGGATGTTCCAATATTGCGACCAATCTTGCTTGGATAATCTCCTCAAAAGAAACGCCGCGCTCTTTTTTCAGCTTCTCACTTTTTGATATATCCCAGCGGATGTTTTTCATTCAATTTAGTGTATCACAATTGTATATACATTTGTAGTAAATAATTTATATGCAATGGAGGGTAGGCTTTCTGTTGAAGCTCCCCGTATTGGACGAGATTCGTAACTGGCTTCTGTCACCTGAAATTGATCTTCAGGCAGGCGAGGAATGGATTAAGCAGAAAACGAATAAGGCTTACTTCCTCTAGCCAGGGGTTATTCCAAGATAAAGCAGAATCGCATTCCCAAGAAGAACCAAGACAAAGCCCAGCCTGTAAACCAAAGGCGACGTGAGGAGCAATGGTGAACCCACTTCTTTGGGAGGAAACAAAACGAGTTTGTTCCAGCTTTGGGCATCCTTTTTCCAGAAATCCCATGACAGTAAGTATTGCGGCCCTGTTGCAAAAAGCATGGCCAATGCTCCGAGAACTGACATTATTAAACCTAATTGGGCCATTATTAATGCTCTTTGTTGCCGTTTTCCCTCTCCCATCTTTCAATGAGGTTAGTTAAATAGGAAATAGCCTCTTTTGAATTATGGCAGATTCGAGGGGCTGGCATTTTCCGCCACCGCGTATTCTCCCCATCTTGCTTCATTTTATGGACGTAGATCGTGCTCTTGCCTCCCAATGTCCGGTAAAGATTTACACTAAACGCCATATTGAATTTGGAATCGGCGTTTGTCGATTTCAAAACACGACAGGACTTTTCTTCTATTTTCATACTCATCCCCTAAATCAGACCTAAGTTTTTAACAAGAAAACATTTTCTATTTTCTTAACTCATTCAAAGTAACCCAGTCGCCTGGGGCACGTTCGTATTCCCAAAAGAACCAACCATTTACGGCAGTCCCATTCGCAACAATAGATTTCCCGGCTATTGATGGAGAATAAAATCTCCGCCCTTTGAAAACAACTATCCCGTCCCGGCGAACGCGGCCTTTATAAGTTTTGCCCTTGTACTTGGCTCTAATTCTAAAGGGTTTCTGGACATACCGGCTCAGCGCAGGCTTGCGTCCCGCACGTGCCTTACCGTCGAGGACTAGCTTTGTTATTTCCCGTCCAAGTATTTGATCGAACTCTTCTTTCTGAACTTTACGTATGTCTTTGGCAAAAGATCGATACAAATTCTCAGATCGCCTAAACTTTCCTTTGACTTTATTTCCAATCGGCTTGGAAATCCGCAAAACTAAAGACTCAAGCTCTTTCACGTGCTGGTTTCCGATGGTCAAATAAACGCTGAACCGATCCCATAAATTCCGATGGCGATCCCTTAAATGACCCCTGAGACGAGAGCGCAAATTGGAAGCCAACCCCACATAATAAAGCCGGTCTTTTTTGTATAAGGCGTAAATACCGCTACGTCGTCTCACGTATTGCCGAATGATTTTCTGATATTTTGCCAAAGCGTCGCTGGATATATTTTCAAGATGCTGGCAAACTAAGTGTTCAGATTTAGCCATTTAATTCTCCGACGAGGAAATTATAGAATGAAGTTGTAGAATGGCAAATTATAGCACCTTCCCCAATCATTTATCGACTATCGAGAGAGGAAGGACAGACTTCCTTTTGAAACTCCCCGTACTGGCTGATATTCGCAACTGGTTAATATCTGAAAACTTAAATTTTTTTGTCCTTCTCGATCTTCAAAAGCGGGAACAGCGCCTCACAACCATTTAAGCCATTTATTCAATATGTTCAGTCCAGGTACATTGACCTTCTTTGTCAAAGTGACCCAGTTATACTCATCGACAAGCTTGGGCAAAGATGAATTTGGTCTGTCTACCGCGCTCCCTATCCCATTTGGTTCTAACCCATATCGTCTTGCGTCAGAACATAGTTCCTGCACTTTTTCTCGAACCTGTCGCAAATAATTACCATACGAAGCTGGCTCACCATCAAAACCAAACGCTTTCCTAATAGGGATATCCCAGGGAGGCAATGTGTTTGGCCGAATCGCAAATAAAATTTTGGCAGCGCCAGTGTGACCTATTTTTACATCCGTTTTCTTTGATCCATTCTGGCGTTTAGAAGCGAACTGTTTAGATAGAGAGTCGTAAGCTTCACAAATGATGTCTATCTCCTTTTCCGAAAGAGCCTCCAACGAAATGTTTCGATCAGGGAGCTTCGATTCCCATTTATGCGCCCACTGTTTGATGGACTCCATAGCATTCGCATGGTATTTAATGGCGAATTGCCGACACCCCCATGAATTTAACCACTTCAAAAGCTCTTTAAGATGTTTAGAAGAACCGAGATCAATCCTTTTACCAACCGCTTTGACAAATGATTTGTACCCCTTATCAAATTCGGTCACACCCGCGTAAATTCGACATGCGTATGCCAACTCAAATAATCTCATTTATTTCTCCCCAAGTTGGCGTCATCCTTAAAGATGGAGGGGTCATTTTGGACTTCCCCCGCTTTAACGGACACCACAAGTCGTAAAATGACAATGGAGGTGTTCAATGTCACTCAAGCATCGAAAGACGTACAGCCACGAATTCAAAGTTGAGGCAGTCAAACAATCATACGAAAGTGGGAAGCCAGTCTCTCAAAGGGGCACTGATTAACGACATCATGTTAATCGTATCGCTCGGGTAGTTCCAACGCAATTAATTTCCCCGATATTTGAGATCAGCCTCGGTTTAAACTATCCACGGCCTTGATGAGGTTGGTGAGCATTTTGGAGAGGGATTTCGATTCTTTGCTTAAGAGAGCCCGGGTCGAAGAGTTTTTCGGGGTCTAAACAAAATTGTCGAAATTTTTATCTTGTGCTAAGATCAGGTTCTCACAAATCCGCGCCGTCGTCTTTCTAGCCACTATTCCTCGGTAGCTCAATGGTGGAGCGTCCCGCTGTTAACGGGAAGGTTGCTGGTTCGAGTCCAGCCCGAGGAGTTTTTTTAAGAAACCCCCGATTAGTCGTATCGCTCGAAATTAATTCGTTCTTTCGGAACGCCCAGGTTGAGCAGCGTGGCTTGAACGTCGTTGATCATCTTGATGAGTCCGCAAATATAAAAATCTTTGTTTTTGGGATCCCGGATGAACGGTTCGATGTGGGTTTGAACGTAGCCCGTCTCACCGGTCCAGGCCTTGGTGGGGCGGCTGAGCGTGAAAAGAAATTTAAAGTTAGGATGTTGTTTGGTCAGACTTTCCCATTCGTTTTTGTAGAGAATATCGTCATCGTACCGGTTCCCAAAAATGAGGTAAATATTTCGGTCCGTGTTCCGGTTCAGAAGATCCAGAATCATGCTCCGGAGCGGAGCGATGCCGGACCCAGTGGAGATAAAGACGAGATCGTTCTGGACCGGTTCTTTGAGCCGGAAAGTGCCCAGAGGGCCCATGGCGCGGACTTTATCCCCCAGCTTCAATTGATGGATGTAGCTGGAGGAAACCCCCCCATCCACCAACGTGACGCACAACTCAAAGGAATCGTTTTTTTGTGGGGCGGAAGCGATGGAATAGGATGTTCGCCGCATTTTCCCTCCCTGCGGGACAAAAACCTGCATGTACTGACCGGCATTGAAGGCGAGCGAGGAGTTCTGGGGCATGGCAAAACGAACGCCTTTGTTCCGGGGCGACAATAGATCGATGTTTGATACAACCGTATCAAACGTGGCGAACGATCGTTTTTTTTCCTGGGGGGGTGACGTCTCGGGCACGTTTAGCTCCTTCTATCATGAAAACACGTTTCGGCTTGTAACGTTCCTGTTCGTCTCAAAAGCCTCGCGGATTGTACCAAAGGGTTGTTTCGCCGGAAACAAAAAACCCCCGAATGAACGAGGGTTTTTTGTCTTGATTAATCGAGATGTGTGACTTTTATTGTGTTTTTGAAACGTTCGAAGCTTTGGGCCCTTTGTCGGAATCCACCACTTCAAACTCCACTGAGTCGCCTTCGGCCAGCGCTTTGAAGCCGCTGCCCTGAACGGCGGAGTAATGCACAAACACGTCTCCAGTTCCGTCTTCGCGTGTGATGAAGCCGTAGCCTTTCTGATTGTTAAACCACTTCACTTTTCCCTTCAAGTCCGTGTACCTACCTTTTTTAACTTTGGGTCCCCCCACTCGCCGGCGTTCCGAGCGAACGCCATCCAACGGGATGGACTCTAATCAAAAGTATGAGGGGTGAAGCGGGTTGTTGCAAGAGAATCCTTAAAATGGGGGGTTGGTCGATGTGGTGCTAGGTTGGAAAGATTGGACTCATTATTTACAAGTCGTTAACCAATTGTTAAGGGGATCTTAACGCGGTGTTTTTATAATAACTCTCGATGACCTTACCTCGTTTATCATTCAGAAAACAACGCCGGCGTTTCCCCGGGTTCGTCTATTACGAAGCGGAGCCATTTTCAGGGAGTCCGTTCCAGCGGTCTCACGGGTTTTTCCCGTATTTAATCGCGTTTTTTCGCGGGCTTTTTCGGAATCGCGTCCGGATTTTATCCGGATTGATTTCGTTCTCCCTCCTCTTCAACCAAGTCCTCTTTGCCCATCTCCCGCAGAAAAACGTCTGGGATGAACGCCGGCAGGTTCTCCAACGTGCCCAACAAGTCAACACGCCGCCACTTCAATCAAACACGTTGTTGGCTCAACTGGCGGCGTTCCCCTCCTCTTGGCCACAACCCAATGCTCTGAAGACAGGTGTTGTGGCGGGATCTCTTCCTTTCGGGATGAACCCTGTTCGAGGCGGCTCTGGCGACGTGTCGGCTCTCATTTCCCTTTTGTCGATGGATGGAATTGTTAAAGATGTCCATATCGCAAAACCGATGGCTTCTCTTAAGACTGCTCCGATAATGATTCATATCCAGGATATTCACGGTCAGATGGAAGCCCAGGTAAATATCGCCTCTCTTCTTCGAAAGATAAGCGAAACCCATCCCGATGCTCTCATCGGTTTGGAAGGCAGTGCCGGTTTAATTGACCTCACTCCGTTTCGCGGGCCGGATCCGGCGATGAATAGCGAAGTCGGCGCCTTCTTCTTCAATACCGGCCTTATTGCCGGGCCGGAATACGCCGCACTGACGTCTTCTCATCTTCCCTCCTTCCTTGGAGTTGAAGACCGTGAGCTTTATCTGAAAAACGTGGAAGCGGTGAAAGAATCACTCGTCGCCAAATCAGCGCTCATGGAGAAGATCAACCAACAATCAGAAGGATTTGAGCGTGAGAAATTGCGCGTTTTCTCGGGTGTTTTGGCCCAGTTTGATCAAAAGAGCCGCGCTTATGAGTCCGGTGATCTGTCTTTGGGAGAGTATGTATCGTTTCTTTTGCGGGCCAAAAGCCAGCCGCCGTTGCCACTGTCACACCCTCTTGTTCAGTTCACCCATCTTTGGGCGATGGAAAAATCGCTGAATGTGGCGTCGGCCGAGAGAGAACGGAATGACTTTCTGAAAATCTTGGTGAGCCGGTTGCCCCGCGAAACGCTGGAATCTCTTTTGGCCGAGACCACGGCGGTGAAATCCGGAATGCGAACCTTGGCGGATTATCACCGGCATCTTGAGGCCATGGCTCATGACGCTCGCGTGAATTGGGCGAGTTTTCCCCATTTTAAAAATTACATCACCTATGTCCTTCTCGCTGATACGCTCAAGCCGGACGTCTTTCTTAAAACGTTGCGATCCTTCGAACAGACGGTTTGGGCCGATCTCTGCCAGACGTCAGAACAACGAGAATTGCATCAACGGGATCGGCAACTGGTTCTCGTCGGAAAACTGGTTCAGTTAAACCTTACGACGGAGGAGTGGAATGAATATAAAAAAGCGACTGGAGACTGGCGACCAGCGACTGATAACAATAATTCCAGTAGCAAGTTGCCAGTAGCCAGTCGCTCTCTCGCTCCGTTTGAATCTTTCTACGAAATCGCTCTCGCTCGAAACCAAGCGATGGCGGAAAACATGTCGAGATCAACGTCTCCGTTATCCGTTCTCGTCGCCGGCGGGTTTCACACCGACGGGCTGACGCGACTCTTGGCGGATAAACACGTGACGGTGATCACCGTCACGCCCAAATTGGTTTCGGTGAAGGCGGGATCCGGAAATGAGTATCTCTCGGTTTTCTCTCAAGGGCGGACACCAATTGAACAATTGTTTGAATCCCCCAAAATAACGTTGGCTCGCACCTTGGGGATTCAACCGATTACGGCGGACGGCCAGGCCCGCCATGCCATTCTTTTGAGTGTGGGCCCACGATTGCGAGCTCTCTTTTCGAAACTTTCTTCTGGGCGTGAATTGGTTCAGGAACAGGTGAAGACCCCCCGGCTGCACACCATCGTCGCTTCCATCTCCGAGATTCCCCCTTCCGGCAGCGATTTATTGAACGGGCGTGGTGTTTATTTTTTTGCCGCCGTTCGCGGAAGCCTTGAGCGTCCCTGGATTCTTGAAACTCTCCAGTATCAAAGCGTGCTGGCTCTCGGCGTGGTGATTCAAAACCCCCTCATTATTCTGGCGGGATTATTGATCAGCGTCATTGTTTTTCCCTTGGGTCACGGCAAACAGGATCAGCATCTCAAGGGAATGAACTATGTGAATCGTCTTTGGGACCGAACTGTCTGGAGCGTTCTCTTCACGGCGGCTTATGTCGTCGGGTTCGTCGGACTTGTGGATCTCGGCGTCTCTCAAAAAGGCGCGGCCTTCTTGGCGCTTCTCGCTCCCACAATTCTTCACTATTTAAACCATCGGGCCGTTCAATTTCCTTCGAGTCTGGCCGAGCGACTACTTCTCCGGGTCTTTAAGTTGCCTCGAGTTCTCATGAGCAAGAAGGACAAGAAGAAATCACCGAAAAATTCAAAACAACCTCCTGAACAGCTCTTCAAACAACCCCCCGATTTAAACCTGAGGCAAACGTTGGACAAGATGTATGGGCGCGATCAAAACCCGCCTCGGCCCCCGCTTATCAAGGGCTTGTCGGAGCCGACCGGACCCGTTGGGGATGCGGTGGCGCCGGAGCCTCCCTCAACCGGTTCTCTTCCCTCCAGTAATAAAATGAAAATAATAGAAGAACTGTCTGCGGCGGTTCAACAATGGCGACAGAGTCCGGACTATTTGTCCGAAGATGTTAAATCCGATCCGGTGTCCGAGAGGTTGTCGAAACTGTTTACGGTTGATTATGAGATGATGTCCGCCCTGATTGAGCGGGAAAAAGGTTTATTGGAAGACGTCTACGTCGGTATTTTTAATCGGGCGAATTTCACGGAGGCGGAATGGCGAACACGGGCGTACCGTGATGTTTACAGCGCTTTCACCGTTGCAGTCGAGTGGGCTGATGAAGCTATAAATCTACAATTTCTGTTTGCATCCCTCATCTACTTAAACACGTTGTTTAAAAGGATGTCTCGCGACCAGCGCCTATCGAACGCCATGGACCAAGGGGTCGAAAAGGCGATCAAAGGTTTTCCTTATGACATGATGAAGCAGGCGTTGACCCACTGGAAAAATAACTCATCCGACGAAAGCGGTGAACAGCGGGATGAAGAAATAACAAAGACGTGGACGGCCTTTAACACGTTGACAAATCGGTTTCGTGTGGAAATGATGATTGGGGGCGAGAACATACCAAAGGAGTACAAGGAAACCATCAATTCTCTTTCGGGGAAAATATTTAGGGAAATCATAGATGGTATTGAACAAGCCTATAGAAATGCCGCTCTCACCTCAGACGAATGGACCATTCGAGCGGCGAAAGATCTCTATGATTTTTCTGTTCCCCCTGTCAGGAGAGATCCGTCCCCATGGGTCGTTCAATTGTTTTATGAGCTGGCTATAAATTTGAGAGAGCGAGAGGACCCCGACCTGGCCCTTCAATTACGAAAGGCTGTGATCGAGTCTTATTACAGGCATGTCTCGGTGCGACTCGTCGATATGATAACGGAGTGGTTAGCGCAATCACCAGATGAGCCCTCGTCAAAAGAATTCAAAAACGCCTGGGTCAATTTTTCTATATGGAGATACGAATACCTCATCGCTGATCTGAAGCATCAGTTTCCAGACGCGGACACTCAAGAATCCCTTCGACAATTAATCGACAACCAAATCGTGGCCGCCTTTTCGAATGATGTCATTGGCGTTTCCAGACTTGAAGCTCGAGTGAGCGAGGATCTCCGTTATGCTTTGGAATTTGACGATCCCGATTACGTCCGGCTCATCACTCGATTCTATGTCGAATTGGCGGACCGGCTGGGCGAGGCTCATGCGGAGAAAAGACAGGCCATTCAGAAGGGGTTGACGGACGGGTGGTTCACCTATTGCCGGAGGACGGCGTCTGAGCGTTTGGCGAATCGCCAGCAACTGCTCACGGAACTATCGTCTCCGTCCGATCCAACGTTCGTGGATCTCCTCAAAGACTTACATCAAAAAGGAGCGATGCGCGGCCTTAACCTCGATGTGATGGAAGAGGCTCTCGCGCAGGCGCTGGTGGATTTAAATCTGCCTCGTAACATTATGGCCTTATCCTACACACTCGATTTCACGGAGACTGCGAAGGGGTTTTTCATCGAGGACAATCCGTTGGCGATTCCGTTGGCCCTCCATACGAAGACCATTTATCAAAAAGTGGTCGAGAAAGTCGATGCGGACACGGCACGCGCCATCCGTATTGCCCAGGAGGAGTGCCGAGATATCATCCTGAGCTATCGGAGACGTTTGTCAAAATGGAAGGAAACCTTACCTCTGAATGAAGCGGGAGAGGTCCCACAATTTTCTTTGATATTTCTTACCTATCCTCTTTTGATCCTGCTTGACGACGCGCCTCCCCCGGAAGAATTGGCGCCGGAGTTGGCGCAGGTGATCATCGAAGCCGATTTGACTCCGAAGGAACTCGGCGCGCGGGCCGCTCGAGATTTATCCACGGCGCTTGAGGGATGGTTTAAGCGTTCCTCTTCCTCTTCTTCAGAGCCTTCTTCCTGGCGGCCCAAAAAAATGGATCCCGGAGTCGAATTGATTTCGAGAGCCCTGTTTGATGTGGCCCGCCATTACGGAACGACTGACTCGGAACATGCCAAGGTGCTTATTGAGGGCATGGGGGCGTCTCTCGATATCTTTATGACAAGTCATAAATTATCTGCCGAGCAAATAGAGCCCTTCCTGATTCATATCGCTTTTTTTGGCATGGAATTTGTCGAATTTGGCCGCGCGGATTTCGCTCTTCACTGTTTTGAGAATCTGCAAAAATCGGCCCGTCTGGAATCGTATGGGCCTGACGCGTATGAAGCCGGCGCTGAAATCACGGCGGCTCTGGCCATCAAAGATGGCGTTCCCACCGATCACAACATTAAACAACTGGAAGACCTGGCGTTTATCAAATGGGCTCGTTTAACGTCCGGAGTCCACCACGTGGGCGAATGGCGCATTTTTATCGACCTGATCATTTACCTTTCCGGTTGGTTGTTTATGGCGAGGATGAACAAATCCGCCTTGGACTACGTTCGCACGGCGCTTGCCTTCATTTCGAAATATCCGTTGATCCGGAAGGCCATTCCAGATGACCGAAAAACGATCCTGGAAGGGTTTGAAGCGGCCAACGCGCTTTATTTTGTGAAAGATCCGTCGGAACTCCCGGGCCTGATTCAGAAAATGAAAGAGGTGCTGGCCCTTCTCGCTGTTCAGGATCCGTCCAATACGAAAGCGCGGTTTATCATTGAGGACGCTCTCTGCGACGCCACCATTGACGCTTGTGTTCTTGGAGATCGCCGGTATTATGACGAGGCCATGGCCCTCGTCAAACAAAAATTTGCGGATTCAGAAAATAAACGGGACCAGATTATGTTTGAGAATTGGATTCGGCATAACACTGAGGAGGCAAAACGGAAGGCCGGTTTGACGGAAGAAGCGGACCAGCTTCGACGCGATATGGTCGCCGCCATCAACGTGGACAACTATCGACAAGACGGCCTCCTCAGACCCAATGATCTCCCATGGGTTCTCGCCTGCGCCTTTCACAAATTGTGGTTCGACCGGATCGATGAAGGAATTGAGATCCTTGATTATCTTGGTCAAAAGCTTGGCGAAGCAGGCCTCCAAACGGAATGGGATGAACAAACCCTCAAAGAAGGCCAGCAATTGGTTTCGACGCATTTAACCGGATTTCTGCTCAAGCGCGGATCGTCTGATGATATGGCGCGGGCGCAGGCCGCGATGCGCGAGGCCTGGTCTCTTCCCATGCTCAATGTCAGAAGAATTTACGCGTTGGCGCGCGTGGTTCGTGAGAATTACGATCCACAGGGCTTCTTGAAGGTGGCCGATCATCTCGTTTCGCAGATCAAAAGGGCTGACCGCGCGAACCTCTCTTATTTCGGCGGCATGATTCGGTTTCTGCGCGTTCTGGAACCGACAGGCTTAAATGCGACGGAAGAAAATTGGAGGAAAAACAAAGCGTTAAAGGATGTGTGGAAATATATCGATGCCACTCTTGGGGCGGAATCAGAGCAGACCGACCCTACGCCGTGGCCGGGCCTTCCGGCTTTCCGAGCCGGCTTTATAGCACAGAGGGACGCGTTGATGGCGGAAGTCGAACGATCCATTACGAGTTCCCCTCGCGGGCATGAAAATTTTCCACGTTGGTTAGAATCATTTAATGGCGGCCTTCGGATGACAACCCAGGTTCTTGCCACCTTGTGCGCGACCATGCACCAATCGGAGGAGGCGGTCGAATCGCTGGGTCTCATATACAAATGGCTCACGGGTCAGAAAGGCGCCCTTCCCTATTTTTATCAGGGTTTGAATTACAAGATTAAAATCCCGGCCGGTTTGTACTATGAAGAAAAAGCGATGGTTGAATTGCCTTTTCGCGCGAATAATGTCTCGTTGGCCATTGCAATGGGGCGTGACATTTTTCATTCAGGCGGGTCGGCTCAATTCCGCGAAAAAACGACGGCGTTGGCCCGCTATTTGGGCGCTTTGACGCGGTTTGGTTTTATCGAAGTTAAGTCGAGAAAAGAATATGTGGATTTGGCAAACAAAACGCTTCAATTCTTGGACAATCTCGATTTGCCGGATTACGCCTCCTATCGCCTTTATATAAAAAGCGTCCTACTGCAAGAATTGGGCCGGCTTAAACAAGCCCGGGACCTGGCGCAGGAAACCAGCGAATCGATTGAACTCGCTCTTTCCGAAACGGTCACGTTTAATTCTCTCCTCCTTTTTCTTTGTATCTCGGAATTTTTCATTCCGGGGACTTCCCTGAGCGAACGCGCGGAGCGCGTCAGATCTCACCTGGCTCGCAATCGGGAACTGAATGCGAGCCAAAAGAGCATGAATGTGATTTGGAGGCTCAATGCGGATTTATTGAGCCCTTCTCCCTTGATGCCCGTCTCATACGAAGATATCGGTCGAACCATCTTATCCATGGTTGAGACGGCGACAGAGAGTGAATTCTTGAGTTATGTTGATAATGGATTGCCCCTCCTCGTGGTCGAAACCGCTTACCTGATTGGGGAAGAGTCCAGCGTGACGAAGGATCTTGTCGGCCTATTGGACACCTTAGAAGAATGGGTTGGCGGTGAATCCGGAGACAACATCCAAGCCGCCCGACCGTATTATCAAGCTCTTATTTCGGATCCGAAGGCGTTCCTCTCATGGATGGATTCAGCTTATTTGGCGAAGATGGCGCCGTGGTTACAACACCAGTTGCGCATGGAGATGGCGTTTTTGGCGAACGATCAAACGTTGGCGGCGGAAGAATTGGTTCTCATGTTTGGCGAAATGCCCCATTTCCCCGATCAGCGAGCTGTTTTTGAATTCGGAGTGGGAAGCCTGTCGCCGGTGCCGTACCGCGCCTTTTTTGGCGTGGCTCATGAGTTGTTGGCCCACTTCAACGCCGCCTTTTGGGAGAAAAAACCAGATGAACTGACGCGGTTCCTTATGATGTGCGCGGCCCTCGGCGACGCCCAGGTCGTCTTCCTTTTCGATGACCTTGTGAGGAATAACTCTTTTAAATTGAAGGCGCTTCTTCAGGGGCCGGAAGGCCTCATCGCCCAAATGGAACCGATGCTCACCTCGGGTGAGTGGTTGGACCGAATTCTTCGCCTTGACGTCAACGATGTCGCGCAAATCGAGGCCATGAAAACGAGAGCGTTCCCACATATGAATGAGGAAGACCGGAACCGCGTCGATGCGCTGTTGCAGGAGAGAAAAGCGATTGATGAGAGAAAGGCTGTGATTCAAACGGCGCTCACCTCTGCTCGGGCGGCGTTGGACACGTTGAGATTTGACGAAGCCATGGCTCATCTTAATTCAATCCCGCGGCCGGAATGGACCGCTGATTTTGATCCGTTGGTGACGCGCGTAAACCAGATGCGGGAAGCGTGGGATTATTATCAAGAAGGCAGTGATGACTATGACGATCTCGCGATTGAAACCGCCAACAAGGCGAAAAACGGGAAACCGGGAGCCAGCGAGAATTTGGCGGCGCGGATCGCCACTATGCGAGAGCTTGAGAAAGGAATTTCGGAGAGAAAAGTCGGGCCTGAAACGGTACGGCAAAAAGCCGCGACTCTCGTCATAGACGGATTGGGCGATGCGAGATTAAACAAACTCGTTCGGGCCATCGATCGCCAATGTGAGCTTGCTCAGTCCACCTATCGGCAGGCGTTAACGAAATTGGAGGTGTACGATCGACTTTTGAATGAGATTCACCACTCCAGAGTGAACCGGGGGCATCGGACCTCTCGTCCCGATCAGCTTGAGCAACTCGAGTTGTTATGGAACGACGTTGTTGAAACGATGCGGACGGCTCTTCGTTATAACGGAGAAAGCCCAGAAATAAATCACGCATTAATTTCTATCGCAGAGCAGTATATTCAGGCCGGTCGCGCCGATTTGGAAAACGATCGTTTTGGCCCCGCCAACGGCCGGTTCGCGCAAGCGCAAGACCTCGCGCAGGTTGTGTTCACAACGAGCCTGGATTCGGGACAAAAGGCCAGAGCCAAGCAAATTCGGGACGTGGCGCGTCCGCTTGAAATATATAAAGACCTTCTCACGCATTTTCGGATTTTAAAGACAAAAATCGAAGCCGATTTGAGCCGGGTGAATCGAAACCGGATTCAAGGGCCGTTCAGCGCCAGCGACAAGAAAGGTATCACCCTGCATTTTAAGGTTGGCGATTACGACAGCGAGAAGAACCGTTTCACGTTGAATACGGTTTGGCTCCAGAAAGACGACGAGCCCGCGAGAGAAAAGAAGCCCGCCGATCGAGGCCGTTCGCCCCGTCCCAACTCTCCCCCCGCTGTTCTTCAAATGTGGAAAGCGGACAACGGGAACCTGGATGAGCCGATGGCGGACGCCCCCTCCTCCTATATTTTCACGTGGGTGGTTCAAGGCAAAGGGCCTCACGAAAAAAGTTACATCAATATCGGGATGGCTTTCCTTGGTAAAGACAAAGAGGGGCGGCTTGTTTTTGAAATCGATAAAAAGAACGGCGAGCAACTGCAAAAGGTGAAGACGCTCCAGGGACGGCTTCAATTCGTTGACGATTATTCCACGCTCGGTCAGATCTCGGCGCTGGAGCCGCTTGTTTCCCGCCTTCATCGCGCTCTTTTTGAGACCCCTCAAAAACCGTCAAAAGAATCAAAAGCGAATCTAACGCAGGGCGAACCCGTCTCAACAGGAATGGCCATCGTCGATCGCTTATTGGGATTGGACCTGTCCCCTCGGACTATCCAAGGAGCGGACCTCTCTTTCTTTAATGAAAAGTTAGCCAACGATCCGAATCAGCGTACGATGATTCAAGACGCGCTCCACCCGGACATGGACGCCATGTTGGTGTGGGGCCCTCCCGGTTCCGGCAAGACCGTGTCATTGGAGGAAATGTGCGTTCAGATGATCAAGCCTCGTTCCGCCGAAAGCCCCGGGAAAGTGGTGGTGGTCGTGAGCCAATCCAACTATGGGTTGGATAACGTCGGGAAAAAATTAAAAGCCGACAACGTCCAGTTTGTCAGAGCCGCGGCGAAGGAGGTGAACGTGGATGACGAATTAAAAGAAATTCACGCTCAGCGCATGGCCCTTTTAATGGGGCTTATAGAAACGCATCGAAAAACCGGACGCGGGTTTATCTATCTGGCCACCAATAACGGCCTTGTTTTTGACCGGCGGTTGTACGCGCTTCTCACGATGCATTTGGAAGGGCGTCCGTTAAGCGAAATTCGAGCGCAGTATGAATATTGGCAAAAAATTCAGAATGGCACCGGAGGCAAAAAAGTTGAACGGGATCCCTTTGAGCAACAACAGTGGCCCAAAATGCGCCCGACGGTAATCCAGGAAGAGGGCTCGATGGCGGATGTGGCGGAGACGCTGATCCCGATCATGCAACTGAACCCGAATCGTTATGAGTTGATTGGCGATCACATGCAACTCCCCGCGCACGGATTGGGTGAAAGCGATATTCGTTTGATTGAAAAAGAAGTGAAAGAGGGGCACTTCAAGCCTTCGTTAGGATCTTTCACCCAGATTTTTTCGCATGAAGCGATTTTGAATCAGCGAATTTCCCTTTTTGAGCGCTCCTTTCTGTATGCCGAAAAATGGGGCGGCATTCCGACATACATTTTGAATGTGGTACGGCGGAGCCATTGGTTGATCGCCACCCTCATTAACCGGCTTTTCTACGAAGGACTGTTAACGCATAAAGACGCCTTCGAAAATCCCGATCCCAATACATGGGAACCGATTGACGAAGACACGCTTCTGATCGTCGATGTGGATAAAAACGGGGCCTTGGACCGAGAGGAGCAAGGAGGGTCTGACCCGCTGATGCAAAAATTGGATGACGGAAAATCCTGGAGAAACTTTTTGGAGGCCGGAGAGGCGGTGCGGTTGGTGACCTATTGTTTGAATCGCGGCTTTGAACCGTCTCAAATTTACGTCCTATCTCCCTACAAAGCCCAAAACGCATTGATTCATGACCTCTTGTGGATGGTGGGCGTCTTGAATGATTTTGCTGATAACAAAGAGGTCTCTTCGGATGAACTCAGCCAGGTCGTTTCGATTGGCAAAAATCTTTTGTGCAGCCGCGCGCTTCATGAACGGAAAATTAATATTGATACCAAGGAGATTTTACGGTTATTGAGCCAACTCCAGCATCGCCCTCAGGAAATTCGACATCCAGCCGCTTTTGTGCGGGATCTCCTGAGCGAGTTGTCTCCTTTGACGTCCCTCGAGTTTGAGGGTCGCCGGAAGATTTCTCGGGACGACGTGAAAAAAGTGAGAAACGGAGATGAAGAAGAAGACCGGGATATCGGAAAGTTGGTTCCGAAAACGATCGATTCCATTCAGGGGCATGAGAACGATGTGGTGATCGTGTCCTTTACCCGGAGCAATCCGGGGAAAAATATCGGATTTCTTAAGCTGGTCACGGGGCTCAAACGCCTCAATGTGGCCAATTCCCGGCCTCGTTTAAAACTCGCTCTTGTGGGGAGTTTCTCGACCCTCACGGGGTCACGCGTCTATCAAGACCTTTTGGATATTGCTGAGGAAGAAGTTGGGGTGTATAACCAGCGTCAGCGTGAATTGGGATCTCAAGGATCGGTTGTTCATTGGAAGATTCGCGACGAGGCGCCGCACAAGGTGTCGGATATCATTCCTCATCGACGACCCCCGGAGAGTTTGCGCCAGGCATGGGCGATTTCATTGGGCAACGCCGAAAGGAACGACCGGTTTGACCGTGTTGTGGCTCCCGTCGCTGAAACGATTTTGTTCCTGGTTCTTGTTGGGGTGGGTTTGGCCCGGCACGACGGCGTTCTCGTCCTCATTGGGTTGGGAATAAACAGCGTTGTCATTCCCCTTCTTCACGTTTTGCCCGGGTGGATTTCCGGCCGGCCGGATCGCTCGCTAATAGACGAAATGACCTTTTTTGGACGGATGTCCGTTCTCTACGCGATTTCCTTCTTTTTCTTGAGCCTTGTTATTTCCCCCTGGATCAGCGCTCTGGCCGCTTTTCTTGTTCCGTGGTTCTTCCATTGGACGCGCAACTCCCCGGCGGACGCCGCGTTGCCTTCTGTCAGCAGAAAACACGTGGGGGAACGAATTGTGTCTGAGCAGCCGTCTTTGATCGTCGAGCTATCAACCCGATACGACATCCCAAAAATGCGCCACGCCATTATTCAGATCGACACCGTTTTGGATGACGATCATGAGCGAAGCGCGCTTGTGGTGGATCACCTTATCAATCGGATTCGGATGATGCGGGACGTTCCGGCGAGCGACCGCAGCGATGTTCTGTTGCTGAGAGACGCTTCTCAAATTCAATTGGTTCTTGAAAAACTGAGGGAACAGATGAAAAATCGCTTATCCGAATTCTCAGCGCGGGACATCCAACTGTATATGTCCCGATCGATGGTGATGGTTGACTCGGAGGAGCTTGAGCCGGAAGCGGTTATTCGAAAAGCCAACGCGCTTCGAGGGTTCCCCTTCCACAACAATATCCATTGGTCTATCTTTACCGCCGATGCCAAAGCTTGGAAACTGCCGGAAAATCCGTCGGACGCGGAATCCAGGAGTTGGACCCTTTATCAACTGCTCTCAGACCTGAAGGCGGTTCCGGTTATTGAGAGCCTGATCGATTCACTCAAAGGCCGCCGCGCCGCCGACCAAGCCGCTTAAATCACCTCTATAAACCAATGCGAATTTAATTTTAAAGATTTACATCTTTTTTACATCTTCTTAAGAGGATCTTAACCCCTTCCTTCTAAAATAATCTCCATGGTTATCGTTTCATCCTTTCGTTCTCTCGGCCGGTCTATTCGATCGCCGCTCTTCTGGAGAAAGTGGATTTGCACGGGGTTGACGCTCGCCATGAGCAGCCAAGCCGCGTTCGGCCATCTTCCACAACTTAATTTTTGGAGAGAGCGCGCGTCGGCCCGTCTGGCCCCCGCTTTGTCGGAACGGTTTGCTTCAACATCAGCGTCTCAACTGGCGTCGGCTTCCTCTCTTCCTGTTACGGAATCATCCCATCTCATCCCCTCCGATCTTCTCCGCTTCGTTCGGGTTAAAAGAATGGACGTTCAAAACCCGGAACGGCTGGTTTACCTCTTGGAAGACATTCACTTAAACGAAGAAGCCCAGCGGAATATGGCCGGAGCGTTGAGTGTTCTCGTTCGCGAAAACGCCGGTCGAACCACGTATCACAATGATCTCTCCAGTTCGTTGACGATTGGGGTGGAAGGAACCGTCGGGCCGTTTGATTTTTCCCCCTATCGAAGCACGGTTCTCGACACCCGTGTTAAATCGGTGGCGGACCGATTTTTAAACGAGGGGCACGTTGGCGCCGTGGGGTATTCCGGACTGACGTTGGAGGCGGCGCTCCTCCCCTCCGTCAGAATAATTGGTTTGGAAGACGCCGCCCTCTATAAATCAAACGTGGAGGCGTATCGAGCCGTCGCTCCAAATCGGGCGGCCCTTGAGAAAAAGATCAACGAAGAAAAAGCCCTTTTCGAAACAGACATCAAGAAAAACCTTCGCCCGTCCCTGGCTTCTTATCTTTCGATGAACGCCGATTACCAAAACGGTGTTTTGCCCTTGGGCGCTTACGCTCAACAATTGATTCAAACCTTTGGAGAGGGACCTTGTCCTTTGCATCTTCAAACGTTCATGGAAGCGTTGGAGATGGAGAAAAAGATGAACTTCAACGCGGTCGACGCTGAACGTGACCGCGTTCTTGAGAAATTATCCCGGGCGATGACAGGCCAAGAGATCACCGCCTTCACCGCCCAGTCGTTGGCGTATCGCTCCGGCCAAATCACCTTGGCTCAGTTTTACTCGAAGGTGAAAGCGCTTCTTGAAAAACACCGGATTTCTTTGAGGGAATTCCCCGCTTTTGATGAGTACGTTCGGTATTTGCTTCTCGCCGACGGGATCAACATCGAACGACTTTATGCCGACCTCAAAAAAATGGAATCCGAGGTTCTCCGGAGTTTGAACCTGACGAAGGAAGAGACCTCGGTCATTCATAGAGCTAAGCAATTCGCTCTTCAGAAAAAGCTTATTCAATTTTCAATGACGCCGGAGGAGTGGGAAGAATACAAAGCGATTGTCTATAGACCATGGACTATAGACCATAGACCAAATCTTTCGTCTTTTGAAAGGTTTTACTCCATCGCTGAGGCGCGTAACAAATCGATGGTGGAGAATCTCCGGACACCGTCAAAAGCCATCCTTGTCGCCGGCGGATTTCACACCTCCGGTTTGGAAAAGATCCTCCATGCCAAAGGGATATCCACGGTTGTTCTCACGCCGCAGATCAGCAAAGTGGACAGCGCAAGCGGCTCGGACTATTTGAAAGTGTTTCTTAAGGAAAAATCTCCGCTTCAAAAACTGTTCGCCGGGCGAAAACTATTCCTGGCGCTCCCGGAAGGCATTGGAAGCCGCCGTGACCTTCAACCGGTTCTCCCCCCCCTTCGGGATGTCCAGGATCTTTTTAAACGTCTCGTCAACGGCGAGCCCCGATTCTCTCCCCTTAAGCGCGCATGGGAGGCGTTCAAGATAACTTATCAGTCGATAAACAAAAGTCTCCACTTTATGCGGGCCCTGATGAGGACGTATCCAAAAACCGTTATCGCTGCCTCTATTCTCATTGCCACTGTTTTTCCCGTCGTTGGAATGATGCTTCTGGTTGGGATGGTTGTTTCGAAAGAGGAGATGACGGCGGCTTCGTTGGAGCCAGCCCAGAAAACCGCGGTCATGCAACTCATCGAGGAGTATCGCCGCCAAACAAGCCAGGTCTTCGAAACCATTTTCAATGGAGATGCTGAGGCGTTTCGCAAAACCTCTCACGACCTCCTTGACGGCGCCCGCCGCATTCGAGAGCAGGCCGGCTCGGAATCCCTCTTGGCGTCTCTCTTGGCCGAAACCGGTTCGGATCGAACATTGGTGCGAGACGGAAAAACTCTTCCCCTTCCTCCGGTGGGGGTCCGTGAGATTTGGGCTTTCGGGGGAACCCCGGATGAACTCTCTGAGGCGGTGAAAACGGCGGTTCAGGAACGCCTGACTCTTTTCTTTGACTCGTTTCCTCCCGAACAACAACCGGACGTGGCTCGGTTTAAAAATGATGTGGAAATCGCCGCCGTCAGCGGAGTGGATTTATTCCCCATCGACCAACTTTCCATGTCCCTACGAGAAAGCCATAAATTGCCTCCCGATCAGATAAAAGAAGGCCTTGTTTATCTCGCTCATAATGTAGCTTCCCTATTCGAGAGGTCCAACTCTGACTTCCCGGATGCTTTTTTACCAAACCGCGCAACCCCCCGGATCATTTTAAGACCCAGAGACGACCAAACGTTGACGGGCATCATCGTGATGCACGAGACAGGTCACGGCGCGGCTGCACTGAAGATCTTAAACCTTCCTTCCTCCGTTGAGATATTCACCGAAGCCATCACGATGTTTGAAATTCTGCGGACCGGCGGGCCCAGCGAAGAAGTGATGACCCAGTTTGGGAAAGAAGGCGCTTCGGCTTATGTGGAAGCGGCGCGGGAGTGGGTGAAGGTTCATCCATCAGCGGAAGACGATCAAAGAGAAGAAGGGTTCGAACGAATATTGAACCAGACAATTGAAATAGTTTTGGATCAATGGCCCTTGTTGGGATTTCGAAGTTATGAAGACGCCCTTGACCACGTGATTTCAAATCCGGTTCTCGATGCGGTTGATCCAACGAGAGTTCGTGCCCGAAGAGATTTTCTTCAGCGCCAATCCGGGCTATTCTTGGGCGCCATCCTGGCCGAACGGTTTGGGACTCATGTGGACATGGAGTCCGATAATCCCTATCCGGCGCTGCGAGAACTTATCCAATACGCCAACACGACTCTCTCTCGGCTGATGGAAAACGCCTCCGATTTTGTCCCTCCCGATCCGGAACGGGAAAAGAGATTGGTTCAGGAAATAAAAGACGAACTTCAAGCCATGGCGGGCCTTGATCAATTGGAGGTTCGTCCATGGACGGCTCGTTCAGATGCCGATCGCCCCCAATGGCGGTTCACGCCTTCCCCTCCAGGGTCCGATGCCCCCGCCGTTTTGGAATATCCCCAAGCGGATATTTTCCATCCCGATGAAAGCTTGACACGGTTTCGGGCGCTCACCCAGGGGCGTATCGCCATCGAGAGCGCCGGCGTCACGATGGAAGCCGGCGTGGCTCAAAACGCGGTGTTTCATCTTCTTTTCGGAACCGCTTCTTTGGCGCGAGCGGAACAATTTTTGATTCAGGCGAGACCGGGACTGACGGACGTGTTTGACCGGCTCCTCAAACGTCTGTATCCCAACCCCCGAAGCCCGGCTGCCAAAGATCAATTCGCCAAGCTGCCGGCGTACCTTCAATATTTGGAAGCCATGCTCTATGAAATCCGTCGAGGTGAAAGTGATCCCCGGTTGACGATGGACAGCGTGAAAACGGCGCTGGAGGAAACAAGAGCGATTTGGAAACGGCTTCTAGATCGTTCGGCCCTCCATTCGGAGGCAACAAGGCATTTGATGGCAGACGGAATCCTTCGGCCGAGCGAACGCGAGGTTCAGGTTCAAGCGGCTCAGCAGGCCCTCACAATAATAAAGGAGCAACTGTGGCCTCAGGTTCAACGCCTGTACGACCAATCGGAACACGCGGCGTTGGCCCAAGAATTATGGAATTCGAAAAATGAAGGAGCATTGGAGAAAGCGCTCGGTCAATTGAAACAATCCGGCGTCCTTCCCTCCAACGCTCCCACCGCCGGGGCTTCTCAGGGGAAGACGTTGGAAGAGATGTTGAAGGCCGTGAAAGAAGCCCAACGTCAACAGGTGTTGGATGAATTGGCCCAACAAGCCAGAGATGTGTCTGACCCGGAAGAGCGGCGCGCGCTGGCTGAAAAAGCCCAAGCCAAGTTAAAAGAGGCGGAGTCCCAGCTTGCCCAGGATTTAATGCAGGCCTCCTCGTCCCATCCCTCCGGAGAATTGGGTTCGATCAGAGACCAACTCAATGATTTGCAACGCGCTCTCGAGGGAATGGAAAAACAAATTCCATCGACCCACCAGTCCTCGAACGAGATGAAAAATCTCTCTCAAGGCATACAGAAGCAGGCTCAAGATATTTCTTCCAAGGCGGGTACTGAGGAACACGATTCTCAAGCGGTCCAAAGTCTCCAGCAAATGGCCCAGGATCTCTTGGAAAAAGCCAAAAATTTAAAAAAACAAACCGACGCTCTTCAACAATCTGGGGATCAGATTCAAGGTCAATCAGATCGAATCTCCAAAGAGATGAACCTGCCCGCCCAGGTCCCGACCCAAATGGAGCCTGGTTCTCGGCAGGCGGGAGAGAACGCGGCTCCGTCGTCGATGTCGAATGAGTCCGGTGACGTGCAAGACAAAGCCCGCCAAATCTCCGACTTGGCGGGTCAGGCTCAAACAGCCAGCGATGAGTTGGAACAGGCGGCTCAAAACCTCCAGAATCAACTGGAGAAAGAACCGGCCAACGACACCCCCGGAGTCCGGAGCAAAGCGCGCGGCATTGAAGGAAAAGCGGGAGATATTTCGAATTCGGCCAAAACCATTAACGAAAAATTGGATCAGCTTGAGAACGCGCTCCAGGATCTCAAGGAGACCGTTCGTGAGGTGAGAGAGGGGCTTGAGTCAGGGAAAAAACCCGAGGCCTCCTCCCAGCAATCGGACAGCTCCTCGCCGGCGTCATCAGATAATCAGGAAGGACAACCCACAGCAACGGAGGGGACGCCTCCCTCCTCTTCTCAAGGAGTTTCTCAGGAGAGCGTCGGTGAAGCGCCGCCATCAGACCCGCTGGACGGCTTGGATGACATTATTTCCAGTTTGGACGATCTCTCCGCTCAAGGGCAAAATTCGAATAGGGAATGGTCGGCGACGAGTCAAGAGCGTCGTCAAATGGAATATGAGGTGGAACGTTTGTCCCGGCTTGGGTTCACCTCCGATCAGGCCAAGCGGTGGGTTGAATTTTTGGAACCGGTCAAAGGCATCATCGAAACGTTGTCGGGCCGTTTCGCCAATGAGTTGACAGGAGTTCTCATTGATACCGTTCTTCAGGGCCTTCCGTCCGGGGCAAGCATCAATCCGGCTGATCTGCACCGAATCACGACGGACGGGCTCTTGTTTCAAGCCACTCTGGCCCCGGGCTCCATTCTGCTTGTTCTCATGTTGTTGATCGATTTAAGCGGAAGCATGGGAGATCCCGACGAACATGATTCCAAGTTATATCAGGCCACGCAGGCTTTTGCGGCGTTGGTCATGTCGTTCGTGAAGCTTAAAGATAAGACGGAGTTATCTGGCCAAGTGGAGATTCAAGCCGCCATTTATGGATACGCGAAATACGCCAATATCCCCATTTTCCCCTTCGGAATTGAACTGACGGAAAAAGCTCTGTTTGACGCCGTCCAAAAAATATTGGGAATCAATACGCTAGAGGTGAGGCGAGCCCTCGGAATTCCGAAAGAGGACCGCGGCGCGACCGCCGACGTGCCGACCCTGCAGGAAAGCGCCAAGGCGCTTGTTCACCAGGCTCAGAAAAACCCGGCCGCCGGCGTCGGGCTCATCAACGTCACCGATGGGAATGACCCGGGAAACCAGCCGTTGATCAATGAAGTTTATGAAGCGCCGCAGAACAAGCACCTTGAGTTTCTTTCTCTCGGGGTTGGAGAAGGAGCGAAAACCGTCGAAGACACTTACAAGGCGTCGAACCCCCTCCGGAAAAACGTCCGCGCGCTGTGGGTTCCCACGCCGTCTCAACTCAAAGAAAAAATTCTGGTGTATGGTGTCAGTCTTTTTAAGCGGATGGTTGATTTCGCCCGGCAACAACGGATGGGCTCAATCCTGTTTTTGATCGGTTCGGTTCTCACGATCGGTGAGATTCTGGTTCAAACACATGTCGTCAGTCATGGCGTCCTGATTCAGATGGCGGGGATGTGTTTTCTTGGGGCGGCCATTGCGGCCCCGGGTCTTGGCGCCAATGAAACAAAAAAAGTGTATGAGATTAAATCCATCAACGGCGTTCCTCATTTTGTGATGTGGGATAAATATGGCCAGGAGGCCTCTTTGCCCATTCGCCAAGACACCTCCAAATATGTGATGAAAGAGGGCGATGTGGAGTGGCGCCTGGAACGCCATCGGTTTGTGGGCACCAACGAGAAGATGAACACGCGCGTGGAAGGAGCCTGGTTGGGGAATGGCTGGGCTTTTTATGAGCAAGGGCCTGACGGAGTTGTTCGTGGAGTGACAAAGAACTCGTACGACGTCCCGGCGTTGAAAAAATGGGGGATCGAGGCGGCGAACGAGAGTCTCCTTGTCAAAAAGACGGACGGCACGGAGCTTTTTCACGGACAACGATCCAACGGATTTTGGACCTGGACCCCCGGCCCCGCCCAAGCGTTTGAAAAGAGGCGCGGTAGCCGCGTGCCGGTCGTGGGACCGGTGATTAAAGACGGAGTTGTTGTTCCGGATCAAATATACCTCACCATGGCTGGGAAAACGCGCCGCGTCAAACTGCATAACACCTTTGTTGAAGAACTGGTGGACATGATGAAGATCGTCGGAAATCTTGATCCGGCCTCAACCAACCTGGCGCTCACCGGACACAAAAGCACGGGAAAAAATACCGCCGTTTATGTTCTGGCTGGATTTTTGGAGCAACCCATCCGGACCCTCAGCCTGCATGCTCACACGACCGAGTTCGACCTTCGGTGGCGCATGACGGTGGGGCTCTTCGAGCCGGGGACCACGGAACGCTTTTTAAGTGAATACTACGAAGGCGCCCGGTTGGGAGACTGGGCGTTGGTGGATGAGGCGACCAAAGTGCTCAAACAGGGAGCCTTAACGGCGTTAAACAGCATGAACCAAAACCGCCGGGACCTTTTGCCCGACGGGACAGTGATTCGGGCTCTCCCGTCGTTTCGGGCTTTCTTTTTGTGGAACCCTCCCGGCGGCATCTACCAAGGGCAGGACCCGCGCCGGATTTCCGATTTTTTAAGCCGTTTGAGAGCCGTTCCGTTTAAGTATCCCACCCCTCAGGAAGAAACAGAGCTTCTGATGGAGTCTGTTTTTGGCGGTGATTCTGAAAAAGCACAGACCAAATTTCGTCCTTTGGTGACGGCGTTGGCCCACATCGCCAAAGAACTCCGGGATTACGCCGATAGTTCTGCCGGGGTGTCTGCCAAAGTCCCCCCCCTGGACACTCGGCAGCTTATCCGGACGCTGAAACAGCTTCGCGCATTCCCGAAATTAATACCTTATCTCCGCGATGTTTTCTTGTGGGATTATCCCCTTGTCGCGATTCCGCCGGAAGAGCAGGATCATGTGGCCGGCAAAATCAAAACCCTTTTTGACCAGTACGTCGGGGCGGGAAAGTTTGATAAACATTTCTTCACTGCCGCAGGAGATCTTCAGGTTGAATTGGATTGGCCCCTCGTCGATCCGGACCAAAAGACGGTGACGTTCGGCAATGATGAATTGGGGCGGATCTCATTGGACATGGGAAACCTTCCCCTTGACGAAGTCGAAGTAAAAGAATTTTTGGATACGCCGGAAAACCGGTTTGACCTGTGGTGTTTGGCGATGGACACCCAGCTCGGTTTCCCCGATGGATTTTTGGGAGAGAAAGGGTCCGGGAAAACGGAGCTTCTTCTTTTCTTTGAGCGGGGGCTTTTGCGGCGGGACATGATTGTTCATCCTCAAATCACGCCGGAAACCCGGGGCGACGATATCCTCGGAACCCAGGAGATCAAAGACACGCGAAGCACGTTCCCCGCTCCGCCTCTCCAGCGAGCGATGGCGGGCGGACAAGCCATTCTCTTTGACGAAGTGACCAAAGCCGCCCCCAGCGTTTTGGCCACCATTCACAACGTTCCTGAGTTCGGATTTGTCACCTTCACGAGCGGCAAAGAAGAATCCGCCCGGCCCGGCTTTACGATCCGCTTCACCGGGAATCTGTCCACCGACCACACGCAAGCCAATAATTTTAGCGCGGAATTTTCCTCCCGGTTCCGCGTTTATCCTCGGCGCCCGTTGACACGGACCTCTCTCACACATTTGATTCAAGCGGATTTAAAGAGATTGGCCCAACACGCCTCGGAAAAAAACCGGGGCTGGAATGATGATCTTATCTTGGAAGGCGTCTCCTGCATCGTAGAGGCTTATTTCACTCTTCAAGATTCCTTTCAACGGGACATGAACATTCCCTTCCCCCCCGATTTTCGCCAAATTCATGCGCTTCTTCAGCGGTTGGCGCTTTATCCGCTCGACATTCTGGATGTGGAGGATCATTTGTTGGCCGATTTAAATTACACGGATGAGGCCCACAAAAAAGAAGCGCTCAAAGCCATGTGGCCGCTGGCGCAGCTCCGGCTACTCAAGGCGGCGGCGTATTTTGGAGATAAAAAGGGCGTTTCTCAGACGTGGTCGGATGCCTTGGGACGAACCTTGAGCGCTTTGGTGGCCGATTATGGGGTCAATCATCTGTTCCCCTTTGTTCCCACGAATCAACACGTGCGGGAGTTGATAGACGTCCTTATCCAAAAAGGGCCGCAACTTCTTACATTGGATCACGTCGCGACGGAGGTTTCCAATACGCTTGGCGTAACAAACGATGTTGCCAAAGCCAGAGTGAAAGCGGCGGTGGAATCAGCGAAGCTCCACTTGGCCATCTCTCAAGAAGCGCGGAATCTAGCGGAAGCACAAATGAAATCAGCCGTTGAGAAGGCGGTGGCGAATGAAGCCGCGCACAGCAATCCCGTGGACGCGCGCCTCCTCGACCCATTGCAATTGCTTGGAGAGGGACTTATTGATCTTGTGGTGGATGGAGTTTTGCCCCAGGTGCCGGAACTGAAAACAATAGCCAGTTTGGTCGGCGCCTTTTCCCATTCCCAAATTGAAAAAACAGGGAAAAATCCATGGCGTGTTGTTAATAACGTTCTTGGTCTAACAGTCCCTCAGCATCAATCACAAGTAGCCGCGTGGACTCACAGCCTCGTTGAAAACGCTGAAATTGTGGCTTCTGAGGTGCGGAAGGCCCATGAAGAGCGGCTCATCACGGCGTTTGAAACAAGCATCACGCGGTATGGCTTGGGTCCGGAGCTGGCGCTTCCTTTGGTCCGCGCCCCGACGAGCGTTGCCGCCGCCATCATTCAGCTTAGGAATGACGAACTCCTGGAACAATGGCCCACCAACGAAGAAGTGGACGCTTTTGTTCGTTCCTTAAGCCCTTCATGGATTCTTTTAACCGCGCTCAATTTAGAGTCGTCATTAAAAACAAATCTGTTTCCGTCCGCCGATATCCCTGAGGATAGATTAAAAGAGATGATCCAGGCGTCCGGTTTACGTGATGTGACAAATCAGTTTATTATGCCGGAGGATTTAGAACGCGTCAAAGAAGCTTTTGTTTCAACATGGGTGAGTCTAACTCCCGAAGATCAAGCCCTCCTGACGGAAGAAATCTTAACCTTCGGCGCTCTCATTCCTGGGGACGCCCAAGCCGAGGCTCCAGCCGTCGAATCAACCGACGCCTCGTCGGCAGATCCGAACGTCCCAACGATAGCGCTCAGTAAGATTTCAGCTCCGTCAGTCAATCTTAAACATTTGGACAAATTGCCCAACCGCCCCGCGGCGGCGGCGGCCGTCGATCCCACGGGAAAATACTTTGCTGTCTCTTATCAACGATTTGAAAATAGCACGATGCCCGGCGAAGTTGGTCCGATGATCTTCCTCGTTGACAGGGAAACCGGTAGAGTTTTTCACGAACTTCTTTCATCCATAGATATTGTTGCGTTGTCCTTCAGCCCTGATGGGACACTGTTGGCTGGCGGAGCACGAGAGGAAGAATTTCAAATGTTGCTTTTTGATTTGGGAAAAGAAGTATTCCTGGAGCCAAATCAATTCTCGACCATTTCACGCCCTCGGACATTTACTACTTCTTCCGATGGAACGTTGATCATTGGCGGAGGTGATGGATCCCTGGTGAATACACATTCCCAATGGGGGCCTAATCATCCAACGAAAATTACCGATTTCCCGATAGAGAGCGTTGCTTATTCCCCGGATAAAAAAATCATCGCGGTCGTCAATTCGCAGGCGATAGTCCGAATTGTTAACTCCGAAACACTGGAAGAAGTGTCCCCCAAATTCGATTTGGCTCTCATCACCTTTGACAAATGGTTTGTTTTCTTCAGCCCGGATGGATCTCAGCTCATTTCCGTCAATTCCATCGGAACAATCGTCATTTGGGATTGGAAAACCGGCCGACGTATCAGGGAATTTCAACAACAGGGGACTGCAGCTATTATTTCAGCCTCTCTACATAAGGATGGAAGGCTATTAGCGTTGGGCTCATCTGATAATCATGTAGATCTCGTGGATATTCGGACGGGGACCTTTTTTGAGCTATTCAAAGAGCCCGGCGCCGGGGCCAACAAGAGCTTTGCGCAAAAAGGCGTCAACGGGGTAGCCTTCACAGCTGACGGGAAAGAACTATTGATCGGCAGTGAAACCAAAACGCTTGTTGCCGATATCCCCGAAGATCTATTTTCCGCGACAGAAGAAAGCATGGGCTCACAAGGACATGGATCAACCGTATTCTCCAAACCCGCCACCATCGCCGCTTTGTGGGACCGAATTCAACAGCTACTCTCGTCTCTCTCTGCCCTTTTGATGGCCCCTGTGCGCGGATTTGCTCGCGCAAAACCCCACTCCTTTGACTGGACCAACTATGTTGTGAAAACAGCGGATGACATTAAAGGCCTTCCTCGGAACGGGGATGAAATCCCCGGCATGGCCGGAAAAGAGTGGGATATTCAAGGCACGCCCGTCTTCTCCCCTGATGGTCGTCATGTTTTGGTTTGGGTCCGTTTGGACGGCAAGAACCAAATTATCTGCCTCGACCGGGCAGCGGATGGAACTCTTTCCCATGCACAACTGATGCTCAAGAATGGCGATTCCATCCCCGGGATGGACGGAGAAGTGTGGACTATTCTAGACACACCTACCATCTCACTTGATGGTCGGCAGGTTTTTGTTCATGTCATATTGGACGGTAAGGACCAAATCCTCCGTCTCGACTGGGCCGACGATGGAACTCTTTCCAATGCCAAATCCGTCATCAAGGATGGTGA
>PLLH01000066.1 GCA_003140895.1 Elusimicrobiota bacterium
CGCGTCGATCGGAGAGGTGGTCGGGCCCACGACCAATTACTTCAACGGGAGCGCGTTTTCGGCGGCGACCGAATACTTTAATTTGGCGATGTGGACGGGCTCCAATCCCTGGACGTATGGCACGGCCGTCCCGTATACGTCGGGACTTAAATATTTATTCCGCAGTTACGCGGTTGATAACGCCGGGAACGCGGAGACGGCTCTTAACGCGCAAGTGGCCGCTTTCTATGACGTGACCAAACCAACGGCCGCCATCACCTCTCCCGCTCAGAGCACCTATCGCTCCGAGCTCAATTCCATCACCGGAAACGCGTATGACAAAACCGCGGGACTGGCGCCCTTTGTGTCGGATGGCCTTCAAGTTCGGGTTCTTGAGCAGGGAGGAAATTGGTGGGGAGGAACGTCATTCAACCAAACGGATTCCGCGGGAGCCTGGACGCGGGCGAACGGGGGAACGCCTTCCTCCTGGATTTTTGCCGATGGAAATATTACCGCCCCTCTACTCAGCGGAACCACGTATGTGATCCAAGTGCGAGCCAAGGACCTGGCCGTCCCGGCCAATATCGGCCCCACATCGAACGGAACGGATTCCAATTTCACGTTGGGGGTCGACTCTGTGACGGTCGTGATCGACAAGATTCCGCCTGTTTCGGGTATGACCACCCCGGCTCAAGGCACGACGTCCTACTTCAATTCCCTGCCGACCATTTCAGGGACCAGTTTTGACTCCATTTCCAAAATCACGGCGGCTTCCCAGGTGACGGTCAGTATCAAAGAGGCCGTCCCGGCTGGTTCGTGGTGGGCCGGAGCGTCGACGTTTACGTCGCCAACCGAACAGTTCTATCCGGCGAGCAGCCTCGTGGCGACCAATTCAACCTGGACGCTCACCATGCCGACTCTGCGCCACGCGTATACCTACTTCATTCGCGTGAGGGCGACCGACAACGTCGTGCCGGTGGGTAACAGCGAGTCTCTGGTGTCTCTTTCCAGCGCGGCCTTTGTTTATGACATCGAGTATCCGACGGCCACGGTCACCTCGCCGTCCAATGGAACCGTTATTTCCAACTTGGCGTCGGTCGCCGGGAATACCGTCGAACAATTTTTCATTGCCGGTGTTGGCATTACGATGAAAGACAATGCGACGGGCCTTTGGTGGGACCAAAGCGGGTCGACCTTCTCACGAACGGATCCATCGAAAGTTTTCTATCCGGTGACGCCTCAATCCGCCGGTAACTGGACAACGTGGACCTGGCCGTTTGATTCGAACAAACTTCAAACCGGACGCGGATACACGATTCAGGTTTATGCTTGGGATGCCGCCGGGAATCAACAGCCGGCCAAATCGAGCGGCTTCACGTGGGACCGGACGGATCCCACATCTGAAGTCACTTTGCCCGCCGACGGCGCTTTCATCAAGGCGGGCGGTTTCACGTTGATCACGGGGACTGCCGAGGACACCAACGACATTCAAAAAGTGGAGTTGTCCATCCAGCGGCTGACCGACAGCTATTATTGGGATACCAGCATCAATGATTGGAAGCAAAATGTGAGCGCCATTTATTTGGGGACGCCAGCCACCATTATCCCGCCGGCAGGGTCGCATCCTCGAATTTGGAATCAATCGACCGATCTGCCTCCGGACTCCAAGCTTGTGCCGGGCGACCAGCAATTCCGCGTTCGCGTGCGCGCGACGGATACTCCGGGGAACGTTCAGCAGACCATCTCGGCGGGCATCGTGTTCCGTTATGATATTACGGCTCCGACGGCGAAGGTGGAATTCCCAAGCAACACGTCTCAATACGCCCTCATCCCGATACTTTCCGGGACGGCGCAGGACAATTTCAACACCAAACAGGTTCAGATTCGTTTGAAGAACGGAAACAACGAATATTGGGGAGGGACCGTTCTTGGTTATGTGTCCGATATCAATACGTGGAACGTGGCGGTGGGGTCCTCGGCCACGAGCGGAGTTGTTCATTGGACGTATTCTGATTTGGCTGGATGGGATCAACAAACGTATGAATTGAATATTCGGGCTCTTGATGAAGCCGGGAACTACACCGTCGATTATGACACGGTGACCTTCACGTTCGACAATGTGCCGCCGGTCTCCATCACGACATATCCCGTGTCCGGCACCACGTATCGGCAGATGGCGCGCATCTACGGAACCGTCCAGGACGGAAACTCTCCTCGCGATATCAAGGAATCCAGAATCAAAATTTACCGGATCATCGCCGGGGCCACGTCCTACTGGGACGGCGGTTCCGATGTGTGGTCGGATACGGAAAAGTGGAATCTCGTGTCCAATCGGATCAATCAAGGCGGCAGTGTTTATTATTGGGATTACACGGACACCAACTTTACAACCGATCCGCTCACATGGACGTCGGGGACCACGTACTACATCGTTTCGCGCGCGCTGGATAAAGCGAACAACACAGGCGTTGAAGTAACCACGAAAACGTTCGTGTTCGACAATATCGCTCCCCAGTCCGCGCCGACCAATCCTCTGGGCAACCGGGCGTACCGGTCCGCCGATTTGGCTGTTCTCTCCGGAACAGCCGTGGACGCGACGAGCCCGTTGGGCGGCGTGCGGCTTTCCATCTACGAAGAAGAGACTCATAATTATTACTCCGGGATCGGCTTCACGTTGGCAGATGAACGATTTTTGAATGTGTCACAGTTGTTCACCTCCTCCTGGACATACAACTCGGGGGGTCTCAACTTTACGAATACGCGTCATTATATTGTGAAGTCCTCCGCCGCCGACGTCGTTGGCAATATCGAAACGCCGGGGTCCGGGAACCGGTTCTTGCTGGACGATCAAAATCCCCTGTCCGCCGTGTCGGATCCGGAAAACGGCTTGACCTACCCGCCGGAAAAAAAGATTTACGGAACGGCGGTCGATCCCGGGTTCACGACGGGGATCGATGGAACGGGGTCCGGTGTTTATCGAACGCTTCCGTGGCACCAAGGAAAAGCTCAAATCCTGGTGTTGCGGTCAGAAACCGCTGGCGCGCCCGGCCCAACGGCTTTTGGAACATGGACCGGATCTGATTATTTCTGGGACGGGTCGACGTGGACGCTCACGGGAGCTGGCCAGAAATGGGTGGACACCTCCCCCGTGGGTGAGTACGGTGACTGTTCGTACCTGAGCCTTGCGAGCAAATGGGTCAAAGGTAAATTCTATGTCATTTGGGTGCGCGCGGTGGATAACGCCGGGAACGTCCAAAGCGTGATTTCCTTGGGGCCCAAATTCCAGATCGCCGCTAGCGCGTCCGAATTTTTGGTGACGGGGTTAACCAGCGGACAGGTGGCCGGGTTTGATCATACGGTGACGGTGGAGGCCAAAGACAGCGAAGGATTTAGGGCCACCTCCTATCAGGGAACAGTCTATTTCTCCGCTTTGGGCGGACATGAAATAATGGACACGGACGACACTGTGGATGATGTTCACGGGTTGCCGAAGAGCTATCACTTCACGCCGGCGGACGCGGGAATTCACACTTTTACAAGCGCTGTGCGTTTCCGCTTGGCCGGTTCCCGTCAACTACGCGTCGAAGATTCCGTTGATCCTTCGATATTCGGTCTGCAATCCAACGTCGATGTCCAGCCGGCGGCCACGGAACGTTTATTGGTTGTGGTTAGCAGTCAGGCTTATGATCCCGGCCAAAGCCCTGCTCCAACCGGATCCGGCCGCACCGGGTTGCCGACGGCGAAAATCGCCGGCAATTCAATTGTGACGGAGATCAAAGCGGTGGACAAATATTGGAACGTGACCCCGTCATCCAGCCCCACCGTCACGGTCGTCACATCGGATCCGTTTGACTCAGATCCCGGGACGTTCGTTCTGAACAATGGAACTCGGACGGTCAACGTCAATATGACGACCGCCGGAAATCAGACCATCACCGCTTCCGGCGCCGGCATTCCCAATACATCGGATACGGTCGTGATTTATCCCAAGAGCGCCAGCCAATTGCTGGCGGTCCTACCGGGTCAATCACGCGTTCAGGGCAAGAAAAATGTGCTGCCCTGGGGGAAGGATGGGACTGTTTCACAAATCTTCGCCGGGACCAATATGAATGTGAATGTCTATGCCGTTGATGAATACTTCAACCTGGACAACACGGTCAATATCGTTGTTTACGCGGACCTTCCGAACGACACGTATGATTTAACTCCCTCGTCGCTTAGCTTTGTGAACGGCACCACGTCCTTTATGCTCACTCCCGTGACGGGAGGAACTCAGGTGGTTCGCTCCACGGCGATCCTGCCCACCGCCACGTACACGAGCGAGGATTTCACTGTTTATCCGGATACGAACCCAGCGCAAATTCGCCTCCAGCTGGTTCTCTCTGGTGAATACGTTAATTCCGGCAAACCGCCCTACGGCCAGATTCAGGGCGGAAAAACAGGGAATCCCGATCCGCAATATGTGGGGTTGGGGGCCACGGTCACGGTGCGGATGACGGACCGCTTCTACAACCTCATTAATACCGGAGCCAGTATGCCCACCGTCACATTGACGAGCGAAGATCCGAACGACGGGGCCTTTGGATTTGACGGAAAACAAGTCACCCTCGTGGGCGGCGTGGGTCAGGCGACCATGACGTTCGTGACGCAAAACAACTCCTATTCTCCGACGTCATCCCCGGCTCGGAATCAAAAAGGGTGGACGATCACGACGTCCAATGACTCCTCTTATGTGAACGATGTATCCACTTACGTCGTGACGTGGCCGAATGATGTCGTGAAACTTCGTTTACTGGCGCCCACCGAGGTAGCGGCTGAAGGGGTGGATCCGAATGGAACCGGGAAGACCGGCACGCCTTCAGGGGCGACGGCGGGCTCTGCCTACGCCTTAACTGTCCAGGCGGTTGACGCGTATTGGAACTGGAACAGAGGATTTGGCCCGCTTCATATTGGCGGGGTCGGGCATCAGGTGGATGTGGAATCGAATGATCCTTACGCGATCAATCACAGCACGGGTCCCTTGAGCCAAGGCCAGCGGTCCTTTGCTACCTTTGAACCGCGTTTGGCCCAGACCAACATGACCGTCTGGGCTTACGATGTGGATGCTCCGGTGACGGTGGCCAGTCAAACCATTACCGGTATAACAGTGGGCGCGGCGACGGCCCGCCACTATCAAATTATTTTAGCGAACGAGACGGCCGTGCCGGGGTTCGGCGCGTATCCGACTGGAGGGAAAACGGGGACTCTTCAAGCGCAGACGGCGGGGATCGCGGTTGGCGGCACCGGAGTCGAAGTTCGCTTGACGGATGATTACTGGAACCCGATCCAATCGGGAGCGCGTCCGTGGGTGACGCTCACGTCGCCGGAAACGGTTGATAAATACACGGTTCTTCCGTCCAGCAAACAGATGTCGATGGCGCCCGGGATTGGATACCGGGCCACCTTCATCAGCACGGTTGTCTTCAGAACGGCGGGAGCGGCGCTCTCTCACCGTTTGGTGGCCAGCGATTTGGACGGCACCGCGTACACGTTGCAATCCTCGCCTTTCTTCACGGTCAATCCCAACACGCTGGGACGACTTCAGGTTTTGATGCCGGGTGAGGCGGCCGACGCGGGACGTCCGGCCAATTTTCAGGGATCGGGAGGTCTGGCGGGCAAAACTGGATCGCCGGACGCGGACGGGGACAATCAGAATGGTCTTGATCCATTCGTCGCCGGGGTCAACTATACCGCGGTCGTAAACGCCGTCGATAATTATTACAACATCGTGAGCACCAACGCGTCGGTGAGCATGGTCTCCACCGATCCCAATGGGGCTCCGAATAATGTGACGGCGCTTGTTCGGTCGCTGGTCGCCGGCGCGACGTCCTTCGTCATCAATTTAAAAACGGTTCAGGATGGCGGGGCCAATCCTCTCACTCATACATTGACGGCCAACTCCGGGGCCTTAACGCCCGATGTCACGCCCGCGCTTTCTTTCATTCCCAACGCGTCAGTCAAGCTTCAAGTCCTGTTCCAAGGGGAGACGGCGGCCCCCGGAACGGTCTTGGGGAAAACAGGCCCCGCCGATGCGGCCACCGCTGGTGATGATTACACCATTCGAGTTCGTTTGACGGACGCGTATTTCAACGCGGTGGGGAACAACAACGCGGACACCGGCCTTCGGTTGACGACAACGGATCCCTATGATTCTGATCCGGACGATACCGGGTTGATCTTCATGGGATCCAATAACTACGAAAAAAGTTATGACCATCAGTTCCAGTGTTCCACCACGACAGGGTGGTTCGTCACCGCCTCAACGCGTTCCGGCTCCTATTATATTTCCGACACATCAGGACCCGTGGTCGTGAACTCCGACGTCAATCCCACGAACCCGCATTATTTGCTGGTGTTGTTGCCCGGCGAGACGTATGTGCCGGGGAAGACCACGGGGACGCCGGGCCGGTCGGGGACGCCTAACTTTACCACCGTGTTGGGCTCATCGGTCCCAAGGGCCGGGGACACATTCCCCGTCACCGTTTTGGCGGTGGATCGTTTCTACAACCGCGTTCAAGACCCGGACAACCCGCTTGTAAAAATTTCGGCCAACGCCTATCTCTTTCCGTCCTTCTCTTTGGATACCTTTACGCTCAGCCAGGGAAGCGCCACCGTCAACGCGATCATCCGCCGATCCACGGGAACGGCGTCTTTCTCCGTGGCTCAACAGGCGCCGGTTGGCACCATTTCGTATAGTGCGGGAACTTCGTCGACATTTAACGTGAACACCAACGCCGCCACCCGCTTGCAGGTGCTCCTGCCGGGAGAATCGGCCATCCCCGGTTCTTCAACCGGGAAGACCGGAACGCCGGACGGCGATTTGGGCACAGGCGGTATTCAGCCGTTTACGGCGGGCTTGTCTTACACGGTTTCCGTTCGAGCCACGGACGATTATTACAACCTTGTCTCCACCGCCAGCGCGAAAGTGGACCTTTCCATCACGGATCCCTTCGATACCCCGGCGGTTCAATCACAAGATTTGTCCGGCGGCGCGACGGTTTATGCGATTCGATTCTTCACAGCCAACCCTGTTGGTTGGACGATTAATGTTTCAACCAGCCTTGGCGATCGATTGGCCAATGGGCAGTCGGCGCTGGCGCCGGTGGCGGCCAACACGCCCACCAAGATGTTGGTGACCGTTCCCGGGACGACGTTGGTTCCGGGTGACGTGAGCCATAACGGAATTTCGGGTTCAACGGCCGCGGCTCCGGCCGGGACCTATACCGCCGGCAATGTCTGGATCGCGACGGTGACGGCGGTCGACAATTGGTACAACCCCGTCACGGGAGCCACGGGGAACGCGTGGTTCGACACCCTTGATCCTTATGATGTGGATGGAACGACGCTTCCGTTGGTGAATGGAACGACGTCGTTCGCGATTAAGATGGTTCAAGCGGGCGCTCAAACGTTGAATATTTATCATCGCGAAGGAATTTATTCGACGGGAACCGTGTCGGGTATTCCTATCGTCGCTGGAACAGCCAATCGCGCGTTGGTGATTCTGCCTGGGGAGGAACCCTACAAACCCGGGAAGCCGCCTTACACGGCAGGCGGTGGCGCTGGAGGAAAACAAACGCCGGATTCGCCGTCATCTCAAGTGGCTGGGACCGCGTTCCCCGTCACCGTGTACGCCACCGACGCCTACTGGAACTTGGCGAATTCAAACTTGGCTGTCAGTCTCTCGGCGCCGGACGATCCCAATCCGTCCGGAATCGACAGCTTGACTCTCGTGAATGGAACGACCATCTATAATCTGACGCTTTATAAGGCGGTGGATTACAACGGGTTTGATCAAGCGGTGACCGTGAATGTGGCCGGGCTGGCCAATCCCAATTACACGACGCCGACGTTGAAAGTATTCCCGGACACAGTGGGAGCGCGGAAAATACGTCTCCTCTTCCCGAACGAAGTGCGCGCCCCGGGAACGGTGGCTGGTAAAACAGGAACGCCTCAAGGACCGGCGTCCGACTCTCACTTTATCGCCGGACATTCCGTAACGGTGACGGTGGATGGAACGGACAACTGGGGCAACAGGCTGAACGTGAATTCGACGGTGACGATCACGACGGATGATCAGTGGGACACGCCGGATCCGACGTTCGTCACTCTCTTAAACGGAACGACGAATTTCAACCACGTGTTCGTGACGGAGCGGACAAACGATACCGGTGAAACGACCACGCCCAGCTTCACGACGGTGACGGGATCCACCAACGGGTATACGACGCAGAACGTTTCGATCGTCGTTGATGACGACGACACCGTCCGCAATCTTCAGATTTTGCTTCCGGGCGAAACCGCCGTTCCTGGTAGTGGCGTGTGGCCCAATGGCGGCAAGACCGGAACGGTGGGGTCCTTTACGGCGGGCCAGAACATCACGATCACAGTCCGCACGGTGGATGCTTATAACAATTGGGTGGAGTTCCCAAGCGTTGGAAGTCCCAATATTGAAATTCGGTCCGATGATCCGAACGTGACCAATCCTCTCAGGTCAGGGGAGTCGATGAACAATGGTATTTTGACCACAACTATTCAGCTTCGGACCAAAAACGTGAGCCCGGGTTGGGTGGCGGTGGCCAGCGGTGTGGCCAGTGGTTATGGATTTAATATCAGCACCTCCGCCGCCATCAAAATCGATGCCGGGACGATGAGCCAGCTCCAGATCCTGGTCCCCGGCGAAACCCCGAAGTACGGCTTGGCGGGAGGGAAAGTAGGCGTTTCATCAACTCAGGTGGCCGGCGTGTCCTTTAATTTAGCCACCGGTTGCGTGAGAGCGGTGGACGCCTTCTACAACTCTGTTTCAACCAACGGGACGGTGACGGTCACAATGAAAGATCCGTTCGGCGCGCCTCAGTCTCAATCGTTCGCTTTGTCCGGCGGAGAAAACACCTCGCCGGTTCCAATTACGCTCAATATCGCCACGGACACCTTCTCGCCGCAGGAATTGTATGTGTCCGGTTTGGGGCTCGCGAAATCGACGTCCAGCGCCATTCCCGTCCGGCCCAACAATCCGACCCGGCTCCAGGTGTTGATGCCGAACGAAACCGCCGTGCCGGGATCATCAACCGGCAAAACCGGATCTCCGGCCCAGGCGACGGCGGGCAATGTATACACCGTCACGGCGAATTTAACGGATGACTTTTACAACAAGATTCCACAGGCAACGCAGCCGACCGTCAAAGTGGAGACGGTTGATCCGTACGCGTTCGCCACCATCGTGCCGGCGCAGGCCACGCTTGGAAACGCCGGGACGGGAACCTTCGATGTCACCTTCCAGGCGGCGTTTGCCGCTCCCGGATGGGTGGTGCGGGCGTCGACGGCGGCCGGGTCCGCGATTTCGAACGCGGTTCGCAGCGATTCTCCGCCTGTCGTCGTGATCGCGACAACCACCGACCGGCTGCAATTGGTTCTGCCGAATGAACACGCGGTGCCGGGATCGACGGCGGCCGGCGCGCGCGGCCTATCAGGAACTCCCGATGCGGCCATGGCGGGTCAGGATTATCCGGTTACCGTTAATTTAACCGATCGGTTTTATAATTTGAAGACGGATTACACGCCTCCAATCCAGGTGGAGACATCAGATACCTATGATGTCCACCCGGCCACCCGGAACTTGTTGAATGGAAGCACCACTTTCATTGTGCAATTCCACACGGCGCCGGGCCCATGGACAATTTCAGCCTCAACGACTCCCTCTTGGATCACTACGCCCATTCAGAATTTCACGTCCGCCAATGTGACTGTGAATCCAGGGCCTGCCGTCAAACTTCAGGTACTTCTGCCGGGAGAAACGGCGGCGCAGGGCAAGCCTCCGTACGACAGCGGTCAAATGGGAGGGAAGACCGGAACGCCGGACGGCGATTTGGGCACCGGCGGCATTCAACCCTTTACCGCGGGAACCGGGTTCAGCGTTGTCGTGAATTTGGTCGACCAATTCTTCAATAAATCGAATTCGGAAAACACGTTTGTCAAATTGACGGCGAACGACCCCTACGACACTGTCGATGCTCTCGGCTCTAAACAGACGGCGGGCGGAGCCGCGACGTTTAATGCCGTTACGCTCGTGACGCGCAACACCACTCCTGGGTGGCAGATCACGGCGTCGACCACCACGGGAGATCCTTACGCAGTTGGGCTCTCGACGTGGATTCCTGTTCAATCAGGAGCAGTTCAACGGCTTATTGTTTTAGCTCCTGGTGAACATTTGGAAGAAGGAAACCCGATTGGGAAATCGACTAGTACCGCCGACCTTCAAGTGGCCGGGTCCACCTTCACGGTGGAGGTCCGCGCTGTGGACACCAACTTCAATATTGTGACGACCACCAATCCTCTTGTGGCGTTAACGATGATCGGGAACGCCGACACGAACCTGGACGACGGGTTCAGCCAGCCGACGCGTCCGGCGGCGAAACCTCTGGTGAATGGAACCACAACCTTCAATATGTATTTGGTCACGGCGGAGATCCCGGCGGGGGGGAGCAAGAACACAATTGTTATCGCCACGGCGCCGTCATTGGCGAATGGATTCTCCGGTTCGATTCCGATGTCGGCAGGGGCCACTCAGAAATTCCAACTTCTGCTTCCCGGCGAATCAGCGATGCCGGGCTCTTACATGAACGGCGGCCGCGGTCTGCAGGGCGTGCCGGACGTCGATGGAGACAATGGAAACGGCGCCAATCCGTTTATCGCCGGGACTCCTTTCAACGTCATCATCCGGTCGGTGGACGCTTACTGGAACAAGACGGCGGCGTCTCCGGCCAACATGAATCTCGTTTCCTCGGACGCGAACGATTCTCCGGATCCCTTGCCCATCACGCTCAATTCCGGAACGACGAACGTGTCGTGGACCTTTAAGACGTCCAATACCAATTTGGGATGGCAGTTAACGATTGACGATGGCCCCGGCAGTTTCTCCGCGTTTGTTTCCACGTGGGTTCCGACGATTCCGGGAGACGCCCGCAAACTCCAGATTTTATTGCCGGGCGAAGTGGCCGCTCCTGGAACGGCCACAGGAAAAACTGTCGCGGCAACGACAGCGTGGATGGCCGGCGTTTCGAGTCAGGTTGTCGTCAATGTTGTTGACGATAACTGGAACGTGATTCCGACCGCCAGCCTCTCGGTCAAGCTTTACAACAACACGGATATGTTCGCCTCCTCTCAGACGCTGGCCCTGTCGGGTGGAACGACCACCTTCAACTTCGTTCTTTATACGGCGACGGCGGCCACGACCTTTACGGCGCAGAGAACAAGCGGCCAGGCGCTGGATTTCCCGACAGCTGTTTCGGCGAACGCGTTGGTGGGTCCCAACGCGCCAACCCATCTTCAGACGTTGGTGTATGGCGAAACGGCCGTGCCGGGGAAACCCCCGTATGACGGCTCCGGCGGCCGCACCGGCCAGCCCGATTACGACGCGAATCCGGCGAACGGGCAAACGCCGTTCCCGGCGGGCGTGCCCTTTGCCGTCACGATCCGCGCCGTGGACGATTATTACAACCTGGTGACGCCGACGGCGAAAGTGCAGATGGTGACGGCGGACCCGTTTGACACGGACCCTGTTTCCCGTAGTCTCTCGGGCGGAACCACCGTCTTCAATATCTTTATGCAGACGGTCAAACTAACGGGATGGACGGTGACGGCCTCGACGACGTCAGATTCCTTCACGAGCCTACTCCCAAATACGTCTCCGGCCATTCCCATCACGGCGGGGGCCGCGGCGAAATTGCAGCTCATCCTCCCCGGCGAATCGGCGGTGCCGGGATCCACGGCGGCCGGGGCCAAAGGAATGCAAGGATCTCCGAGTAATGCGACCGCTGGCTTCCGGTATAACATTCAAGTTTTTCTGACGGATGCTTTCTATAACCAAGTTTCAGGCGGAGCCATGCCGACCGTCAAATTAACTTCCACTGACCCATGGGACGATGAATCCGCTTATTTCGGCGGAAACATTCAGTCCCTGGCGGCCGGTGTCGCGAATTTCGGTGTGTATTTTAATACGAGTTCCACCTGGACATTGACGGTCAGCGACGACTTGTATTCCAACTTGTATGCGGATGACACGTCGTCCGGCGTTTTCGTTCAGCCGGGTCCAGCCGACCGGTTCCTCGTTGTCATGCCGAGCGAAACATATACGGCGGGAAAAATCAGCCCGCTTCCTTTGGGTAAAACAGGCACGCCTTCATCTCAAACCGCGGGTGAAGATGTCGCCACCCGCATTATTATTACGGATGCCTATTACAACAAAGTCTCGACGGCGTCGTCCGTCGTGAGCGTCGTGACAGATGATCCCTTCGACACGAACCCGGGGACCTTCACGATCACGTCGGGAGAAATCATCGTTTCCACCGTTAACCTTCGATTGGCTCGGGCTGCCACAATCGTCAGCGCTTCAGACATCGATGTGGTCGCCCCGAATTACGGGACCGCGTTCTCCGCCCCGTTCCAGGTGGTGCCGGCCACAACGTCGAAAATACAAGTCATTCTGCCGGGTGAAACTCCGATACCGGGAGATTACACGAGAACGCGAGGTATCACCGGTTCGCCGGCCACGGCATTGGCCGGAGTTGATATCCCCGTTCAGATTCGTCTGACGGATAACTTCTGGAACCCGACGTCGGCCTCCAGCGCTCTTCGCCTGACCTCGTCTGATCCTTCCGATCAATCGACGGGCCCCTGGATTGGGAATGGGAAAGACCCGCTTGACTTCTCCGTGACGAACGGTTCCGTCACGGTCAATTTCCCGCTCATCACGCTCAGCACGAACGGCTGGACCTTGACGGCCACGGATCAAGACGATAATCCAGCCCCGTTCCCGTTGAGATTTGCAAGCATCACGACGGCCAAAGTTCCCGTGAACGCCGGGCCGGCGAAGAAACTAATCACGATTATGCCCGGTGAGACGATGTTGCCCGGAACCATTCAAGGGAAGACGGGAACCGTGGAAGTGAGCACCGCCGGCGTTGAAATCGACGTCAATGTGTACGCCACGGATATTTTCAATAACGTTGTCACGGTGCCGCCCGCCACGGCGGGCGCCAACACGGCGGACGTGAGAATCAGTTACGAAAACAATACGGACCCCTATTTCATCACGAGCGCCTCGTCTAAATCGATCGTCGCGGCGTCCGGGTTGGCCATCTTCCAGATGACGCCCATCAAAGCCGGGACCCACACCATCGCGGCGGATGATATTACGGCGGCCCACGGTGTTTCGTGGACGCGCTCCCTGGGGTCGCTCCTCACGGTCATGCCCAACACGGCCAAACATTTGTTGGCCCTTATGCCGGGGGAGACGTATTTGCCGGGATCGAGCACCCCTGGTAAATCCGGAGCCCCGTGGCCGCAAGTGGCCGGCGCCACCTTCAGCGTGACGGTCAAAATCGTTGATGACTATTTCAATACTCAGTCCTCTCACTTGGATGAGCGGCTCCGGATCGATACGTCCGATCCGTTTGATATCCATCCGTCAACGGCGCTGTTTTCCAACGGGGTCGGTTCGGATGAGTTCATCGTTACGTTAAGAACGGCCGCGAATACGCATACGCTCCGGGCCGTTGATACGAACATGGACGATCCGGGCGCGACGTGGACCAGCTCTGTTTCTCCGATTTCCGGGACCTTCACCGTCAATCCCTCCAGTTCAAGCCGGCTTATCGTCCTTCTGCCGGGCGAGAATCACCTGCCTGGTTCATTGACGGGGAAATCGGGCGCTCCCGGCGATCAAGTGGCCGGCGTTTCTTTCAACGTGACGGTTCGCTTGACCGACGAGCAATTTAACCTCATCGCCACCGGAACCATGCCGAAAATTGTTTTGGCCTCCAACGATATTTTGGAGTCGTACTTGACCACCAATCCCAATCAGTTGGCCAACGGCGAACGTATTTTCAATATGGTCGCCAAGACCGCGCAGGAGGCTTTCTCCATTTCGGCTTCAACAACCTCCGGAACGCCGGGCGGAACCGAGTTCTTAAAGCCGGGCGCAGCGTCGGGAATGAGGGTGTGGCCGGGCGTGGCGCATCACTTAGAGTTCTTCGGTTTGCCGACGATTTCGATTGCGGCCGGCGATCCGTTCAACGGCGGCGTTTATGTGCATGACGAATTCCATAACGTCGTCTCGACCGGGCCCAATCGCTATTTAGGGACCATCGGATTCGAAGCGGAAAGCGTCGCCAACGGCGGGTTGACGGATCCCAATCAAAATCCAAACCTGCCGCCCAACTACACGTTTGTGTCGGCGGACGCGGGCGTGAAAACGTTCGATGGCGCGCCGGAAGGCCAGTTCACTCTTTATAAGTCGGGGTCGCGCTGGCTCAAAGCGCGGGACGTGACGGATTCATCGATTACCTCGGAACGGGTTAGTTATTCGACGCGGCCTTATGTGACGATCGTTCCCGGCGTGCCGTTCCAATACATTGTTATTTCGCCGACGGACCTGACCGACGGCGTTTCAGATAATTTGATCAGCGTGTCGGCCGGCAACTTGTCCAACCTTGGAAAGACACAGCTCGTCGGTCAATTGGCCGACCAGTTCAGCAACTACATCAGCACGCCCGGTTTCCGGGCTGATTTCACGGTGTTTAACGTGATGGGCGGCACGGGAACGGTGAGATGGTTTAATGGGGCGAGCTACAACTCCATTCTTTCCACGACGACCGATGCCAGTGGCCGCGTGGGCGTTTCGCCGGCTTTCTATTACTTCGTTTCAACCAAGGCCGCCGACATGGCGCAGGTCCGCATTTCGAGCGGCGCCATCTTAGGAGAGACGATTTCCATTATTACTCGCGGTGGGACGCCGTCGAAACTGGTTTTTGTAAACCCGCCGGCGAGCGCGATGGCCGGGGTCTGGGGAATCGACCAGTTTGCATTGGAGCGCCAGGACGACTTCGGCAACGCCACGGCCGAATCCGTTTCCTATGTCAATCTGCTCATTCCATCGGCTCAGAGCACGATTCACTCCAACGACTCGAAGACGTATTACTTCACCGATCCGTTGGATCAATCGAATCACATAACGAACATTACCTTTAATATTGGCGCGCCCCAGAAAACGTTCTCGTATTTTGATGTCATGTCATCGACGCCGGTGGGAGAGCACGGGCGTCTGGGGACTTGGCAGATTCGGGCTGAAGGGCCGCCGCTCACGCCGGCCGTTTATGAACTTCAAGTGAACCCCGGGCCGACGGCCACCTTGGGCGTCGACAATCCCAAGCGAAGCCTTGAAGCCGGAAAGCTCACCTATCAGGGCGCGATCCAACCGTTTGACATGGAAATGTGGGACGCGCTCGGGAATCCCACCATCGCAACCGAAACCATTCGGGTTGTTTTCGAAAGCACGCGTACGCCCTCACTCACGGGCGACGCCTACGGCTTTACGGTCAGCACTCAGCATCCGACGCTCCCGCTTCTGGCGAATGACACCACCAGCTACATTGATATTGCGACGGGTACGTTTGGTAAGCGCTTCTATTATTTCGACACTCATTCCAGCGAATCCTATGGGGCCCAGGCCTCAAGCCGTCCCATCATCGGAGGGTATTCGTTAAGCCGGCCGTGGAAGACGGGGAACCATTATGTTGATATCAAGCCCACATGGGGCGTGGATAATAAAGTGTCCATCATTTCGGGGACATTGACGCTTGTGGCCGGTTCGACGTCGGCGGCTCGTCAGATTCAACTCCAGGACAAATATTCGAATCCAACGCCCGTCTTCACCGGTCAGGAAGATTTCCCCGGACAGGGCATTCTCTTTAATCTGATTTCAGATTCAAGCGGGAATTACCGGTTCGCGTCTCCCTCGACGGGCACATTCAGTGTGGGTCCCGGAACAGCCCGGTTGGTACTGAACCAACACACAACCGATTATTATCTTTCCGATACGCTGTCGGGCACGCATACGCAGACGGTGTCTGAGGCGGCGGGAGGTCGCGGTTGGGGCGTGGCCAACCAAACCTACACTGTTGTGGCGGCGCCTCCCACGCGGATCATTTTTGACAACCCGATCCGGAAACTCATTGCCGGGACGACGTCCACCTACGACGTGGGTGTTTCGTCTCCCTATATCCGCGTTCAGACGCGGGATAATTACAACAACGTGGCGCCGGTGACGGGGACGGAAGTGATCGATATCTTCTCGAATTCCTCTCAGGGGTACGCGAGCGTCACACCCCAGATCCCCGCGTCGTTCGGCTCCATTTACGGGGCGAACGCGCTCAGCCTCACGTTCTCGCCCGGCGTATCGTCCCGTGAATTCTATTACCGGGATAAGATCACCGGGACCCCGATCTTGTCGGCGGTTCACCAGGCGCTGACGCTTCAGGCGTCAACGCAAACGGTGATTATCACGCCGAACGTCGCGGACCATTTCTCTCTGCATCATCCATTTAATATGGCCTCACCTCTGTCTGTTCGGAACGAGGGTGTTGTTACCATCGTGGCCCGAGACGTTTATGAGAACCCGGCCGATGGAGGAGCGTCTCTCGGCGAGAACAACGGGTTCTCTTACACGGGGGTGATTAAGTTGGCTCATACGGGAAGTACCAATACGGTGACGCTGTCTGGCGATGGCATCGGACTTTCGACGTTGACCATCGTGAATTCAGCGACGGGGACCTTTACGATCAAAGACATCGTTCAAGAGTCGTTGGCGCTGTCCGCCACCGACACCGTTAAGCCGTGGATCTTTGGTCAGACCGGTTTACCTCCGTCGGATGGAAGCGTGATCACGACCGGTTTGGTGGGAACTCCGATGGATATGGCGCCGGAGCCCGCGGGTCCCAGCCGTTCGCCCTTTAAAGATTCAATCGTTGTCGCGTCGGCGTTGTCTCAAGGAGACGGCACCACGATCGACCGGCCGAACCCGGTGGCCATGTTGAGAATTCGTACCGAGGTTAAACCCGTGGGCGTCACGTCCTACTCGGTGTGGAAAGGGCTTCGGGTCAAGAAGCTGGGAACCATTTCCAATTTGGATGTGACGGAACTGGCCCTCTGGCGCGACATGAGCTTTAAGGACGGCATATTCGATATCACCGTCGACGGGAATGGCGTCTCTCCGGGTGTGCCTCTGGCGACGGGAACGTTTAAAAATGTCGGCGGAACGGATTATTGCGACTTTGATTTCACGGCGACGTCTCAAACGCTCACGACGGTCTTCCAGCATTATTTCATTACCGTTCGCATCAGCACGCGGGCGGCGGAAGGCAGCACGTTGGGTCTCCAAATCGAAAATTCGAGCGCTTTCTCGATCCCGGCCGTGGAGTCCACCGCCCGCATCGCGGAAAACAATTTCCCGATGACGACGTATCTGTCCAATATCATCAAAACCCCGGCTCCGGTCATGTTGAAGGTGGACAACATCGCGGCGTTTTATGACAACGCGCAAAACCCGACGGTTCCGCAGGGGAAATCAGCCGCCGGCTATCTGCGGCTTGGAATATGGACCCGCGAATTCGAAGGGGTCTTGAGTAAGATCCGCGTGACCCGGACGGGGACGTCCAGCGATCAGGACGTGAGCAATGTCCGCCTTTATTACGACGGCTTGAACGGCACCGACGGCGACGGGTTCTTCCAGCCGGGGTCGGACACGCTCATTGAGTCGTCGCTTGTTCAATTTTCAACGAGCGCCGCCATTTTGAACATATCGCCTCCTGTCTTGATCAACGGAACGACGAAATACATATTCGCCGTCTTGGGCGTGGCCGATTCCGCCGCCATCGATTCCACGTTGGGTATTCGTATTCCTTCTCGAACGGATATGATTTTAGGAGACGGGATCATGGTGGATTACCTTCAAGATCCGGGGACTCAGGCCTTCCCCGTGCTTTCCAGCATGACGCCGATCTCCGCCACGCAGGACCACTTGATCATCGATCCGGTTCCCGTGGCGCCCGCTGCGGCCACGCAGGGTGACAAAGACGTTCCCGTGGTTCGCCTCGATATGCACACGGATGACCATACGGCCATCTGGCAGAATTTGAGAATAGACCGGAAAAACGCGAACCAGGTCAACCGTCCGGAAGATATTGCCGACATTAAAGTCTATTACGATATCGATGGGGACTTAAAATTTGATCCGCTGGTGGACCAGCTTGTTTCTCCGACGGTAGAACCCACGATTTTCAGAACGACCCGGCTGAAGACAGCCATTTCCGCCGCGAGCGCGAATTTGTCCGTCAATACCGTTGAAAAATTCCCGCCGGCCCCGGGAATTCTCGTCCTTGAAGACAATACGCCCAACCGGGAAGTGGTTTCGTACGCGGGCATCGACGCGGTCTTTAATGAATTCACGGGTGTCGCTCGTGGTCTTCAGGGAACGGTGGCTCAGGCCCACGCTGTCGATGCCAAAGTGGACGGGCAGGGATATATCCAAATTCTCGGGCCCTTCAACGGCCAGGAAATCACGAAGAATCTTCAGTACAAACCCATCACCAAGTTAACCGCGGATGTGGGGTTGAGCACGGGCCCGCTGATTATTAGCGTGACGAATACGTCTGAATTTCCGCCGATCGGGTCCATTCAGATTGGAGATGAAATTGGCCTGGCCTATACCGGGAAAACGGCGACCACGTTGACGAACGTGGTTCGCTTGGCTCCCAAGGCTCATTTGGCCGGAGAGAGCATTCAAGGGGCGGGGCGCAACAAATCGTATTTCGTGACATTCGATATTGATTATTTGGCGGTTCCAGGACGGCTCGCTCTGCAGCAGACGGTTTTGGGGCTCAATGTCCCGGCCACGTCCTACGTGGTGGTTCAGTCGCCGGACCGCGTTAGCCCCGTTCCCAGTTTCAACGCTGAAATCGGAGATATCCTCGAGTTCGGAGATACGATCACCGTTGTGGCCACGGGCACATCGACGGGCCCCACGCTTCAGCAAGGAGCCGTGAATCAGCCGGTCATGATGCTCACATTGGCCACGAACAAAGCCGAGGCGTTTTGGACCGGGGTTAAGATTTACTCCACCGGGACGGCTGTCCCCTCGGACGTTCAAATGGTGAAGTTGTGGTACGACCAAGATAACAACGGTATTTTCACGGCAGCGAACGATGTTTTGGTGGCGACGGGAACGTTTGGGAATACCGGGAATCCCGTTCTCGCTCAACTCAGTTTTGCCGATAAAGAACAGCTTTTGCTCACGACGCAGCGCGGGCTGAATGGGAATATCAGCCAGCGGTTCTTCGTGACCTATGACATTAAAACGTTGGCGACGCCGGAAACGACGCTGGCGGCTCGACTTAGCGGACCAACGGATTTCACGATGGCGCCAACGCCGCCGAATTTGGATGTGGTGAGCGCGATCGGCCTTCCGTACACGACGACGGCCCGGACGATTATTCCGTCCCCGCGTATCGTGACGGTGGAGCCGACGGTCTTGATGAGCAATTATATCGGAGTGAGTTCGGCGCCTCTCTTGGATGTCACGGTCGGGCCGACGGATACGATTATTCCCTTGCGGCCCAACACCCTCATGATGCCGACATCCGGTTACGCGGTCATCGATTCGGAAGTGATTTATTACGCGAACAAGAGCGCGGGGGCCCTTCAGAATGTGCAACGGGCTCAGGTGGGCACCCCGGCGCAAACTCACGTGGGGGGAAAGAGAGTGGGAGCGTATTACACCCAGGGCGATTTGAACACGGCCTACTTCAAACTCCTTCTTTCGTGTAACGGGTTCAATGTGAGATGGTTCTCTCTTAAATTGAATCGATTCCTGCCGCCCGGTTCCATCAAAGGAAGCGACCAGGATATCAAATGGATCCACATCTGGCGCGACAACGGCAACGGCACTCTGGACCGGGATCCCGTTACAGGTCAGATCCCGATCGGGACAGAGACGCTGATCGGAGAAAAGGCTCTCGGAACCGGGACCGACCCGGGTGGAAGTGCGACGATCAGCTTGAATGATCCCACCGTCGGCGGACACGGTTATGCGCTCATCACAGCCGTCCCAACCACCTATTGGGTGACGGTGGACGTGGACCCGACGGCGCTCTACGACGATCTTTTGGGATTACGTATTCAATCCGAGACCAGCTTAACGATCGGGGCGTTGACCCCGAACGACGGGATTCACAGCGTGGCGGATACCAATATGCCCATCGATTCGGCTTCCTTCTTGATCCGGCCCACGGTCGATACGATGAAGGTCTTCATCGAAGACATGGCGCCGCCTCAAATCGAGCAAGCGAAGAAGAACGTCCCGATGGCGAGAATTAATTTGAAGACCAATGCCAACACGGCTGTTTGGAACAAAATGCGCGTTGATTTGACCAGCGATTCGGGCGCCGTGAGCGGCGATATTTCCCTGGTCAGGATCTTTGAGGACGTGCACAACGACGGGTTGTTCACCGTCGAGGAGACGTCCACGGACGCCAACGGCGTTTACCTGCACATGCTGACCCTCGGGACCGAGGTGTTTAATGACAAGGTGACCGAGCTCACATTGACGACGCCCCAAGTTATCCGGGCGGAAACCGTCAACCCGGCCGGTCAAAACTATTTCCTTGTGTATGACATCAATCCGTTCGCTCAAGTCGGCGTCAATGTGGGGGCCCGTGTTGCCGCGACGAATTATTTCACCATCGGCTATCCCGACTTGGTGACGTTCCCAAGCCAATTCCCGCCGATCGACACGTCTCGCTCGACCATCATGGAAGCGGTCGACCAGGTGACGCTGTCTGTTGATGACGTCGCCAAGACGCTGGCCAATCAGGGGGGCACGTATCAGGCGGCCAAAGACGTACCCGTGCTTCGCTTTACGTTAACAACCGATATTTCGCAGGCGTTCTGGGAATCCATTCGTGTCGAACGCACGGGCGCTTCTGGAGATCCAGCGTTCCCGTATGGGCATAATTCGGACGTGAAGCACGTGAAGGTGTGGAGAGATATGAACTTTAACGATCAGCTGGATTCCAGCGATGATCTCCTCTCCAGCGGAACGGATCAATTTAGTCTGACGGATGAAAACGACCGCATTGCCTTCTTAAAACTGAAGGACCCGGTTCTCTTGTCGCCGACGCCGAGAAGCTTCTTCATTTCATACGACATCGGCGATGGGGCGGAGGCGGGCGCTTCGGTGGGTATGAAGATGGGCGACCGGTCCTGGATTACGGTTTCTCAGCCCAATGAAGTGGCGCCGGTCGTGAAGGTTCTGACCTTTGGAGCCACGGCCCAGGCGTATCCGTATGTGGCGTCTCAAATTCCGATCAACGCGATCAAGGTGACATTGGGGGCTCAATCCTTGTCGCCGGCCCAAATTCCTCAACGTTCGACGGGCGTTCCCGTCATGATGTTCTCGATGAAAACAGATCGAAACTTTGTGACGCTCAAGAAAGTGACGTTGACTCAAACCGGGACCATCGAAGACAGCTTGGACGGCCAGGGAGACATCAAGCGAGTGTCCATCTGGAAAGACAACGGCAACACCATTTTTGAACCGGGAATAGATACGCTCATCGGGACCGTTTTGCACGCGGCCACGACGGATTTCGTGAACGGGAAAGCCGTCGTCACGCTGAACGAGTCCTCCGGGACGGTGGTTGATACGTCCATCAGTTATTACTATGTCACCGTCGATGTCGGAGACACATCCGTCACCGGTAAGCCGACCCGCGGGCACACGTTTGGCCTGACGATCAACGGATTCGGAGGCTTCACCTTCGTGCCCGCCACAGCCGGGTCTGATCCCTCCAATGATTTCGGCGGCTTGAAGAGCAACCCGACTCTTATTTTGGATGAAGGAGCGGCCATCGTGGCCCCCATTTCACTCCTTCCTGTTATTTGGGCGGATCCGTTTGGAGACGGATATCCGTCTCTGGATCAAAACGGCGTTCCCAAACCGCGCGAGTATGACTCAACCGGCGTTCCCTTTGTGGATGTGGACGGAGACGGCTTGAACGATATCGTCAATGACTCCGCCACGGGACTCCCCGGCCTTGATTTGGACGGCGATGGTTTGATTGAAGTCGACATGCTTCGAAACGGGAAGCTGGCCATCGACTTGAACAACGACGGAAAACCGGACGACGTCATTCCCGATCAGAACGGCGACGGTATTCCTGAAATCGATTTGAGCAAAGACGGCTATCCGGACTTTGGTTATATCCCGGAAAAATGGACCAAAGACACCTCGCGAATCTTCATCAAATGGGGCCGCGTGACCGCGGCGGGTCTCAAGGAATATCAGGTGGGTATCGGCGTGAACAATTTGAATAACAGCGTGACGGAGCCCATGACCGGTTCCGGGGCGGACACAGGTTGGTTCTCGGCGCAAGAAAATAAAATGGAGATTAACAATCTGACTTTGCTGGCCGCTCACGTGACGAATTTGGCGCGCAGTATCCCCATCGATCAAAATCCGCCGTTTGATGTTACGGTTGCCAATGGCGCGGGGTTCGATGGGGAGAACAGCCAGATTAATGTGGGCAGTGAGATCATGTCGTATTCCGTCCATCCTGCTGGGACGAACGTCTTCTCTATTGTGTCTCGAGGAGAAGTTTTCGGGACTCCGCGACAAGCGCATCTCTTGAATGAAAAAGTAACCAACCAGGGTTATGTCGTTCGGGCCCGAGCAGTAACGGGCCTTAGCACTCTTGGAGCTGAAACCGCCATCAAAATCATTCGTGTTGACGTGTCTCCGCCGTCCGTTCCTTCGGTTCCTGTTTCTGACCAGGAATTGGCGGGCGGAACGCCGTCCAAGACCGGGGTGTACTCCATTAAATGGGGCGGGGCGTCCGATGCGGAATCGGGCGTGAAGGAGTATCAGATCCAAGAGAGGGTTGACAACGACCCCGTGTGGCGGAGTATTCGTTTGGTGCCGGCCACCCAACTGTCTTTCTTGGTGGGGAACAAAGACAATCCCTCTAATATGCCGAAGTCTCCAGGCCATTTCTACTCGTATCGAGTTCGCGGCGTCAACAACGCGGGGGGCGTGAGCGCCTGGTCTGATCCGTCGGCTCCGGCCAGCACGGGCTTCCCGACCGAGGCCATCACGAAAGTCACGAATTATCCGAACCCGGTGGACACGCGGCAAGGCCCGACCAACGTGGCCTATATCTTAAATGAGGACTCGACTGTCAAAATTACCCTCTATGATTTGTTGGGTTATCTCGTGCGCGAATGGCAATTCGGCGCTGGTTCGAACGGCGGGAAAGCCGGCCCCAACGTGTTCCCGTGGGATGGGACTGACACCGGCGGTAAGCGCGTGGCTGCCGGCGGTTATATCATGCGAATTGAAGTCATCGGCTCCAAGGGGTCCACGGTGGTCATTCGGAAGATCGGAGTCGTAAACTAAACTTCCAGCGCGCTTTAGATATTTATTCTTTTTGTCACCTAAACGTCACACAGAATCCTTCCATTTGTCACAGCCTTCCATTACACTTTAAGAGTCCGACAAACTCAATTGCTGATGGTCTATCGGTCCGTCCCTTTTTTATCGATAGACGGGTGATTGAGACCCGCCAGAAGCTTGGCGGGTGGCAAACCCTGCGAGAGCAGGGGACGGTCCCTCGAGCAGTTTCGAGGGGCCACGTCAGGAAGGCTCCTCCTTGAAAAAGGAATGTGTCTTGACGGGCAAAGCCACGGGCCCATCCGCCGAAAGGCGAATGTGGTAGCCGGGTTACCGAAGAAAATGGGCTGTTGTGCTGAAGGGAACCAGCGCCGCGGAAGTTGAATTTCGCGAGCGACGACTCTTAGCCAACTCGTATTTCGGTAAGCCGACTACGAACTTGAAATAAAGTTCGCAGCCGGCATTTTTTTTCTAGCGCTTGTTTCGGCGCCGATCTGACGGTAGGCTGGGGTCAAGGGTGAGTGACTCATGGGCGAATGGGTTAAACAGCATATGGCTTTACGAGCCATTTTTAATTTGAGATATCCTATCTCAAAGGTTTCTTTATTTAATCCAACCCTCAATCGATTTTTCAACACGCTTTATTCTCGCCTCCATTCAATCCTCTCGTTTGTCCTAAATAAGTCCGTTTATTCATTCCTGTTGCAGGCATTATTGGGCCGAGGTTGGAAGACGCTACTCACCCTGGCGCTTCTAATCTCGGCCCTTCTCACCTCTGCCTCACCCGCCTTCGCGGCAGGAGAACCCGGTGGTTTCATGCAGTGGGGAGCCGGCGCCCGGTCCCTCGGAATGGGCCGCGCGTTCATGGCCGTTTCCGATGACGCCAGCGCCACCTACTGGAACCCGGCGGGATTGGTCCAACTGCAGAGAAAGGAGCTCATGGGTCTTCAAGCCGCTCTTTTCGAACAGACGGTGTACACGTTCCTCAGCTACGCCCATCCGACCGCGAAAGCGGGTGTCTGGGGATTCAATATGACCAAACTGAGTTCAGGGGGGTTTGAAAAAATTAAAGTCACAATGAACCCTTCCAATTCCAGTGAAGTGGCTTCCATTGAAAAGGTGGGCGAGTATGTGGTTAGCCAACAAGCCATGACCTTCGCTTACGGGAAACAAGTGACGGAGCGGGTCTCGATGGGCTTGTCACTTAAACGCATTACAAACACCGTCGACACGTTCTCTCAATCTTTCTCGGCGGTGGACGCGTCGATCTTCGCCAAAGTGAGCAGCAGCTACCGGTTCGGTCTCGGACTCAAAAACGCGGTCACGCAGAAACCGGCCAATTCGGACGATCGTCTCCCGCTCACCATTCGTATCGGCAACGCGTACTCCCTTTTGAACGACCGCGTGATCTTGGCCGCGGACATCAATTCCAGCGCGTACTCCGGAATGGGATGGAACGTCGGCACGGAATATTGGGCCTCGCGAAAGATGGCGTTCCGGATGGGTCTTGAGAATCGGGATGGAAAAATCGCCGAGACCACAGCCGGCTTTGGGTTTAATTTCAGCAAAATCAACCTTGATTTAGCGTTCGGTTTGACCGAACTCGGCATGTCCCAACGGTTTTCTCTCTCCTTCAAATTTGGTCAGACGGCCGATAGCAACCGCGAGAAAGAAACGGAGCGCTTGGTGAAGGCCGGCCAGACCGCGTTTGCCAAAGGAAATTACGCGCAGGCGGTCGCGAAGTTGGAAGCGGCGATGGCGATTGATCCGGCAAACAAGAACCTTCAGACCATGATCAATAAGTTACATGGAATCGCCGGTTCCATCCCCTCGGCGACCGGCGACGGTGAAATCGACCGGTTGGTTCGGCAGGGGGTGGCGGCGTACGTGTCGGGCGATATGCAAACCGCCTATGACTCGTTGCGGACGGCGTACGAAAAGAACCCGTCCAACCAGCGCCTGATGAACTTTACGAATCGTATCGCCCGGTTGGCTGGTCAGCCTGTGGTGGAGCCGCCGCGCGAAAGCGTCTCCGGCGCTCGCTGGACGCTGGTCGATCAGAAGCTGCATGACGCGTTGACGGCCATCTATGAAGGCCGCTACGACGTCGCGATCAACAAATGCGAAGAAGTGTTGAGGATCGATCCGAGCAACGTCACGGCGATCGGGCGTATGGGCGCTTCGTTCTTCCTCTTGGGTGAGAAGGAAAAGGCCATCACTCTTTGGAAACGCGCGCTCGAACTTGAGCCGAACAACCAGACGGCCATCGATTACTTGAAACAATTAGGGGTGTACAAATAAGTGGCCTCGAAAAACGTATCGAAAATCTGTCATGGAAATATCACAAAGGGGAGCTTATACTTCCAAGTGGACAAGGCGGGTGCATGAAAAAACGCTTCTTCTCCTTATTATTGGCGGTTCAGCTGATCTTTAACATGGCTCCCCTTCTCCGAGGGGAGACGGACGCGCCTGATCCGATGGCGCTGGAGCAGGAACGCCGTCTTAAAGAAGATACGGAGAAACAGGCGCAGGCCATTTGCGACAGCCTCTTGGGGAAAGGCAAATCCAGCGTGTTGGTGAATGTGGAGTTGTCGCTGGAAAGTATTCGCAAAGGGGGATCGGCCCTCAATCAGAAACGAGACAGCAAGAGCGGCCTCACCGATGAAAACTATTTGCTGCCGTGGGTGCCGGCCCCGAAATCGGTGACGAAAGAGCAGACGCCGAAAGATGCCAGCGTTGAAACTCAAGCGGCTCAGCAATCGTCGGTGGACGTTAAAACGGTTTTAAAGCGGTTTGATATCACGGTTGTTCACGATGAGATGATCCCAAAAGAGCGGATTGCTCTGGCGGAAGAAACGCTGAAGTCGGCGTTTGACCGGTTTAAGAGTGTGTTGAAGGTGGTGTTCCGGGCGGCGGCCTATGACAAGGACACCTTCAATCCGAAGGAGACGGTAACCAAAAATTTATGGGACTTTTTAAAACCACAACATTTGATCCTGCTGTTCTTGTTGCTGCTGGTCATGATGCTCCTCAAGTTTTTCTTTGGGCCCTTGGCCGATTTTATGAAGAACTACATCGAGGGGATGAAGGAGCAGTCTCGCTCGAAAGTGGAAATGGAAAGCCAGGCCGAAAGCGAGAGCGAAGCGGAGACGGAGGGCGAGGACACGGACAATTCGGGAGAAAAGGAATTGACGCCGGAGGAACAAGCGGCGCTTGAGGCGGAGGAGGAAGCCATGAAAAAATTTGAGCCATTCAAATATGTCACAGATGAGAACATCAAGCAGCTGGCGTATCTGCTTCATCACGAGGAGCCGTGGATTGTGGCGCTTGTGATTTCCTATCTCACGGCGGATCACGCGTTTAAGGTGATGGAGGCGCTTCCGCCGAACCTTCAGGCCAAGGTGGCGCTGGAAACCGCCATGTATCGCCAGACGTCTCTTGAGCAAGTCATGACCATTGATGAGGACATCAAGCAAAAAATCGATTTCGTTGTCGGTGGGCTTGAGAAGCTTGTCGTGATCCTCGAGAGTTCAGATCGGTTTGCCCGGGACAATATTCTGGAGTATCTGAAGAATGAAAAACCGTCTATTTATGAGCGCGTCAGGGAACACATCCTTCTTTTCGAGGACATGGTGAATTTCCCGAAACCGGCGATGCAGACGGTTGTTCGAGAGCTTAAGATGGAACAATTGGGACGGGCTTTGCGGGGCGTCAGCCCCGAGCTTCAGCAGAAATTTTTTGAAAACATGTCTCAAGGCGCTGTGACGCTTCTGAAAGAAGAAATGGAATACGGACGCCCCGTGACCGAGGACCAAATTGAGGAGGAACGCCGAAAAATTGTGGACCTCGTCAAAACCATGGAAACCGAAGGGAAAATTTCTTTCAGGCAAAAAGGAAATATTTCGTCTCTTGAAACGGACGAGATGGGATCGGGCCTCGCTTCATTCCAATTGAATTCTCTGTTGGGCGCAAGCGCCCAGCCGACGAATCCGGAAGGGGCCTTGGAGGCGTATAACGCCGGATCCACCGCTGTCGCTGCGGGCCAATTGGAGGAAGGGATTCGTCAGCTGGAAGCCAGCGTTCAGATGGATCCATCTTTGGCGGAGGCGCACCAGGCGTTGGGGAATGCGTACTACAGCGCCGGCCGCACCCAGGAAGCCCTCGCGGCCTATGACACTCTTTTAAGCATGCAGCCAAACGAAGAACTTCAAAAATGGGTGGAGGATTTAAGAGCCAGCATCTCCACTCCGACGTCGTGATCGGGAGGAACAACATGAGCTCGGGAGAACTATTTCAAAAAAAATTCACACGCCTTTCCAAGTGGATGGAGAAATCCAGCCGCATCGCCGCATCTCATCTGACTGAAATCGAAGGACTTCTCCAGGAAGAAATAAAGGAGTTGGAGAACGCCCGGGACGCCGCTGTGGCGTCCTTTAACGCCGATATCGAGCAGCTGGGCGCCCATCGGGATCAAGCGGCGAAAGAATACACCCATCACAAATATCAGCTGGAACGCGATACCACCATTGCCCGTTCTGAAATCGAAAAGCTTCAGGGGGGATTTCAAGCTTTTCAGAAACAGGCCGACCGGGACCTGGCGCATCTTCAGGAAGAGAAGGTCAATACCCAGGTTTCCTTTGAGAAACAAAAAAGCGCGCTCTGCGATTTGTATGAAGAGCAGCGGCGCCACCTCCTGGTGGAGCGTGAGAAAGTCCTTCAGGCATGGGCGAAGATAGAGGAGTCCGTTCGAAATGCCAAAGTGCGGACGCTCAGGGAGCTGGAAACGCTCAAAAACGATAACGAACAAAAGCTGGGGCTTATTCGCGATCAAATGGAAGCGAAACAGCAAGGCTGGCAGATGGCCTTGGAAACCATGAGACGCGATTACGAATCATTGGCGAAGGAAAAAGACGATTTGGAGAAGAAGTTGTCGACGATCCGTTCGGACAAAGAGAAAGAGCTTGAATCCGCCCATATCGCCATGCAATTGGGCAAAGAACAACTGGAGATTGATAAGGCCACGTTGATTGAAAAAGCGGAAGAAGACAAACGGCGATGCGAAGGGGAAGTGAGGGAGTATAAGGAGAAAGTGGAGGCGGCGGAAAAGGAGCTGCAGGATTTGATTCTAGGGCATGACCAACGGAAGAAAGATGCTGAGGAATCGTTTGAGAAAGAGGAGTCCATACTGAAAGAAGCCGTCAAAAACGAGACGGAAAAGCGGGATTACGAGCAGAAACTGTATCAGCAGGAGAAGGCCGATAAAGAAAAGGAAATCAACCGTCTCCGTGAAGAGTATGAAAAAAAGAAATGGCATTGGGAGAACCAGATCCGGACCCTCATGATGCAGAAGAGCGTTCAAGAGGCCGAGTTTGATGCCGAGAAAATGAGAGTGGACAGGCAGGCGCGGGTGGCGTATCGAAGTCTCGAGGCCAAACGGGACGAGCTGAAGCAACGGCTGTCCGATATTAAGTCCCGCCACCAAAGCTTGGTCACGAACGCCGAAAAGGAAAACGATCTGCTCGCCCAGCGCTGGCAGTGGCGGAAGGACCGGTTGTGGTCCATGCTCAAGAACCGTCTCGATGTCATTAGGAAAGAGCGGGAGGCCTTGAGTGAACAGCTGGAGAATCTGTCTCAACATTTTTCAACCCAACAAACGCATACGGTTGAGGCGGAGGGCCGGGAAAACAAGCGAATTGATGATTTGCAGCAGTTTATTATTCAGATCACGGACAAGAACCAAGGCCAAATGAAACAAAAAGAAATTCAATTAGAGCTTGAAAAAACGCGGATTCTCGCACAGATTAAAGAGTGTGAGTCGCTCATCGATGATTGGATGGACCGGCTGCAGATGATGCAGGCTGAATTGTCAAAGAGAACCTCCGGATTCGGGGAGCAGATCAGCTTCTTGGACCGGCATTATCAGGAAGAAGAGAAGCAGACAGAGCTGTTTTTACAGAGTTTTCAAAAAGCCTTGGTCGCCTTGGGCGAGCGGCTTCCAGACATCGGTCGTGAGAAAAACGCAGCATAAAATGAAGACGTCGGAAAAATAGAGCTCGGTTATGGACAAACCAAACGATAATCAACCGCCGCAGGGGCCGTCTCAGCAAAAGCCTCCGCATCCGCCGCCCCCCGGTAAGAAACCGTCGAGCTTGCCCAAAGGTCCTGTTCCACCCCGCGGGCCCAACCCACTTCCTCGCATGTCGCCGCCCTTGGGCGCTCCCGTTCAAAAACCTCCGGCAGGACCCTTTGGCGCGTCCGTGATGCCGCCCGTTGGAGCCCCTGGGTTAAAGCCTCCGTTCTCTCAGGGCGCGCCACCGCCGCCACTGCCACCGGCCACTCAACAAATGCAATCCCATTTGAACGAGGCGGAAGGTTCCAAGGCGTCGATGGAACAGAAGATTTCCGATTTGGAAAAGAAACTTCTCGAAGAGCGCGAGAAGGTTTTATTGGCGTCCCTGCGGTCGAAAGAAGAAGAGGCGGTTTCCGCGAAAGTGGAAACCTCCATCAAAGATATTCAGGACAAATTGAGGCGGGAGAAGAAAGAGCAGGAATTGGAGGAGGCCCGCCACAAAGCCGAATCCAGGCTCATCCAAATGGAACGCCGCCTTGCGGAAGAGCGGGAAGCGTGGGTTCAGACACTGAAGGGCCAGCTCAATCAGCGGGATCAGGTGACTCAGGAAATGGAGAGTCATTTCTCAACTCGGCTCAAAGATTTGGAATACCGGTGGGCCCAGGAGAAATCGGCTCTTGAAGCCACCATTCGTGAACGAGATGCCGAGGCCACGCGTCTGCGCCAAGAAATGACGCTCAAGGCTGAACAGGAAAAAGCCCTGTGGGAAGACCGGCTTAAGACCGTGACGGGAGATCGGGACAAATTGGACCGCGAATTGGAGCGGATCAAGGAAAAAACCCAGCAGGAGAAAGAGCACATTCAGATGGAGCGTCAAAGTTTGCGCGATGAAACGCGCCAGCTTGAGTCCGCCATGAAATTTTTAGAGGAACAGAGCCGGGTTGAAAAGTCAACGCTGCGCAGAGAGTTGGAGTCGGCGGCGTCGATGACGAAACAGCAGGCGCAAGTGGAGCGGGAAGGGTATGAGAAGCGGTTGCTCGCCCTCCAGCAACAAATGGAATCCGCTTTAGGGGTTGCGAAGCAACAAGCGCAAATTGAGAAGGACGGATACGAAAAGAGACTGACCGAACTCCAGCATCAGATGGACGCCGCCGCCCAAATGGCGAAACAGCAAGCGCAAGTGGAACGGGACGGATTTGAAAAACAAGTGGCGGCGCTCAACCACCAAAGCGAGCTGAACGCCAAAGAAGCGGCGGAGCGGAATGGCCAGATGGACCGGCTTAAATCCCAGGTGTCTTCCCTCCAATCTCAGATCGAGCAACTTCAGGGCCGCCTCTCCGATAGCGCGAAGGCGGAATCGGCCCAAAAGATCGCCACGGGTGAGATGGCGCGGGAGAAGGACCGGCAACTGGGAGAGCTGGACAAGCTCAATGGCCAATTAAAAGAAAAAGAACGGGTGATCGGGGACCTTTCAAACAAAGAGACGGTTTTGCAAGCGAAGATTCAAGAGCTGCAGCGCGTGCAGGACACGTCTGAGCGAGACGCCTTTGAGAAACGGCGAACGCTGGAAACGACCGTGGCCGATTTAAATCGGGAGTTGGAGAAAGTGCGCGCGGACGTGAAGCGTGAAGTCGACAAAGTGCAGGGCGAGGCTGAAACGCGGATGCGGAATCTTCAGACTCGCTTGAACTGGTACGACATGAACGCCCAACAGGAATATGAGGCGGCCCGCAATAAAGTTCGGGATGAAATGGAGAACATGCGGCTGCAGTTGGCGGAAGCCCAGCAGAAAGCGAACGTGACGGACGAAACGGCCCAGCGGGCGGCTCAAGCCGCGGAGCAGGCGAAACAATTAAAAGAAGAGCTGGATCGTGTTCGGGGCGAATGGGGATCCGTTCAACGGGAGCTGGAGAGCCGTTCCAATCAGCTTCAGGAGGACCTCCGGCGAGACCGTGAGAAGCTTCAGAATTTAGAAGAGTCCAAAGTCGTGTTGGAGCAGGAACTTCGGCAGCGAAGCATGGGATTTGAGTCAATGAACGCGGCGCTTCAACAAAAGGACAACGAGCTCTCCTCTTTGAAAAACACGTCCGAGATCGACAAACAGAAAATGGCTCAGATGAAAATCGAATTGGATGATCTCAGGGACATATCCAGCGGGAAGGGTATCGAATCCCGGACGAAACTTCAGCAGCAATGCGAGCAGAAAAATGAAGAGCTGGAGTCGTTGCGCCAACAACTGCGCTCCGCGAAAGAAGCGGCGCAGAACATCGGCAACAAGGAAGAGATTTTCAAGGAAAAAGAACGGGTGTTGAAACAATTGATCAGCGACAAAGAAGAGATGAACGATGAATATAAGAGCCGCGTTCATTCACTCGAGAGGAAAGTGGATGAGGCGATAAGTGAACGCGACGCCGTCCGCAACGAAACGAAGAAAAAAATCGACCGGCTGATTGAACTTAAGCAGAAAGAAATGATCCAGAGAATTGAGGACGCCAAGAAAGAGCTGGTTCGNNCGCAGGTTCTTGAAAACCAGATTCGAGAGAAGATGGAGGCGGAATTCTTGGAGCGGCTCCGGGATCGAGAGGCGTTGGTGGAGCAGCAAATCAAAGAGTCCCGCGATGAGTCGAAAAAAGAGATCGATAAATCGAAATGGGAAAACGAGAGCATGAAAGATGAGCTCAAACGGGCGCGCGAGGCCCGGGCTCAAATTGAGCATGAAGCTCAGGATCTCTTGCGCCAAGCCGAAGACCACTATAAAAACGAGTTATCAAAACGCCTTACGTCAATCTCAGATCGGGCCAATAAAAACAAAGGGTTTTTCTCCGCGATCGGCCGGTTTTTGGATACGCCGATCATTGAATTCGGCAAGAAAAAAGACAAAAAGTCAGATCTATGATTGCCTTAAGACGACTCAATGGGATGGAATTTGTTTTGAATGCGGAATTGATTGAACAGCTTGAGAGCGCGCCGGATACCTTGATCACCTTGATCACCGGCAACAACCTCGTTGTTTTGGAGTCGGTGGATCAGGTCATCGAAAAAATTGTTGAGTACCGGCGGAAGATTGGTGAAAAACGGTTTATCGAAAAAGAAGCATTGTCGAGAAAGTGAGTCGTAAAAAGGACCTATGGATTTAACAACAGTCGCAGGAATTTTGTTCGCAGGAGTGATGGTGTTCGCAACGGTGTTTATGGCCGAAGGGCTCAAGGGGTTCGCCCCCTTTATGAACGCCGAAGCGTTCTTTATCGTGATCGGGTTGACCATTTGCGCGCTGCTCGTGAATTACCCGGCGGCGCAGGTGTTCGGACTTTTCCGGGTGTTAAAGAAGGTGATGAGTTCCAACGTCATTGATACGCAGGATATAGTAACGACCTTCGTTAAATTCGCCAAAAAGGCCCGGACCGACGGGTTCCTCTCTTTGCAAGATGAAGTGAAATCAACGAAGGACGATTTCTTGAAGCGCGGCGTTCAACTCGTTATCGATGGCGCCGACAAAGAGTTCACTCAGAACATGATGGAAACGGAGCTGGGGTTTGTGCGTGAGCGCCATAAGATCGGCCAGGAAATCTTTAACTCGTTGGGGACGTATTCTCCGGCGTTCGGGATTATTGGAACGATTCTGGGAATGATTATGATGATGTCCACGCTGGAAGACGTGGCCCAGGTTCCTCGGCGGATGGCGCTGGCTTTGTCGGCGGCGTTTTATGGTTTGAGTTCTGGGTATCTTTTATTCCTTCCCATGGCGGGCAAGTTGAGACGCCGTTCCGAAGAAGAGTTGCTGATCAAAGAAATTATTATTCGCGGCGTTCTTCTGCTGCAAACAGGGGTTGCCCCCAGCCTTATGGAATCGAATTTGAAGGCGTATTTAGATCCCACAACGCGCAACATGATTCGTACCGGACCGCGTGAAGTGTAGCCATGCCTCTTAAATCCAAAGATCTCATTGACGCCTCCGATCCCCGGGTGGCCCAGATCGGCCACCCCGCTCCTCCCTGGATGGTCAACTACGCCGATCTCATGACCGAGTTGGTTTGTTTTTATCTGATTCTTTATGCGATGTCCGCTTCTTTGTCCAAACCCATTCAGGAAGCGAAAAAAGAAGTGGAAGAGACCATGAAACAAGAGGACGTGGCGGGGGATGTGAAAATCACCAAGGATGGGCTGGTGATCTCCTTGCAGGAACAAGGGTACAACGTTTTTTTTGAAAGCGGGTCTTCAGAGTTGTCGGATCAGATGAAACGAATCCTGGACGGGCTGGCCCCGACGTTTCAAAAACTAGCGGAACGAAATCATGACATGATTGTGGAAGGCCATACCGATGACGCGCCGATTCGCTCCGCGAAATTTGAATCGAATTGGGAGCTTTCGACGGCCAGGGCCACCAACGTGGTCAAATACCTTTTAACTAAATATCAGTATCCTCCGAAGCACATCGCCGCCATTGGTTACGGAGATAATAAAAACCTGCCGCGCCAACCCGATGAAGATCAGGTCGCGTGGAGGTCCCGCAACCGCCGGGTGGTGTTCGTCATCAAAAACCCGGATCAAGCCCCGAAGAGCCAATCGCCTCCCGAAGCCCAAGAAAAAAAGAAATAATTAATTACAGCGTTTTATGGGTTCCGTCGCAGAACGCTCCGTTTTTGGTGTGCATACATTGGCAAAGAGCCACTTTTTTCTTTTGATCAATTTTGAATTCCACCGGTGTGAACTCGGTCCCTTTGTGAGACCCGTCGCAAAACGGCAACTTCTTTGAATTTCCGCAGCGGCATTTGTAATACGTTCCCGGTTCCAGTTCCAATACGGCCGGTTTTTTCGCTCCCATGTGCGGTTCAGCCATAATCCCTTCTTGAAATTAAATCGATTCATTTTATGACATCTATTCGCAGTTCGCCCGGCCAGGTCAAAAAAGACGTTAGACGTTTGGTATGATCACTCCCCTAATGAAAAAGGTTAATCAGCACTCCTTGATCGTGACTGGCGGCGCCGGGTTTATCGGCTCGAACTTTGTTCGATTCGCCTTAACAAAATTTCCGGGAACCATCGTCGTCGTCGATAAATTGACGTACGCCGGACATCGCGAAAGCCTGGACGATGTTTTGTGCGCCCGGGTGGCTTTTATTCGCGCCGATATTGGCGACCGGAAGAAGATGAACGCCGTGTTTCAGGGGTACAAACCCTTGGCCGTTGTGAACTTCGCCGCCGAAACGCACGTGGACCGCTCCATCGACGAACCCAAAACCTTTATCGACACCAATCTTTTGGGAACCTATGAATTATTGGAGGCGACGCGGCGGTATTGGAGCCGGGCAGACAAGACGCTTAAAAAGCGATTTCGATTTTTGCATGTATCCACCGACGAGGTCTACGGTTCTCTCGGTAAAACGGGGCTTTTTAAGGAATCATCGCCTTACGCGCCGAATTCTCCGTACGCCGCCTCCAAAGCGGGGGCCGACCATCTGGTTCGAGCCTATTTTCACACCTATTCTGTCCCGACTCTTATTACCAATTGTTCAAACAATTACGGTCCCTATCAATTTCCCGAGAAGCTGATTCCCTTGGTGCTGTTGAACGCGATCGATGGGAAACCGCTCCCCGTTTATGGGGATGGGGGGAATGTCCGGGATTGGCTGTACGTGGAAGATCATTGCGCCGGCATTTGGCGGGCGCTCACCAAAGGCCGCCTCGGAGAGAAATATAATATCGGCGGAAATAATGAGAGGACGAACATTGAAGTAGTCAAAACCATTTGCCGGGTTCTTCAAGAACTTTTTCCGCCGCCCATGAACCCGCGGCTCGTCTCAAAGAAAATGTCCCGGTACGAACAGTTGATTACGTTCGTCAAGGACCGGCCCGGCCA
>PLLH01000093.1 GCA_003140895.1 Elusimicrobiota bacterium
CACGCCGAACAAAGCCGCCCTCGGCGCCAATGCCATTTTAGGCGTATCGCTGGCCTGTGCCCGCGCCGGCGCCTCCTCGCAAGGTCTCTGCCTCTATCAACACATACGGCAAACGTTCGGTTATGAAAAAAAGCCCATCGTCATGCCGGTCCCGCAGATGAACGTATTAAACGGCGGCGCTCATGCCGACAACAATGTCGACATTCAAGAGTTCATGATCGTTCCCGTCAAAGGGGGCTCCTTCCGGGAAGCCCTCCGCGTTGGAGTGGAAACGTTCCATCAGCTCAAAAAACTATTGAAATCCAAAAATCTCTCCACGTCTGTGGGAGACGAAGGGGGATTCGCTCCCAATTTGTCCTCCAATGAAGAAGCGCTTAAACTGCTCTGTGAGGCCATCACGGCCGCCGGCTATAAACCGGGGAAAGACGTCCTGCTGGCCTTAGACGTCGCCTCCAACGAACTCTACTCCAACGGAACCTATACTCTCGAAGGTGAAAAAGGCCAGCCGAAATTCTCTTCGAAAGAAATGGTCGGCTATTACGAGAAATTGCTAAAGGATTATCCGATCGTCTCCATTGAAGACGGATTGTCCGAAGACGACTGGGACGGCTGGAAATACATGACCGACGTTCTCGGCAAAAGAACTCAACTGGTTGGCGACGACATTTTCGTCACCAACACGCAACGCCTTCAAGACGGTATTGATAAAAATATCGCCAACGCGATCCTCATTAAAGTGAACCAGATTGGAAGCCTGACGGAAACGATCCGCGCCATTCAATTGGCCACCAAAAATGGGTACCACTCCATTATCTCGCACCGATCGGGAGAAACGGAAGACGCCTTTATCGCCGATCTGGCCGTCGCCGTTGGCGCCGGGCAAATCAAAACGGGGTCCGCCTCCCGCTCCGACCGTATCGCCAAATACAACCAACTGCTCCGCCTTGAAGAAGAGCTGGGGCGCCGAGCCAACTTCCTGGGGCACAAGGTATTTGACTTCGGGAAGAACTAACCGTTGTTCAACTTCATGGCGCGCAAGCGGACCTTGTGGCTATTGATCGGCGTGGCCGGTCTTTTTTTGGCGAGCCTGTTATTTAACTCAGGGTTCCGCCATACGATCGGCCGCCGGCGAGCCATCCGTTCCGCGGAAAACGAGCTCAAAAACCTGACGGAACTAGCTAACCAGAAGCAATCGGACATCAATTCCTTAAAAAACAATCCAAACGCCACTGAAGCCTTGGTCCGGAAGGAACTGGATTATCTGCGTCCGGGGGAAAAAGAGGTGCGGTTTGTCAAAAAAAAGGGGGAGACCCCCCCTGATAAATAACCTCTCTAACCTCTTGACCCGTGGAGTCCATTTGCTAGAATTCAATCAGGTTCGTCGCATTCATGGGGCGGCCCTCATTTAAACGAAAATGAGTTTTTTCATAGGATGGTTTTAAAAACGAACATGGGAAGTAATAAAGGAAAAGTGAAGTGGTTTAACGATCAAAAGGGTTTTGGGTTTATTTCCAAAGAAGATGGAAGCGGAGATGTGTTCGTTCATTATTCCTCAATCACCGGCGAAGGATTTAAATCCTTGGCTGAGGGGGATGCGGTGACATTCGACATTGTCGAATCCGAAAAAGGTCCCAAGGCCGCCAACGTTCAAAAAGCCTAAGATCCAACGAATCGTCAATCTATCGACTCATAAAAAACCCCTTAAGTGGGGTTTTTTATTTTGGGAGGCATCCGAATGTCCAAAACAATCTACGTGACATGTCCGTTTTGTGCAGGAATGATGGAAGTGAAAGCCGAGACGGGGGAAATGGTTCAAAAATGGTCGGCCCAGGAGAAAAGGGCCGATGGGGAAGACAAGATGTCTTCCGCCTTTCGAAAATTGGAAGAAGCGAAAAAACGAAGAGCCAGCTTGTTCGAAGTGAAAAAAGAAGAGCTTGAAGGGCAAAAAAAGAAAAGCGAGAAAACCTTTCAGCAGGAAGTGGAGAAAGCGAAGAGAGAAGGAGTGACCGAAAACCCGATCAGGCCTTTTGACCTCGATTGATTCGATATCGAACCGGCGTCAAAATATGAACCCGACGATTGCGTATCTCTTCGGGAAGCCGCGTGTCCGGCATGGGTTTTGTCTCAGGTCCGACATGGATCGGCAAATCCACGTGTTTACCTCGAACCCCGCCTCCAATATCAGCCGCTCTCACCTTTAAGATCCGGTCTTCCCCATTTATGCGGACCAAGAGCAGGACCTCCGTGTTGGTGGGAATAACCCTGGGATCGGTGGCGATATGTCCGTCTCTCACCTCAAACTTTCCGTTCCCATGGTCAACAACAATGGGCTCTAAAAAACGGCCGTTCTTGGCAAAAGGGCGTTTCCCACGTGAAGCGCGCCACAGATTCTCGGGGGTGGTCTCAATTAAAGCCGCCTTGAGCGCCCGGCGCCAGGATTCGGAGAAATGACTAAGTTTCGCCCATTTCATAATCTGAGAACGGCTTCGCAAAGGGGTATTGCGCTCTTTTATCTCTGTTTGAAGCCCTCGAGGCAGCAATTCAAAAGGATTGGCGATATACCAGGTGACCTTGTATTGACCGGACGAAAGTCCCAATTTATTCGCCCATTCCGGTTCTCGCAGCGTTTCAGCCAATGATTTCCCGCTTTTTTTCTGGAAGTAGAGCAATTCCCGGAGGACATAGTCCTTCAAATGGGGACGCAACCCCAAATGATCCAACTCATCCAAGGTCTTCCGGGTTCGCATGTCTCCATAACGGATCTGCTCTTCGGGAGACCATGTGGGCGTCAACGAAGCGCTGGGGAACTGAAGAAGGAGAAACCCAACTGTGAAAAAGGCTCCGCAGGTTCGCCAAAGAGCTCTCTGTTTGATTGTTTTCATGGTGTTATTGTATCTCATTCGGTATTAAGTTCGTCTTAAGACTTGGTTAAGAATTGGGTCTCGAATTATACCACATCCGACGGAAAAACCTAAAAGAGATTTTCAGCTCTAAATATCAAAGTGATTCGGATAATGAAGACTGGTCAAATCACCCCGTCGTCGCCCGGACCAATCATCGTCACTATTTAATGGAAAATTAAGGCAATCTTAATATTCATCCGATACATTTAATGTAAGAATAAGTCATTATACTTACTAGAACATATTGGCGAGGAAATGGTTTAATCGACGATAATTAACATGAAATCAATGAAAAGAGAAAACACTCAACGCGGAAAAACGCGCCCAGTTGTCTTTCTTGGCGCGGCGTTTTTTTTATTCTCTCTTTTCGCCTCCTCCCTGTCGCAAGCGGAAGACAAATGCCCAGCTACCTATTGCGTGGAAGGTTTGGGTAATGCTATTTACCCGCCCAACGCGTGTGACACAGAACTTTGGCCCGTAAACAGAGATAAAATTAAATTTGACGATGTTAAAGTCGACGACAAATGTAAGATCACATCGGTTTTTTTTACGGTTACTCACCCCCTTTGCAAAACGCCAAAGCCAATAGGCATCCCATACAACGCCGAAGGCGATAAATCCATCCTTCTTCAGCTTTTCCAAGAAGAAAGCGATAATGCGGATGGCACCTTCGGCACCTATCCACTTCCCGCGCCTCCCCCCAGCTCAACGAGCGATGGATACAAAGACGAGACACACATGTCTCGCGATAAGGAGTCTAGCGGCCCCGTCGCGGACACGCTCGGATTTAAAACTGCCGATGACTTTAGTTTTGATATCTCCGAAAAACCAGAGAAGGGAAAATCCTATTTTCTGGAACTTTATTTATATTCAACCACTGACGCCACAACAGTGACAGGCCGGTACCGCGTTCCGGTGGAGTTNNCTCCGTCATCAACACCTTCAACGACACCATCAACAACGCCCTCTAAAACTCCGTCGACAACGCCTTCAACGACTCCGTCATCAAAACCTTCAACGCCGCCTTCTCCGCCGCCTTCTCCGACGCCATCAACGACACCATCGTCGACTCCGTCATCAACACCTTCAACGACACCATCGTCAACACCGACGCCGTCGTCAACGCCAACACCTTCGTCAACACCGACGCCGTCGTCAACACCAACGCCTTCGTCAACACCAACCCCCCCAACGTCACCAACTCCGCCAACGTCACCAACCCCCCCAACGTCGCCAACGCCGTCGTCAACACCATCAACAACGCCTTCGTCAACGCCAACGCCGTCATCAACACCGACGCCGTCATCAACACCGACACCTTCGTCAACACCAACACCATCGTCAACACCGACGCCGTCATCAACACCAACGCCTTCGTCAACACCGACGCCGTCGTCAACACCAACGCCGTCGTCAACACCAACGCCGTCGTCAACACCAACGCCGTCGTCAACACCGACGCCGTCGTCAACACCGACACCGTCGTCAACACCGACACCGTCGTCAACGCCAACACCCTCAACAACACCGACGCCCTCCGATTCCCCATCGGATGAACCCTCTGATGAACCATCCGATTCCCCATCGGACGAACCCTCTCCAGTACCGTCACAAGGGCCATCACGAAACCCGTCCAGTGGACCGACGACTTCGCCGGGGGCTCCAATGCTCTCCTTTATGGCTGCTACGACCGATAGCGGATCCTCCGCGTCAGCCTATGGCGTCGCCAACGGATTAACGCAACTGGGTTCGACGATTATGGCCGGCGAATCTTCCCAGGCGGATCAAGGCACCTCCATAACCGGAGGGCTTAACGTCATTTTTAGCTTTGGCGGCTTGAAAAGCTTCATTTCAACATTGAACCTGGCCACCCGATCGCTGGACATTCGGATGCCCAAATTGCCCGAAGGAATGGGGGATCCCGTCCTCTACCGCCAAACAGGAAAAGATAAATGGGTTCCCGTTGAAGTCCAATCCTATGGCGATTGGGTGCTAAAAGCCCATCTCGTCACGTTCGGCTACTATCAGATTTTCGCTCCCATCGTGTCTCTTCCCTACTCCTTTGGGGATGTCTATGTATTCCCAAATCCGACCAAGAATGGAGACATACCAACCCTTCACGTTGAAGTGGGACTGTCGGATAACGTGACGACCCGAATCTATGATGTCGCAGGGGATCTGGTATACGAGAAGAGGATTGACGATAAAATCAGCTTGGTGAACGGCAAGCCCTCTTATGAACACGCCATGGACCCATCGCTCTTTAAATCCGGCGTGTACGTCGGGGTTGTGACGGCCGAAAAAGCGGGGAAGGAAACAATACGGAAGAAATACAGGTTCTCCGTCATGAAATAAGGCAGGCTCCCCTTAGTCGTTCGGGGTTGAATCTTTTTCGTTTTTGAAAAAACGGGAAGGAATGATATTAAACTCGGTTTCTCCCGGAAGTCGCCACAAAAGCCGGACCTGCGCGTTCGAATAATCCTCGAAATATTCCACCTTAATAGAATGAGACCCCGCCTTGAGTTCCTTTTGGCCTTCCGACACTTTGGTCGAATGGACGTTCCAATCATTGATCACCATTTGTTCATCAATCCAAAAGCGAACGCCGTCGTCGGATTCCAATCGAAAGTCATACAGGCCGTCTTTGTCGATCAATAAAAACCCCGTCCACCGAATGGAAAACAAATCCGTCTTAAATCCCCAAAGAAACGGGCCGCCTTGTCCCCAGCGAAAATCAATACTTGAATCGAGCCTGGTTTTATAAAGCGTTTTGAGATCTTTGTCGCTGTAATATTCGCCCAAAAGAGAATGCTTTTCCCGATCCGCAACCATCAAACCAAGAACGACAAGGACAATAGCCACAAAGACAGAAACGCTCCCGAAAATTGTTTTCTTTGAAAAAAAAGAACGGAAAAACAAGAAAAAGGCGGAATCCGGGAGGGGAAGGAGAGCAAGAATTTCTTTTGAGAGAACCCGCGCGTCATATTCCAACCGATGGAGCGTGTCCTTACATCGGCTCGTGTCGTCCCACACCTTGTGCTCCGCCATCGCGGCCTCGAATTGTTCGACATACGCCTGGTCTTCTCGAAACCGGGGGATTTTATTCGCGAGAACAACATCCATGTAAAGTTTCGTCGCGTTATTGAGTTCACGGAGTTCGCGAATGAGGTCCGACAGGCGTTTGCCGTTTTGAGAGGCCAACGTCAGTGCCGAATGCCATTCGCCCTCGTCGACCAACCGCACCGCCGTTTTCATGCCGGCTTGANNATTGAACGCCAGATCTTTAAATTCGTTTAATTCGTTCATGAAGGAATGATTTTACATTACGGATCAACTCATAAATTATAAAAGTCAGAAACCCGGCAAAGGAAACCCATCCTAAAAGAGTTAGGAACCATGGGGGAGAAAACGTCAGAACCAGAGAAGACACCCCCGAAGCCCCTTCGCTCAATTCCGTCACGTTGTCCGATCCCCGCCGAAGGAGAACCGGTTTCCCATTCGCGGTGGCCGAGAACCACGGATGATAATTAAGCGCCACGCTTGCGCCGGGGGGGAGATCAACGGGTTTATTAAAGGAAATATCATACGACCCGGGAGAACGGTAGTGAAACTCACGCATGTTGGAATCGATTTCCGGAGACAACCCGAAGCGATGGCGAAACCCTTTCACTTCAAAAACCGCCAGATCGTCTCCTTTTTCGTTCGGGCTCGATTTCCATACCAGCCCAAGCCACGAAGAGCGACGTAGCGCCTCTATGCTGGTCCCCTGAAGACAAACCACGTACCGGATGCCTCGCTTCAACAGTTCGCGTTCGAACGCTGGCTTTTGACAATGAGACGCGAGGTTCGCCGACACACTCTTGGACCAGGACGTCCCAATCGATCCCTCCGGGTATCCGCCGCTCCAATCGAAGAGGCGGGGCGAGGCGAGAGGTAAATTTTGATGGAGGAAATGCGGAGTCCCATACATCGAATAATCGGACAGCTCATCCTCTGATAAAACAAATTCGCCGGGACGCACCCGCTGATCAAGGAAACCGATCAATCCGGGAAACCGGGATGTCGCGCGAGTTGAAATGGTGGAATGGATCCGGCCGCGCGCTTCTTTTAAGGGAATGAGGAGAAAAAACCCCAGCAAGACAACCAGCCCGGCGTCCCGCACTTTCATGAACCAAAACAGAAGCGGACGCGAGGTGTGCGGAAAAGAAAAAAATCGAAATGCCTGCGCGGCCCCCATTAAAATGAAAAAAGTTAAAAACCCCTGAAACCGGCCCCGCTGTCCCCACCCGATGTGCCCTCCAAAAGGGAGGAACTTGTTGGCGGCTCCAAAACTCAACAAGAATGAAAACGTCAAGACGCCGCCAAGAAAAATTAAACTCGACCAATCCCGTTTTCGCACCAGCGCCACAAACCCGACGCCTGCCATGAGAGTGACGATCAATCCGTCATGACTCTTCAAATCAGTGAGACGCCATAAAATATCGTTGAATTCCGGCACCCCGAACGGGTTGGTCGAAAGCATGTGCGGCATATTAAGAAGAAACCCCAGCCACCAGGGAGAAGAAAGACCCAGTCCAATTAAAATCATAACGGCATAGCGAAAAAACAATGCTTTCCATTCAGAGCGAGGATTGAAGCGCTCGGTCAACAATAAAATAAAGGAAATAAAAAAGCCCCAGTAGGCGCAAAAGGGATGGGAAAGGATCAAACACCCCCAAACCGCGCCTCCCACAAATAAGGATTTCCATTCGACTATTTCGGCGTGCAGGATTTTTTTAAAGAGGCCCAACATGACGATGACGAGAATAAACCCCAACGCGATGGGAAGCAGGCCAATGTCATAAATGGCATCCGGGCCGAAGCTCAAAGTAGAATTAAGAAGACTGGAGAGGGAGGCTCCCAGCGCCGCTTGAGGAGAGCTGAAGCCAAAACTTTTTAGAAATAAATAGGAAGCGGGAAGTATCCCAATCCAAAGGAGAAACGAGACAAGGCGAAGCGTCCATTGTTGCTCAAAAACCAAGGACAACGGACCCATAATCCAATAGAGAAGGACGGGATAGGTGTGATAAAGATCAATGCCGCCATACCACTGAGGGAACCATCCAAAGAAATGACCGGAAGGAAGAACTGAGCGAACCCAATACACCGCTCGAAACAAATGCCCGCCGGCGTCCCGAGGATAGGAGAACCCGCCTCCGCTTAAGGTGGGCCACGCCGCATACACCATTCCCCCTAATGGAATGGCCAGAATTAAGACAACAAGCCCCTTCTCGTACCAGGGAGGGTCGATCACGACCCTCTGTGACTTCATTGAACGGGGGCCGCTGTGACCGAAGCGGTGGATTCAAACACGATCGCTTCTGACGGAAGGAATTTCTTGGATGGAACCAAATCCTTGGGCGATATGACCTCTGGATGCGATTTCCCGGGTTCGACCCATAAAAGCCTTGCAGTTGCCTGACCATTCCACTCAAAATATTCCATTTTGATTTCGTGAAAGCCCTCCTGTAAATTAATGAACCCGCGGTTTAATTTCACTCCGTGCTTATTCCAGTCGTTAATAACCAAATTCCCATCCACCCACAAGCGGACGCCGTCATCGGATTGTGTGAAGAACCAATGATTCCCGGCGCGATGAACCTTAAAAAATCCAGTCCAACGCGTCGAGAAATAATCTTTGCGCCATTTATCAAAAGGGGAGCTCTTGCCCCAATTGAAATCGACGGTCAGATCGACCCTTCGGCGGGACACTTGTTTCAAGTCAGTATCGGAAAAATAGTCTCCTTGCAGTCCGTGATTTCGAAAAGAAAATTGCCGGAGCGAGAACCCCACAATCAGCGCGAGGGCAATCCCTGCGACGGAGAGGTAGAACTTCTTCTGGTGTTTGTTCCAAACATTTCGAATGAAAGATTCGGAGGGATAATTCCATTCTATTTCCTGCCCCAGAAGCCTTAAATACTGCTGAGTCTTCATCAGCGCTTCGGTAAGCTGATTCCGATCTGAGGAAATTGAATCGCGTTCTTTCTCAAAATCTCCTAATTTACGGTAAATCACGCCGGCAGAATAGGCGGCGACAAGATCGTCAATCACCCGCGACAATTTATTGAAAACCGCCCTTAAAGACTCGGCGCACCCATCAAAATCATTCTTTTCAAAGGAGATGATCGATCTTTCAAACTCAGCGGCGGCAACCGTCAAATCTTTTTCTAACAACTCTTTTTTTGGTGCTTCTTGAGACATAAATCCCTCCCCATTGAAATGTGTGTCATATTAACGTATTAATATTGGCGATTGAAATCAACAGCTAGATCAACAATCACTTTCCTGAAATTTCTCAACTATCCTTGGCTTTTGTGGCGCGCCTCCGGATTCATTCCTGAACTCTTCAGGATGCAGCTCCTTGTGTTTGGCCGGGCCGGCCGATGGATCCGTTGGACTCTTCGCGCTTTCCTTTATCTCATCATCGGACTTCCCCTAACGCTGATCATTACAGGAGAAATCCTCATCCAAGTCAATGAACTTCTTCTCGGTGAACAGGCGCAATTTCGTTTCGATAAAGAAACCATCCGATGGGACGTCCCCTTCACCCCGCAAATTCCAGGGCCACACGCGCCGGTGATAAAACCGGTACCTCCAGGCAACACCCCTGAATACCACCAGTATTTGGTCGAGCTGTTTTCTCCCATCATCATCCAAAAAGTGGGGCACCATCCGAAATGGGATATCCCACTTTTTCTGGATTTTGACGGCAATGAAAATCCGCGCGATAACGTCGTCAATGAACCGCAATTCCGGCCCCATCACGCGGGAATTCATGGTGAACTGACGGCAGAAACAGACGATTCCTATTATCTCCTGTATTGCCTGTACCACGTCAAAGATTACGATCATCCGATCCGGGAACTTCTATCCGACTGGACCTATCACGACAACGATGACGAAGGAATTATGTTCCGAGTGGATAAAAAATTGATGAAAGTGACGGAAGCCGAGGGATGGTACCACAATCTATTTTTCTTGGCGAATTTAACGGGGAAGTCGCTCGGATCGGAACCCATTCAGGGGCGAATCTTAAGCGAAGATGAGACGCATGTCGTTGTTTTCGGCCAATCGATGGGGCATGGGGTTCGGTGCGCCCAAATCTTCGATTTGGACAATTTGTTCTCCAACACAAAAATCCTCCGGTTCCAAGGGTACCGGCCCGCCGTCCCCATCGACGTGGATCGAAAAGTCCAGACGGATGGGACGTATGCTCTTCAAGGATTTGACGAATGGTACAAACAGGCCTTGGGTCCTTTTGACAGCAACGGGAAAGGGAACAGCATGTTTGAGAAAACCATCCCGCTGGGACAATATCCCAACGGGAAACCAATGGTCATTGGACGCTACATCGCCGGCGTTGATTATGGAAAAGGAGGGTGGGTGCGTCCCAAACCGCCCTGGTCGTGGGATGATGAGTTCGATAATGTCCCTATCTTTATCTGGCATTTCTTTCCCAGCTATGCCTTTTCTTCTCATTTTGGGCTAAACCTTTCTCATCGATACCTTTACAATAGTCCCGTCGAGAAAACGTTTCACATGAAACCCGATGAGCTAAGAAAATACCTGACTTTAACCACAAAACGGGTTTTCGGAAACAAGTGGTCCACGCTTCAATCGGACAGAGCGCCGACCCATAAAGCGTATTGGGTGGGCATTAACCTCGTTTTGAAACGTTACCTGAACCGGTTGTTCAATATGCTTGGTTAAGCAAGAATGATGTATTAATCTTAAATCATGCCTAGAAAAAACGAAAAACTTGGCGTTCTGACTGTTGGGATGGGAGCGGTGACAACCACTCTCATGGGGGGCGTTCATGCCGTTCGCAACGGATGGGGAAAACCCATCGGAGCGCTGACCCAGATGAAACCCTTTTCCGAACTTCCCTTGGGGTTGGCCGAGTTGGATGATTTGGTGTTTGCCGGATGGGATATTTTCCCGGACAACGCCTACGAGGCGGCGCAAAAAGCCGCCGTATTGGACGAAACGCTTCTAAAAAAGATGAAGCCGAGCCTCGTTTCGCATAAACCCATGAACGGGGTTTATGACCCCGCTTATCTTCCCTCTCTGAAAGGAACCCATATAAAACGGGAAAAATCAAAATGGGCTCTTCTTCAGGCCGTTCGAAACGACATCCGAACCTTCCTGCGGAAAAACAAGCTCTCCCGCGCCGTTCTGGTGTTGTCCCATTCCGTCGAATCCTATCGACCCCAGAACCGCGCTCTCTCGACTTTTGATGGTTTTATGCGCGCCTTAAAGAAAAATCACCCCGGCATACCACCCAGCATGATTTATTCGGCGGCCGCTTTTCTCGAGTGCGTCCCCGTCATCAACGCCACTCCCAATAACTGGGGGGGAATGGACCTTCTCTCGGACATGTCAGCCATGTCCAACATCCCCTTCGTCGGTTGTGATTTAAAAACGGGACAAACGTTTCTTAAATCCGTCATTGCGCCGGCGTTGCGAAAGAGGTGCTTGGGAGTATCGGGGTGGTTCAGCACGAACATTTTGGGTAATCGCGACGGATTTGTTTTGGACGATCCTCAAGCGTTCCGATCAAAAGAGCGATCCAAGAAAGCGGTATTGAATGACATTTTTAACCCCAAAGAGATGCCGGACCTTTACGGCCAGTTTCATCACAAAGTTGAAATCAATTATTACCCGCCACGAGGGGACAACAAAGAAGGCTGGGATAACATTGATCTTTTCGGCTGGTTGGGATACCCCATGCAAATCAAGGTCAATTTCTTATGCCGGGACTCCATTCTCGCCGCCCCCTTGGTTCTGGACCTGGTTTTATTGATGGATTGGGCCCATCGGAACGGACGGAGCGGACCGCAAGATTGGCTGGGATTTTATTTTAAATCACCGGTGGGTTCGTCAACGGGAAAATCAAGCCACGATCTTTCAGATCAATACGCCCGGCTTGAGAAACTTCTTACCTCTTCCGCTGGGAAGCTGCTTTAGCGATCTGGCATAACCGTTTGAGTGCGGAATAATTGGCTCCCACCGCGACCACCGCCAGCGATAGAAAGACGGGCACCTGATTTTTCAGAAGCGCTGACAGAAAAATTCCCGTGAGAAGAAACGTCCAACGTTCCTGGCGTTTCATGCTTCCAGGGGGTGTCGCGACTTGAAGCGCTTCTCCTTTGGCTTGAGCGTAACTCACCATGAACGAACCGATCAAAGCGAACAGGGCCAAAAGGAAATTCACGAGAAGCCGATCCCGGTAATACAGAAGAAGCCCCAGAAGAAGAAAAAAATCCGAGTAGCGATCCGTGGCGGAATCCAAAACGGTTCCCGCCGGAGAATCGATCCCGCGCCGACGAGCCACCATCCCATCGAGAGCATCCAGAAGCCCCGACACCACTCCGAATAAAACACCCCACGCGAAGTGGCCCAGAAAAAGAGAAATCCCGGCGAGCAAAGAACAAGCCAGCCCGCCCCACGTTAAGAGGTGCGGACTCACCTCCCATGCCGCCAAAACATCGACAAGCGGATTGAGAAACGAACGAACTTTCAGAAAATAGTTATGTGGGATCATGAGAATCGAAATGAATCGTATCAAGTCCTCGGTGATAAAGACAAGGATTTGGAAGACCAACTTGCCGAAAACATAGAAAGTAGTTGATAATCAACCACTTTGCGTATTTCCTACCACTTCCCATTCATCCGATATCCCGAAAAACGCTCCTTTCTTCGCCAAATCTTAATCCGCCCTTAAAGCGTTCTTAATTAATTGGCGTGTAACATTGTTGTAACGGCGGAAAGGACTCACGAAATAGCACAAACCGCTGAAGAAAACAGAATGAATCGCATCGAAGAAAAAGAGGGTGTCATGAAAAACGAAAAAAAATTATGGATTAAAAAACTGAGAGGTTTCGAAATCGTAACGATTTCGATGGTTCTCTTGTTGATGAACCATCCTTCTCAATCTCTCGTTTCGAACGCCATCGATGACTTGTCGAACGGAATGTCGGCTTACGTTTTCCCCAATCCAATCAAAGAAGGGTTTCCTCCGAAATTGCATCTAACGATCGGAGAATTTGAACGTCTCTTCGTTCACGTTTACGACGTTTCAGGAGACCTCGTGTTCGCGGAACCCCTCGAACCCACGGGAACGTTCGACGCCAACAACAACTGGATTTATGAATCAGAAATGGATTCATCCGTCTTGCACTCCGGCGTCTATATCGGAGTGGTTCGTTCTGACAACAAAGGCCGAGATGCCGTGAGTGAAAAATTCAGATTCACGGTCATTAAATAACAGACATGGTGAGTGCCATGAAAAAGCGGATCGATCAACAGGGAGTCAAAAAAACCATCGCGGGAATTTTATCTGCGTTGGCCCTCTTGATCGTCTCTCTCATGGCAGGATCGTCCGTTTGGGCGGGATCCAAAACAGGCGCTGATTTTTTAAAAATTCCCATCGGAGCGCGCGCGGTAAGCCTGGGCCAAGCCACCACCGCGTTGGCGAGCGGTGTCGAAGCCATGAACTGGAATCCCGCCGGCATCGCGCATTCGCTCGGAAATCGTCAAATCTCTCTCTGGACCATCGGCCTCTCGCATCAAGTCCTCTTCGAAGGCAACAATTTGGACAACGTGAACCTCGTCAAACCAGTCTTCGGCCTTCTAAAAGGCATGTCGATTGGATTTTCCGCCACACGGCTTTCCTATCCCGATCAAGATCGGCGTAACGCGAACCGTGAAAAAACAGGCTCCTTTGGCGCCAGCGACATGGCCGTGGGAGGGGCCCTCGCCGCCACGATAGGCCACATTCAATGCGGAACGCACGTTAAATTGATCCAGCAGAAACTGGAAAGCCAATCCGCGACGGGCGTGGCGCTCGATCTTGGAATTTTATCCGCAACGCCTCTCTCGAAATTAACGGTGGGGGGATCCATCCAAAACCTGGGAAACAAGATGAAATTCCTGGAAGAAGAATATAACCTCCCTCTCACGTTATNNCGACCGTATCAAGACCAGATTATTTTTTCCGTTGGATCCGAATTCCTTCCCGTGAGCAACGTGTCCATGCGGGCCGGATACCTCGCGCGCCTGGCCGAATCCGTCGCGAATAACCAGAAAGCGGAAACCGCCCGCGGAAATTTCATCGGCATCAACGGCATCGCCATGGGGCTGGGCGTCAAAATCGGCGAACTCCATTTGGACTACGCGCTCTCTCCCTTTGGGGAACTGGGCAACACGCAAACCGTCAGTTTGACAACCTCCTTCGGAGGAACCAACGAAACCAAGAAACTCCCGTTGCCAAACGTCGAGGAGAAACAACCAGCCAAAGACAAACCGGCGGCGCCGGTCATCGAAACACCGACCGACACAAACGTTCAATTCAATATTCCTAACCAAAATGAACCGTGGTGGACGTCTGACCGTTAGTCGAAGCATTAAATCCATCGTCCAATAGAAAAATGTTTTTGTGGTATTATGGGTTTATATTCGATGGCATAAAATCCCAACGCCGAATGGCAACAAAATGAAAATCTCATTACTCCCGACCCAAAACATCCGAGGGGTGGACATTTATCCTCTGCAGCAACGCCTGGTCATCCGTGACAATGCCATCATCCAGGCTCTCGCGCTTATGGCCACCGTTTTCATCTGCGGCCTTTTCTCATCGTTGTTCGGAACCGATCAACTCAAAGAATCGTATTGCGGAGCCCTTCTCTTGTTCGTCCTCTCATGTTATGACGTGGCAGCGTTTAAAGGATTTATTTGGATTCAGCCGCCTATTCCCACCAGCCCGCACCATTCACAGATGGATTCCCACCGACTTCAATGGGCGATTTCTCCTGGTAAACCATAATGACTCCAAAAAGCTGGACTGGCAAAAAAGCCATAATTATTGGAGCAGGTCCGGCTGGCCTAACGGCCGCCCACGAACTTATCAAATCAGGCATATTGCCCATTATTTTGGAACGAGAATCCCAGGTTGGCGGTATTTCAAAAACCGTGGTTTACAAGGGAAATCGAATTGATATCGGCGGCCACCGTTTCTTCTCAAAGTTCGACCGAGTGACCAATTGGTGGCTCCAATTTCTCCCCCTCGAAAATGAAGAGAACCGATCTGGGAGGGGAGACGCGTCATCCTCGCCTGACAATGTGATGCTTCTCAAAAGAAGAAAGTCGAGCATTTATTATCAAGGGGAATTGATCCAGTATCCCTTAAGTTTTTCAGTCGATACCATTAAAAAATTCGGATTTATCCGAATAGCGCGGCTCGCGGCCAGCTATTTAAGAAGACTTCTCTTCCCCATTAAACCCGAGAAAAATCTTGAAGACTTTTTCATCAATCGATTTGGAGAGGAAATGTACACTGTATTTTTTAAATCCTATTCCGAAAAAGTGTGGGGAACCCCTTGCTCAAAGATGGGAACCGAATGGGGAGCGCAGCGCATTAAAGGACTGTCGTTTCTAACCGTCATGATTTCTCTCTTTGGACAGCTTATCCCGCATAAGAGAGGGTATAACCAAAAAGGAATAGAAACATCGTTGATCGAATACTTTCTGTATCCGAAATTCGGGCCCGGTCAATTGTGGGAGGCGGTGGCTTCCTCCATTCGGCACGAGGGGGGGGAACTCCACGAAAACATGGAGGTCCGGCGGATTATTTTAGAGGGAACCCATCTCGTTGGTGTTGAAGCAATCAGCAAGACCACCGGAGAAACACAACGTTTTGATGGAGACTATTTTATTTCGACGATGGCCGTAAAAGATCTCATCGGCGCGCTTCCCGAAAGCGTCCCAGCCGCCATTCGTACTCTTGCTGTATCCCTTCCGTACCGAGATTTCATCACGGTAGGAGTTCTTCTGAAAAATTTCAACCTAAGGGACAAAGCGAACGCTTGGATTCTTAAGGACCAATGGATCTACATACAGGACCCCGCCGCCCGAGTGGGGCGCATTCAAATTTTCAACAATTGGAGCCAGGCTTTGGTGGCCGATGCCTCTCTCAGCTGGATCGGGATGGAATATTTTTGCTCGGAGAACGACGAATTGTGGAAATTATCGGATTCCGAGATGATCGCCTTCTCCATCAAAGAGCTTCAACTAATGAATTTTGCGGAACCGACGGATGTGTTGGATCACGTGGTTATCAAAGTCCCCAAAGCTTATCCGGCCTACATGGGCGCGTATTCTCAATTCAGTCGTATTCGTTCCTATATGGATCAATACGATAATCTATTTCTTGTTGGCAGAAACGGGATGCATCGCTATAACAATCAAGACCATTCAATGTTGTCGGCCTTGATCGCCGTGAAAAATATCCGCGATGGGCGTTCGGACAAGTCCAACATTTGGGAGGTCAACACAGATGACAGTTATCATGAGTCGAAACCTCGCTAATTTAAAACAGAGCCCGCAGATCCCATGAATATTCTCCTTGTTCAACAAGAGATGGGCAGGCGGGTTCGAGCCAATCCGGTTTATCCGAGGGGATTGGTCGACATCGCCTCTTGTCTTCCGGCGTCTCACCGCGTCAAAATCATCGATCCCAATTTATCGCCCCTCTCAACTTCTTTTGAGTCTATTGAACAGGCGATCAAAAGCTTCCGGCCCGATATCGTTGGTCTATCCATAAAGTACATTGACACAACCAACCGCCTTGATCCTTATGTTTTTTACAACACCGTTCCGGAAACCATTGCGCGCATCAAAGAGTTGATCCCGGCGGTCAATATGGTTGTCGGTGGAGCCGGTTTTTCTATTTTTTCACGCGAAATTATGGAGGATATTCCCCAAATTGATTTTGGTGTATTTTTGGAAGGAGAGGAATCATTCCGGGATTTGGTTGATCATTTGGATAAACCCGCTTCGGTTCCAGGCGTTTATTACCGCGAAAAGGATGGTGTCCATTTTCCCGGATGCCGGTCGCTGCCATCCTTTTCACGTAAGGCCGACCCGGCGAAAGCGGCCTCGTTACTGGATCCTTCTCCCTATATAACCAATGATCTGAAAATATTCGGGATTCAGACAAAAAGAGGATGTTCCTTCCATTGCCCCTATTGTAATTATCCCTTTCTCAATGGAGATCGATATCGCCTTCGAGACCCCAAGGATGTGGTTGACGAGATCCAATTCCTTTGTGAAAAGTATGGATTAAAAAAATTTTCATTTTCCGACAATATATTCAATGTCCCAAGTCCTCACGCCGTGAGTATATGCAACGAGATAATTGATCGAGGGTTAAAGGTTGAGTGGGCAGCCTGGTGTGATATGTCGAGCGTGTCGGATGAGTTTTTTCGCTTATCCGCTCAAGCGGGGTGCCGATCCATGGAATTCTCTCCAGACTCCTCAACGAAAGAAGGACTTAATTACTTTGGAAAGAAAATGGATGTGACGGACATCGAAAAAACGATACGGATCGCTCAGCGCCATCGTCAAATGACCTATGCTTTCAATTTTTTCTGTTCACATCCGGCCATGACGTTGAAAGAAGCGATGAAATCGTTGGTTTGGTGGTTGTTTATTCCTTTTCTCCTATGGAAGTCCGGCCGCGTGAGTCTGGGCTGGATTCGAATTTATCCCAACACGCGGATTCATGAAACGGTTTTATCGGAAGGATTCCCTTCTCTTAAGGAAAATTTGCTGGCCAAAACAGCGGAAGAATTTACAAAAACCTTTTATCACAAAAAACACTTTTGGCTTATTGATTGGATGTTTTCCCTTATTTTAAAAATCGCCGAATATATCATTAAACCTATTTTGAAAATCCACTTTCGAGTTCGGCGAGAATCGTATCCTTTCTATTATGAGTGATCATCTCCGCTTTTCAATCGTGATTCCCACCTATCGGCGAGATCACGTGCTTATTAGGTGCCTACGCGCGTTGGCTCCGCAAGTTTCCTCCAGATCGGAAGCGGAAATCATCATCGTCAATGACGGAGGAAAACGGGACGAGCTGGATTTGATGAGCGCGATGTTCCCGAATTGTTCGTTAAAGATTTGTCATCTGCCCTCAAATCAGGGGCCCGCAGCCGCCCGCAATGAAGGCGTTCGACAAGCGCAGGGAACGCACATTCTTTTCCTTGATGACGACAGCGTTCCAGCATCGGACTGGTTTATGAAAGCCAGCGAAACTTGGGAGGTGAATCCCCAATTAGATGGATTTGGGGGGCTTACGGTGTGTCACCGGGATGACACGTTCCCATGCCGGGTAAATTCTTTCTTTTTCAATTGGTTTTTAACAACCAGTGATCGCCGAAGGGATGGATTCTTTTTAAGTACATGTAACGCCAGCTACAAAAGGAGCTCTCTTCTCAAAAGCGGAGGTTTTAAGGAAAAATTCAAAACAGCTGCCGGCGAAGATCGTGAGCTCCAATTGAGGATGAGCCAATCAGGTGGGGTCTTTAAGCTCATTGAAAATCTCCGGGTTGGCCACGAACAGGGTCTTGATGTCCGATCGTTTTTAAGGAAACACTATTTATATGGACGAGCCGCGTTTCACATTTATAATGAGTATCCAACGTTAAAGAGGTTTCCTTTGGCGGCGTATTTGAAGCTTTTTAGGTCTGTCTTCATGGAATTCGAGTCGTTTTGGGGAAAGGTGGCGGCCTGTTGTTTGATGCTGTGTTCTCAGGCAGCCGCTTGGGTTGGATATGTTTCAGCGAAGGAGGGCCCTCAATAGCAGTGAAAACAATTAACGATGACGTTCAGTTAACGACCCGGCTGGATGCCAATCTCGGGTATGCCTGTAACAACAATTGTCTATTTTGCTATTTCCGGGATCGGAAAAACCTCCGATGCAATCCGACGACGAAAGATCTGAAGCGCTTATTTTCTCAGATGAAAAATTTCGGGATTGATACGATTGAAATGACTGGGGGGGAAGTCACCATCCGGCCAGATTTTTTGGATCTGGTAAGTTACGCCAAGGACCATCTTCGTTATCAACGGATCTCGGTCATTACGAACGGCAGCCGCTTTTGCGATGAGGGATTCGCGAAAGAAGCGATAAAGCGAGGCGTTGATGATGTCATCGTTTCTGTTCATGGCCACAACGCGGAGCTTCATGACCGCTTAACGGAGAGAAAGGGATCTTTCGAGGAAGCGATGGCGTCGGCCAGGAATATTTTCCGCTTTGGAGCGACATGCCGCACAAACACAGTGATCAATGAGCTAAATTATCGACACGCCATCGATATCGCCGAAACCATCCGGGGAATGGGGGTAAAGAAAATCAATTATATTTTCTTCTCGCCACTGGACGACGCCAGCGAAACCCAAAAAGAATTGTGGCCCCGCTATTCCGACGCCGCCCCTTATGTGAAAAAGATGATCGATCAATTCAGGGGTCAATTTGATGCTATCTCCATCAAAGTTATTCCTTTCTGTTTTATGGAGGGCTATGAAAATTTCGTTACGGATTTCTGGCAGAATCTTTATGATCCTTTCGAATGGGACTTTTATAACCGGGTTCGAATCCGCCGCGGCTTATTTATTAGAACCATAGCCGTTCTGGTTGGACTGTTGTTTTTCATGGACATTTCACGAATGAGACGCATCGGATTGAAAAAGAGCCTTTCCGAAGCCATTGCCCGGGTTCAATCATTCCGCGAAAGCGCCAAATCCGCCGTCTGCCGATCCTGCAAATATGACAGGGTGTGTCCCGGTGTTTGGAAGGACTATGCCAAACGATTCGGGCTGGAGGAGCTTCGGTCAATATCCGGGAAGAAAATCGATGATGTTGAATTCAGCGTCCGGGAGCGTTTTAATATCTGAGGAGGCTATTTTCCCTGTCAGGAATTCAGAGGGAGGAATAGAGCTGAGAAAAATCCTGTCACAATTCCCAATCCCATCACAATATGATCAATAAACGTACATACCACTCCTATTGTTGCGAAGAAAGCTCCTTTTTCACTCTTGAGAAACGAAAAAAACGCCATATTGAATAGAAACCAAAGAGAAAGCGGGAATAAATCCAGGACAAAAAAAGCGGGGACATATATGGCGACAGGGAGACTCACCAGTGTTAAGAAAACCAGGCCAATACTCGCAATTTGCGTTTTAGGCGAGTGAGCGAAACCCGCTTTCCCCTTCTTCAATTGTTTCCATCCCCCATACTTCAGGAACAGACGCGCCCATAAGTATGATGTTCTGAAATCGTTCCTGATCCATGAGAGAAAACCATATTCTTTCAAATGGAGAACCTGTAAGTTTCTAAGAAATGCGATGGGTTCCCCACGCCGATGCAAGAATTGGCCCAGGGCCGTGTCTTCGGCTCCTTCGTATTTAAAGTCGAGTTCTTTTAGAAGCGTTTTTCTTAGCGCGAATATGGAACCATATAAGAAAGTGACGCGATCGGGCAGCTGATTGAATATATGGTTCATGTATAAGTTTTTATATTGGCTGAAGAACCGATGGCTGGGATGCTCTTTGGATAGAAGGCCTGTGAGTGCCCGAATATCCTTGTTGGCGGAAAAATAGGAACCGATGTTCTCCAGTGTTCCAGGAGAGATCACGACATCCGAATCGACAAAAGCAAACACGTCTCCGTTTGATGCATTCGCTCCAGACAGCCGCGCCTCGAAAGGATTTGTTCTCTTTGGGTGAACAACAATGTTATTTGTATATTGTTTCGCGATTTCTCGAGTTCGATCTGTGCACCCATCATCGACGACGATAAGCTCAAAATCATTATAAACGGAATGACAGACGGCCTTGAGGCAGAGGGCCAAGGTTTTTTCGCAGTTATACGCTGGGACAATCACCGATATTTTCATTGGAAAACGCTCCAGGGGGTGATTTTTCATTTCATACACGTCGCTTCCGGACAATGGATAATATATTCGCGATCAAAGAACAACCTTCCATTTTTGGATGAGAGATGACTCGGATTTTGGTTCCTTGCTCCTCTCATCGTGTGATAGTAACATCATAAAAGATGCGCTCTCTCATTCGGAATGATAAAAAATATTCGATGAACTCCAAATACGAAAAAAGTTCTAATAACGAGTTAATACGATATGGTTTCAACGTCCTTAAAAAGGACTTTTTGATTTTTATCGGCAGAAACCTTTCTTACTGTTTTAATGCGCCTTACACGATCAATGTGGTACTCACTCGAAGTTGTAATGCCCGCTGCATTATGTGCAACTCATGGAAAGATCACCGCTCAAACGAATTAGATATCTCTCAGTGGAAAAAGATTATCCAGGACCTGAGATCCTGGATAGGACCTCATAGGATCTCATTCAGTGGCGGAGAGCCATTTTTGAAAGAAGGGTTCCTAGAATTATTGAAATACTGCAGTGATCGCAAAATTCGACCGACTGTCTTAACCAACGGGTCTTTTTTTGATGAAAACAGAATCCCCCGTATCCTTGATTCAGGCGTCGCCAATGTTATTTTTTCCCTTTACAGTAAAGACCCTGGCGTGCATGACCGATACAAAGGGATTCCTGGATTACACCAGAAAGTGGTCAGTGCCATCCGAATGATCAAACAATCCCGGAAACCGGTTCGAGTCGGTGTTCTCTGCGTGGTCACGAAGGATAATTACAATACGCTGAGTGATTTTTCTGACTGGGTCCAGGGCTTGGGAATTGACAGCATAGATTTCGGACCCATTCGAGATGCCCTTAACCCTGAGGGACATGCCCTCTTTTCGTCCGTCGCATCGCCATCTAATCCATTGTGGCAAGTGGGCCAACCAGAACTTCTTGACCAGCAGATTGACCTCCTTTTGTCGAAAAAAAAGGCGGGATATCCGATAGTCACGCCGGCTTCTGATTTAATTTCATTTAAATCATACTTCCGCGGGCCATCCGAATTGCCTTCGAAGGGTTCATGTGAAATTGGGTTTCGGAATTTAATAATTATGCCCGATGGGGATATCATGTTTTGCTTTTACTATCCGCCGATTGGAAATATTCGAAACGGAACTATCAGGAAAACATGGTATTCATCAGAAGCCCAAAAACAACGCAAGATTCTTCTTCATTGCATGAAGCCTTGTGTGTCAGGCTGTTTAAGGGAATTCTCTCTTCGGGATAAGATATTTCAATTTTTTCATGAAAGTTGAATCGTTTGCTCAAAAGCTCGGGTCTCTTCCTTCAACTCCAAACGGCTGCTGACGGTGGAAGGCTCGCCGTTCTGAATAAAAACCGCTGGACATTATTTCGCGCCACGTGCCTCCAGGACGGATCATTGAACTCAAGGGAACCATTTCATCTGGGTTTCGTTTTTTGATATTGTTCGCACATCATATGACAGGCTCAAAAACAATTCTTGAAGCCGCTATGGAAATAGCGCTTCCCAAAGAAACACTCGATCGTATCGCCCAAAAATTCGGACCCGATAAAGCGCGAAGCTGCGCCATGTCCACGTCCGTGGGGGGGATTGGTCCTCTGTTGCGGGAACGGATTTTTGAACAGGCCGAACAAGGGATCGATGTCATCGGCGTCACTCTTCTTTACGAATCGGTTTGGGTTCAAGCGTGGCACGAATGGGAACAAGTCAATCTCCAAAAAATCAAGGTCGCGGAAGAAATCCGAAAAGAGTGCACGCCGTCCAATCTTGATTTTGAACTCGATCTCTTTGACGGAAAAAAAATCAGCGTCAAAGTCTGGGAACTGGCGTATGGCAAGGCCAAAGTCTATTTCCTCGACGCGCCTGAAGTAACCGACATGGTTTACCCCGGCCCCAAAGACGCTCCCGCCATGGTTCAAAACCCCTATGCGTGGTCTCACAACCACCGCTTAAAGCAAAGCTGGCTCGTCGGGCGAGGCGCCTTGGCCCTCAGCAAAAAGCTCAACCGGAAACCGGATATCGCCATCTTAAGCGAAACCCCGACTCTCTTTGTCCATCACCGTCTGGTCCAAGACACGTTTCAAAAAGACGCCTTCTTCAAAGATGTTAAATACATCTTCAACGACCACACACCGTTGGAATACGCCCACCCCATTTGGGACCCCTACACGCTTGAATTGGTCAAGGTGGACACCGATCTCTACACCAACACGCCGGCGTGGAATTCCCATAAAATGGCGCTTGATGTGACAAGCCTCCTCACGGGCTATTGCGACGGCGTGTATGGCGTGGCAAAGAAACACGGGGACGTCATGCAAGCCATGCCGTCGCTCCACATGTACGCCGATCGGATTAAATACATCACCAACGGGGTTCGAGTGGAAGACTGGCAAGCGCCCGAATTCAACCAATCTGAAAAATTGTCGGACAAAGAACTCCTGGCGGTCAAGGAGAAAAAAAAGGCGGATCTCATCAGTTGGGCGTGGCGCCGGTTTCGCCTTTGGCCCACCTGGGCGCTGGAAGCCAAAACCAAGAAGATCGTCCTTTGGACCCGGCGAATCACGCCCTACAAACGGCTGGATTTATTACCGAAAATTCTGCGGCAACCGGACCTCCGAGCTCGCTTTCTCAACTGCGACATCATCCTTTTTGTCGGCGGGCGAATTCATCAGCAAGACAATCACGCGCAGGATATCGTTTACGACCTATTGGATCTGCTGGCCCACGACAATGAATTGAGCCAACGAGTGATCTTCATTGATAATTTCAATGTATGGGAAGCGCCGATTCTCTTTCAGGGCGCCGATGGCGCCCTCATGCTGGCGGACGACACGCGGGAAGCCTCCGCCACCGGATTTATGAAGGCTCAAATGAACGGAGCGGCCATTCTGGCGACCGCCGACGGGGCGATTCCGGAATTCGTCAATTTTTTTCCGGACGGCAAACAACCGCTTCCGACCACGCCATCCTCACCCGATGCGGGATACAATGGTTTTAATATCCCCTATATTAAAGGAGAGCCAACGGTGATGGGGCTTCTCGAAGCGTTTGAAGCCATGAATCGAACATTTAAAAACCCGGCCAACGTCGTTTCAACCATGCGGGCCGCCCTCGCTGCCACGGAAAAAGTGAGTGTGGCCAGAACCGTCCGAGAAATGATAATTTTGTACGAGCATGTTTCACCAACGATTGCGCCACCTCCCTCTCCGGCGCAATCCGTAAGCCATTAATGTGAGAGGCACCTCACCATGAATTCAAAACTGAAGCAGTATTTTGCCCGGAAAGCCAAGGACGTCAACAACGCGTTGGACTATTGGCTCCCCAAACCGACGACAACCCCTTCCATCATTCACAAAGCCATGCGGTATTCGGTTTTCGCGGGGGGGAAACGATTGCGTCCTATTTTGGTGATCGCCGCCGCCGAAGCCTGTCGAGCCAAAGCGGAACAAGTGATGCCCACCGCGTGCGCGCTGGAGCTCGTCCACACCTATTCTCTGATCCACGACGACCTTCCGGCCATGGACAACGATGATCTACGCCGGGGACGCCCCACAAGCCATAAAGTCTTTGGAGAAGACATCGCCATTTTGGCGGGAGACGCTCTGCTCACGCACGCTTTTTATTTGATCAGCCGCAACGCCTTTGAAAAGGGAGTCAAGCCCTTCGCCGTTGTCGATGTGACGGGGCTCGTCGCGGCGGGGGCCGGATGCAGCGGAATGATCGCAGGTCAAGTCGCCGATATCCAATCCGACAAAGGACGCTGGAAAACACATAAAAGCAAAGCCTTCCCAACGCCGGAAATTTTGTTGGATTTTATCCATCAAAATAAGACCAGCGCCCTCATTCAGGCGTCGCTCCTGGCCGGAGGCCGGCTTGCCAGGGCCTCTCACGCAAAACTAATGGCCATCAATATATTTGGTAAAAATCTTGGTATGGCTTTTCAAATTGTGGATGACATTCTTGACCGGGTGGGCGACAAGAAAAAACTCGGAAAAAAGGGAAGCGATCTGGCCAATAAAAAGTTGACCTATCCCGCTCTGTACGGAGTCGAGGATTCCCATATCCGCGCCACAGGCCATATTATCGCCGCCCATCGGGCCTTAAAGAACTTTCATGGCGATACAACCATCCTGCATGACATTGCGGATTATCTCCTGGAACGAGACCACTAGCTGCAAATTCCTCCCCACGTTTTACAGTGGGGAGGTTAGGAGGGGCCCCCTCCTTGCCTCCCCGCTGTGAGACGCAGGGAGGAATCCCTGTTGCGAAATCCAACTTTTAAAGGCAAAATAGACGTCATCTTCGACGATATTTACATCTAAAATTCAGCCCATTCAAAGGAAACCCCATGGCCCTTTTAGAAATGATTCACAACCCGAGCGATGTACGGCTTCTGCGTCCTGAACTGTTGCCTGATTTGGCCAAAGAAATCCGCCAAACCATCATCGAAGTCACATCCAAAACAGGGGGACACTTGGGCGCCTCCTTGGGCTGTACCGATCTCGCCATCGCCCTCCATTATGTTTTTGAATCCCCGAAAGACAAGATGGTTTGGGACACAGGCCACCAAGCGTACGCCCATAAACTTCTCACCGGCCGGTACAATCGTTTTCATACGCTCCGGCAATTCGGCGGCATCAGCGGCTTTTTAAATCGAAGCGAGTCTGAACACGACGCCTTTGGAGCGGGCCACGCCTCGACCGCCATCTCAGCTGCCGTCGGATACGCCGCCGCGCGAGACGTATTAGGCCAGGATTACAAAGTGGTCGCCATCGTCAACGATGGCTCCATCACCGGCGGAATGTCGTTTGAAGGGCTTCAAAACGCGGGGAATCTCGGAACGGACATGCTGGTGGTGTTAAACGACAACCAGATGTTCATCTCCCATCGCGTGGGGGCCGTGGGCGCTCTCCTCGCCAAATTTTTGACCGGGAACCTGTATAAAAACCTTCAAAAGAAAGTGGAAAAATTTCTGACCCGTATTCACTTTTGGGGAACCCATCTGGTTCGAATCGCCAAACGGGTCAAAGTATTGCTCTTCCCCGGCCTCCTCTTTGAAGAAATGGGGTTCACGTACCTGGGGCCCGTGGACGGCCACGACCTTCCGAAACTGATCGAAGTGCTCCAGGGAGCGCGCACATTAAAGGGGCCGGTTCTCCTGCATGTGGTCACCAAAAAGGGACGCGGATACGAAAAAGCCGAAAGCGACCCGATCAAATATCATGGCGTGGGGAAATTCGACCCCTCCACCGGTGAAATGGCTCAAACACCCAACATGCCTCCGTCGTATACCACCATTTTCGGTCAAGTCGTCTGCCAATTGGCCAAAGAAGACGATAAAATCGTCGCCATCACGGCGGCCATGCCGGAAGGAACCGGGCTGGACCTGTTCCGGGACAAATTCCCGAAACGGTATTTCGATGTCGGATTGGGAGAGCAACACGCCGTCACCTTCGCCGGGGGCTTGGCCTGCGGCGGTCTTAAACCCGTCGTCGCCATTTATTCTTCTTTCCTGCAACGGTCGTTCGATCAAATCCAGCATGACATCTGCCTTCAGAAACTACCGGTTGTTTTTTGTGTCGACCGGGCGGGACTCGTGGGGGACGACGGCGCCACGCATCACGGCGTCTTCGACATTTCCTATCTTCGCATGTTCCCGCATATGACGGTCATGGCGCCCAAAGATGAAAATGAACTTCAGCACATGATTAAAACCGCCATCAATTATCGCCAAGGCCCCGTCGCGATTCGCTATCCGCGAGGCGCCGGCGTGGGAGTTCCCCTGGAAACGCATCTCCACCTTCTCCCGTGGGGAAAAGGGGAAGTGCTGAAAGAGGGGGAACAGATGGCCATCATCGCCATTGGAAACATGGTCATGCCCTCATTGGCGGCGGCTGAAAAACTCCAGAGCGAAGGCTTAAGCGTGAAAGTCATCAACGCCCGGTTCGTCAAACCCCTTGATAAAAATTGGCTGATGGACAACCTGAACGGCATCAAAACCATTTTGACCGTCGAAGAAAACGCCGTCGCCGGCGGGTTTGGAAGCGCCATCAAGGAAATCCTCGAAGGCGAACCTTTCGGGGTCAAATCATTGGGGATTCCGGACCGTTTTATCGAACACGGAACCCAGCAAAAACTCAGATCCTTGGTGGGGCTGACGGAGGAGCACATCGCCGACGTCGTCCGGGCGCTTCATCCCAGTTCCATTCAAGGAAAACCGTCCAGGAACACGGGGCCGCTCTCGGCCTGATCCACTCCCATTAAGACCTTAAAAGAACGGCTCGATCTTCTCCTCGTTGAAAAAGGGCTGGCGGACTCCAGAACCAAGGCCCAGGCCTTGATTCTAGCCGGGTCGGTTAAAGTGAAGGACACGATTGTCCTGAAAGTCGGGACGCGAATTCCTGTGGACGCCGCCGTTTCCCTCATCGCACCGCCGCGCTTTGTGTCCCGAGGGGGAGATAAATTGGCGGGCGCGCTGACCGATTTGGCCGTGTCTCCAAACGGGCGGGTCTGCATCGATGTCGGTTCGTCGACGGGCGGATTTACCGATTGCCTTCTTCAAGCGGGAGCCCAATTCGTCACCGCGGTGGACGTGGGACGCGGGCAACTGATTGAATCGATCAAAAAACATCCGCGCGTTAAATCCTTTGAAGAGACGCACATCCTTCACTTTGGCTCCAGCCAAATGGAACGAAAACCCGATCTGGCCGTGATCGACGTCTCGTTCATATCGTTAAAAAAAATTCTGCCCCATATAAAAACGCTGGTCTCATCAAACGGAGAAATTCTGGCGCTGGTGAAACCCCAGTTTGAAGTGGGATCGCGCTTTTTAAAAAAAGGCGTAGTAAAATCAGTCGAAGTCCAAAAACAAGCGGTGGACGACATCGTCCATTTCGCGCTGGATCAAGGGTTCACTTATTTAGGACAATCCATGTCCAAGCTGAAAGGGCCCAAGGGTAATCAGGAATATTTCATTCATCTAAAAACAGCCGGCGCGTAAAAGGACCCCAACAACCTCTATGGCACACTACAACGTCAAAGACATCGAACAAAAATGGCAGAAAAGATGGGAAGAGGAAAAAAGTTTTTCCACCCCCGCGCCCACGTCTGAAAAGCCTCCCTATTTTATTCTGGTGATGTTCCCGTATCCGTCGGGACATCTGCACATGGGACATGTGCGCAATTACACGATCGGCGATATTTTGGCGCGATTCTACCGTAGACGGGGGCGCTCCGTTCTCCACCCAATCGGCTGGGATTCCTTCGGCATGCCGGCGGAAAACGCCGCCATTGAGCGGCGCGTTCACCCCTCCAAATGGACGTGGGACAACATCAATCACATGAGAGGACAACTCAAATCCCTGGCCATCTCCTACGATTGGGACCGGGAAGTGGCCACCTGCGACCCAACGTATTACCGGTGGAACCAATGGCTCTTCATCAAAATGTTCGAGAAAGGGTTGGCCTTTCGAAAAAAAGCGCCCGTCAACTGGTGCCCGAAAGACGAAACCGTTTTGGCCAACGAACAAGTGCACGACGGAAAGTGCTGGCGGTGCCACACCGAGGTCACGCAAAAAGACCTCGAACAATGGTTTTTCAAAATAACGGACTACGCCGCGGAACTCTTGGAAGGACACAAGCAACTGGGGAGCACCGCCACGCAGAAAGGCTGGCCCGAGGAAGTCATCACCATGCAGCGTAATTGGATCGGCCCCTCGTGGGGCGCCTTGGTCGATTTCACTCTTCTGAACAGCCGGAAGGAGCATCAGGCCGAGAAAATCCGGATCTTCACAACCCGTCCGGACACGCTTTACGGCGCCACGTTCATGGTGCTGGCGCCGGAACATCCGTTGGTTGAGAAAATCACGACAGCCGACCGCAAAGCCGCCGTGGACGGCTACCGCGCCAAAACCCGAACGGTCTCGAAGATCGACCGCACCGCCGCCAACCGGGAAAAAACCGGTGAATTCACCGGCGCTTATGCTGAAAATCCCGTCAACCAACAACCCATTCCCATTTGGATCGCCGACTACGTCCTGACCGACTACGGAACGGGGGCCATTATGGCGGTCCCGGCGCATGACGAGCGCGATTTTGAATTCGCCACCAAATTTAAGATTCCCATACTTCAAGTCATTCAACCCAACGGCACACCGCTCCCGACGCCCCTCAAGGAAGCGTATATCGACGAGGGAGTATTGATTAACTCCGGATCCTACGACGGAATGGGAACGGACAACGCGAAACACCGCATCGCCATTGATCTCAAAACCAAAGGAGTGGGAGAGCCCACGACAACCTACAAATTGCGGGATTGGCTCCTGTCCCGCCAACGCTATTGGGGCACGCCCATCCCCATCGTTTATTGCGACGCCTGCGGCACCGTTCCGGTGAAACTGGAAGATCTCCCGATTAAATTACCGGAAAACGTGACCTTCACCGGCCAGGGCGCCTCGCCCATTCACCAGGCCACAGATTGGATCAACACACCTTGTCCGCGCTGCGGAAAGCAGGCCCGCCGCGAAACCGACACCATGGACACCTTTGTGGATTCCTCGTGGTATTACGCGCGCTACACGGATCCCAAAAACACCGCGCTCCCGTTTGCGCCGGCCAACGCCGCTCCGTGGCTCCCGGTGCATCAATACGTGGGCGGCATCGAACACGCCTGCATGCATCTCATTTATTCCCGCTTCTTCCACAAAGTCTTAAGAGACATGGGACTCATCAAAACGGACGAGCCGTTTGCCTCGCTTCTCACGCAAGGGATGGTGACCTTGGGCGGCAGCGCCATGTCCAAATCCAAAGGAAACGTCGTCGACCCCAAAGAAGTGATCGACAAATTCGGGGCCGACACCTGCCGCATGTTCATTTTGTTCGCGGCGCCTCCAACGCAACAACTCGAATGGTCGGACACTCAAATGGGGGGAATTTGGCGGTTCTTAAATCGCGTGTGGCGGTTGGCTCAGGTATTCCTCAACGAGGAAGACGCGAAACAATTGAAACGATCCGTTGAAAACAGCGAAGGGGGAACCACGACCGCCGAGGAGCTCTCGCGTCAGACCCAAATCACCATCAAACGAGTCACCAACGACATCGAGAAGGATTTTGGGTTTAATACGGCCATCTCCGCCATCATGGAATTGGTTAACGCGATCTACGTCTATCCCCAACTGGGCGACGATCTCTCCCGTCAGGCGACGGAGGTGGCCCTTCAATTGCTCGCTCCTTTCGCGCCTCACATGACGGAAGAACTGTGGGAACTGCTGGGCCAGAAAACGATGCTCGTGAACACCCCCTGGCCCGTCGTGGACGAAGGGAAAATGGCGGCCAGCCAAATGCAAATCATCATCCAAGTCAACGGGAAACTCCGAGACCGCATCTCCGTCTCCGCCAACGCGAAAGAAGACGACATCAAATCCGCCGCGGTCCAAGCGTTGGAGAAGAGAGGGATCAAGATCTCCTCTCAACGTGTTATCTATGTCCCTCAGAAATTGGTAAATTTTGTAGAGTCAAAAAATTAAGATATGAAAAAGTCTTTTATTTTAATCGGTGCACTGGCGCTCCTCCCTTTTCTCGGCGGCTGCGGAGGCGTTTCATCCGAATACGTGCCGCAACAAATCATTCTTCCGCCGAACATCAAATCCATCGCCGTCCGACCCTTTGAAAACACGACCAGCGAGCCGGAGATCGGAAACCGCCTCTGGTTGGCCGTGACGGATGAATTCATTCGTGATGGACGAATCGCCTACGTGGACGCGGAAAGCAAAGCGGACGGCATTGTCGTTGGAACCATCAAGCAATTCGTTGAGACGGAGCTGAGCCATGACGTCAATCTCGTGGCGCAGGAATACCAGCTTTGGATCATCATGGACCTCAAATTCCTCGACCGCGACAAGAATCAGTATCTCTGGGAAGAGCCTTTATTGGAAGAGAAGCTCCGCTACTTCACCGTCACCGCCCCCGGCGGAAAAACGAAAGAAGAAGCCAAGGAAGAACTCTGGAGCCGCTTTGCTCAGGATGTCGTCCGCCGTACCATTGAAGGCTTCGGTTCCGTCACGAGCGTCTCCCCCAAATCGGTCCCACAGGAAGCGATTCCGACGCCTCCGGCTCCGGAAATTCCACCGACCAATCCTTACTAAATCGTGCCCTCCCTTAAACCGGAACAGCTTGACCTCCACATTAAATCAGGCCAGCTCGGCCCTCTTTACCTCTTCGACGGACCCGAACCGTGGCTCAAAAAACGAGCCGTTCAACGAATCATCAACCGGCTTCTGACGCCGGAAACAAAAGACTTTAATCTCAACCAATACAACGGAAATTCCTCTCCCGCCTCCGAGGTGGTCTCCACCATCCAAAGCATGCCGTTTCTGGGGGACCGGCGGGTTGTCATCGTTGACTCCGCCGATGAATGGAACACGGCCGACCGGAAATTGGTGGCGGAAAACCTGGAAAATATTCCGACCTCGACATGTCTCGTTCTCCTTTACGACTCACGCGCGGGACTCCGGGACGAAATCCCGGCCCATGTGGCGAGCCACGGACACCTCGTCACGTTTTGGACTCCTTTCGAAAACCAGCTCCCGGAATGGGCCATAACGGAAACGCGCCAACGGGGAAAAACCCTGGAGTGGCCGGCGGCAAAACTCTTGTGTGATTCCTGCAAGGATCTTGAGGAACTGTCAAATGAAATCGACAAACTGCTTCTTTACGTGGGGAAAAAGACCTCCCTCTCCATGGCCGATGTTCGGGCCCACGGGCTTCCGGACACGGCGGCGGATTTTAAGGATCTCGAAACCGCTCTCTGGAACCGAGATCTCACCGGAGCGCTGAGACAAGGGCAACTTTTATTGGAGATGGGAGTTCGAACAGAAGCGCTCTTCCCGGCGTATCAACGTGTTTTCCGGACCCTCCTCTTAGGACGGTATTATCAAACGGAAAAGAAATGGGATCTTCCATCGATATTCGAAGCGCTGGGGATGAGAGGGAAAACACAGCAGGGGCTTTTCTCGGCGGGACTCAAAAATTATTCCTCGGAGGAACTCAAAATTTCCTTAGGAAAAATCGTGAAGACCGACGAGGAAATAAAGACGGGCGCCCTCGCCAATAAAGTGGCGCTGTCGCTCTTGACGATGGATCTCTTGAAGAAGAAGGAAGGAAGCGTTATTTCTTAAGGGAGGCCAGTTGAGACGCGAAGATGGAGATTTTTCGAGACGCCGAATTTTTGCTGAAGATGCCTTTTTTGGCGGCTCTCTGCCAGGCGGATTGAACAACGATAAAGTGGGCTTTGGCGGCATCGGCTTTCTTTTCAGAAATCAGTTTCGTGAATTGATTGGTTAATGTTCGGACTTGGCTGCGAACCTTATAATTTTGAATTTGTCTCGCTTTGGCTTGACGGTTCGCTTTGAGGGCGGATGCATGCCGAAGTGTTTTGCCTGTTTTGGCCATATGTTGGAAACTCCTTTGAAATTTTAAGAGGGCTCATCCTAGCAATCGACGCTCCTTTCTGTCAATATAATTAAAATGACTGATAATCAATCAAATATCGACGGTGTTTCTGAACAACATTCCTTTAGCCGGAAGCTCGGAGCCTTTACCTCCGCCACGCTGATCTCCCGCTTTTTGGGGTATGTTCGTGACGCGCTGGTGGCCGCCTTTTTCGGGGGCGGCCTTCAAACGGACGCGTTTTATGCCGCCTTCAAAGTGCCGAACCTGGTGAGGCGCTTTTTCGGAGAAGGGTCGATGACGGCGGCGTTTGTCCCTGTCTTCACAGACGTGGTGGCGAAAGAAGGCAAGGCCGAAGCCCAACGCTTCATCAACTCTCTTTTCTCGGGTCTCCTGGCGGTTTTAACCATCATTGTTGGACTCGGCATTCTTTTCGCTCCGCAGCTCACGCGAATTGTGGCGTGGGGGTTTGTTCAGGATCCGGAAAAATTCAGCCTGACCGTCGATCTCATTCGTCTCATCTGCCCGTTCCTTCTGGTGATCTCCCTCGCGGCCCTCGTCACCTCCATCCTCAATTCCTCCGGACGGTTTTTCATCCCGGCGGTATCCCCTTCGGGCCTTTCGATTGGGGAAATCGGCTTTATCGTTCTCTTCGCCGCTCACGTTGCTTCGCCGATCCATTGGCTGGCGGTGAGCGCGGTCGTGGGAGGAGCCATTCATTTGCTCTGGCAAATCCCGTCTCTCACCCGGGAAGGGTTTCATTTGCGGCTCATCAAACCCTTTTCGCATCCCAAGGTGAAAACGGTTTTTCTTCTGATGATCCCGACCATTTTCGGGCTGGGCGCCGACCAAATCAATTCCTTTGTGGATCAATTCTCCGCCAGTTTTCTCATCAACGGCTCCATCACCGCCCTTTATAACTCAAACCGCATCATGCAGTTGCCGCTGGCGCTCTTCGGAGTGGCGGTGGCCAGCGTGTCGCTCCCGGCGTTGTCCAAAGCCGCGAGCAACGATCAGCATGACGAATTCAAGAACCTCCTCAATTTTTCTCTTCGGATCGCCAATTACGTGTTGATTCCCTCGTTTGTCGGGTTGGCTGTCCTTGGGTTTCCGATTGTCCAAGCCCTCTTTCAGCATGGGAAATTCACCATCGACAATTCCAGAATGACCTACGCCGCCTTGGTCCCGTACGCCTTGGGGCTCCCGGCTTATTCGGCGGTCAAAATTTTGGCCACCGGATTCTACGCGCGAAAAAACACGAGAACCCCGGTAAAAATTTCCTTCCTCGCGGTGACCATCAACGCCGTCGGGAACGTCGTTCTGATGCGGCAATGGGGAGTCGCCGGCCTGGCGTTGGCGACGGCCATCGCCGCTTGGTTTCAAGCCGGAGCGCTCTTTCTTCTTCTTCGACGAGACATGGGGAACCTTGGCGGCAAAGAACTTGTTAAAAGCTTTATATCCGGTTCGCTCGTGGGTCTTTTCATGGGAATCGTGTGTTGGATCGTTTCAACACATCTGTTAAGACAGGCCCCGCTGGCCATCCGGGTCACGGCCTCCATCGCCGCCGGGCTTCTCACGTATTTCACCTGTTCAAAACTCTTTCGGATCAAGGAATACCAGTTCTTTGTCGATTCGTTAACGAGGCGCCGCTTGCCCGTTCGTTGACCAACAGTTTTATGACGGACTCTTTTTCCCTCATGCCTCATTTGCCGCACCTGCCCGGCGTCTATCTCATGCGGGATCATGCCGGCGCGATCATCTACGTCGGTAAAGCGAAAGATCTCAAAAAGAGAGTGGCGTCCTATTTCACTCCGTCCAAAGCCAACGGCGCTCCAGAGGGGAGAAAAGTCCAGGCGTTGGCGCCTCTCATCCGGCATGTGGATTACGTCGCTACCGCCAGCGAACGGGAAGCGCTGGTTCTGGAGCGCAAGCTCATCCACCGGTATCAACCCGCCTTTAACAGCATGTGGAAAGACGACAAATCCTATCCCTACGTGACGCTCACCCTGAACGAAGATTTTCCTCGCCTCTATCTCACTCGAACGAAAAGGCGGAACGGCTCCCTGTATTTCGGCCCGTATCCCAACGTGCACAGCGTGAAGAAATTGCTCCATTGGGCCTGGCGGAAAAAGTTGTTTCCTCTGCGCCCCTGTCGCTTTGAATTTGATGAAAAGCACCTGCCCCCGTTTAAAAAAGTCCGCTCCTGCCTTTATCTTCACACGGGAGAATGTCCAGCGCCGTGCGTGGGAAAAATATCCGCCAAGCGCTACAGGAAAATCGCCGATCGGGCCCAATGGTTTTTCGAAGGGCGCAGCGACAAGCTGGTACTCGAGTGGGAAAAAGAAATGAAACAATCGGCCAAAAAGGAGAATTTCGAGAAAGCGGCGGAACTTCGGGACCATATTCAAACGATCCGCCACATGCAAGAACCGGTGACCTTCCGTCAAATGGCCGAATCCGAGCTTCAAGGCCGCATTCGAGCCAGCCGCGCCGTGCAAGATCTCATGAAGGCGCTGGATCTGCCCAAACCGCCGGAGCGCATTGAATGTTTCGACATCTCCCATGTCCAAGGCGTTGAAAAGGTGGCCTCCCTGGTGAGCTTTGTCCGGGGAAAACCCTACAAAGACGGATACCGAAAGTTCATCATCAAAACCGTCGACGGAATTGACGATTTTAAATCAATGGCGGAAGTGGTCGGCCGACGTTACGAACGCCTCTCGAACGAAGGGAAACCCTTCCCGGACCTTATTTTGGTGGACGGGGGGAAAGGCCAACTGTCGGCCGCTCTTAAGGCGTTAGCTGACAAAGGAATTAAAAAAATCCCGATGGCGGCGCTGGCCAAAGAAGAGGAAGAGATCTTTTTGCCGGGGCGCTTTGATTCTCTCCGACTCCCCAACGACTCGCCCGCGCTTCTCCTTCTGCGCCACGTCAGAGACGAGGCTCACCGGTTCGCCGTCACGTTCCACCGGCTTCGACGAGGGAAACGAACGTTTGATGGGCAAGAAAGAAAAGGAGACACCCCATGAAACTACCCGCATCCATCCAAAAACAATTCTCACACTATACGCCATTTCAACAAGCCGTATGGAAAGCGTGCGCCGGAATTCCGAAAGGTCAGGTTCGGACCTACGCGTGGATCGCCCGCCGCATCGGCCGCCCAAACGCCGCCCGCGCCGTCGGGAACGCGTTGGGGAAAAATCCGTTTGCTCCCACGGTTCCCTGCCACCGGGTCATCGCGTCGGACAAAAGTCTGGGAGGATATTCAGGGCGGGGTGGGATCAAAAAAAAGGCGGCGCTTTTAAAAAAAGAGGGATGGACATCCGATTAAGCAACGTCGGAATTAAGCGGATTGCTTTAATAGCTGAGAAAGGTGAAGAGCCCGTTCGAGACGAGCGCCGAAATTCGTGATGAGTCCCATGTCGCGAAGGAGTCCCATCAAAAAGTTGACCGCATAGACATGAATTCCAAGCGCGTCCACCGAGACGGTCTCGCGATCAACCACAATCTCATGAGAACTCACCCAGTCGTCTGTGGCGGCGAAGAGCCGGATGTGAAGTTTCTTTTGAATCAGATCCCGCGATAGCTGTTTCTCAGTCGATGGACGTATCACCGTTTGAATCACCTGGGCCACATCAAACGATCCGTCCGTTTTCTGAACCCGGAGAGGAAGGCCGGACGACTGAGCAAACCGGTTCAAGAGAGCCTCGACGGAGGGGGAATCCGTGACCGCCACAACCGTTTCCCTCGTCCCGCGCGAAAGCGATTTGATCAAGAGCTCCGCCTGAGGCACTTCTTCGTCGGTTCTCACTTCAAGAACGCTGAGACCCGCCTGATGATGAGAAGAAGCAATGATTTTCTCTCCCACGTCCGCGAGCCCCACGGGCTCCACTTGCGGCATAAGATCATAGAGACGTTGATGGTTGGCATTTCGTGACAACCATCGGCGGTTCGAAATGGCATGGAAGGCGGTTGGGATCGTTCCCAGAACCGCGGCGGCACGGATATAGGGGAACATCGTTCCGGGAAACCCCGTTCCGGGGAACTCCGTCAATATAAGGGCAAAAAGGGTCATCCAAATCACGGCGACAAGACTTTTAATGGCGGCGGATCTTTGCGCCGCCGGACCGCTGACGCGCTCCAAGCCCTGTTGATAAGTTCCCCAAACATGGCTCTGACCCCACAAAATCCCCAGGGGCGCCGTGAAAAGAAGAGCATAAAGAACGACGATCCACGAGTGAGAATGCCCAGCGAACAAGGGAACCAAAAATCCAACGAAAAGAGCCAACCCATACGTTTCAAGAGGTCCCAGGATTTGGATGTTAAACGCCCGGTTGTGAGACCCCAAAACGTCTTCCCACAGCCAAGCCAGGGTGCTGGGCGTTGCCGGCATTTTTGTTTTCAAGTGATGGATGATCACCTTTCCATCCGCTCCGCCGGTAATGACGCTGGTGCTATTGGGGCCAAAAATCGCACTGATTATCTCTCCCGTGTGTTCTCCCTCCGACACAATCTCGGTGTACCCACCCGCATTTACATTAACCCGTGAGCCACCAATATAAATGCCTAATTCTGAATATCCATCCGGGCTATAAATTTCCTTTTGATGTTTTTTATGTGAATCAAGAACAGGACTTCCGGAAGAAATTGCCTCCATGGAGGGAGTGCGCAATTTTACATCGCCACCATCCTCATACGATACAACCATGTAATTCCTTTTTGAATTGTGAGAGAGAGACGCGACGGCAGAGGAATAAATCGTCCTGTCTCTGGATCCACCGGCGGGATCCCAATATTTGATGACTCCTTTTTTATCGGCGGAGATCAGATCTCCGTTCGGGGCGAATTCGAGAGCGGTGACTTCGTCATCATGCGTTTTGGGATGCCCTGGCTGGTCATCAATGGCCGAGAAGTCTTCCAACGAAAGGAAAAATATCTCTTTTTGATAGGCAAAGGCCAAGCGTTTGCCATCAGGACTGATGGCAAACGCAGTCGCGATAGGTCTAAACTGAATCTCAAGCTTGTTTTTTGACACGTAAACCACGTAGACAAAAGTTTTTCCATCGGTATCTTCGATGAGGGCTGCCAATTGCCTCCCGTTGGGAGAAAATTTGAGGGCGTTTATTTTCCCGAATTGGTGGATCCTTAACGTCACCGACAGTTCGTCATGATCAATGGAATCCAGTTCTTCCTTTGTTTTCGGGTCATAAAGTCGAATGTACGTTGAGTTTCCAATCGCCATGACGCCGTCTTTGCGCTGATCCATTGCCGTTATCGGACCGTCGAATTGATGAGTCTCTTTGTTTAACACTTCAAAGTGCTCCGCATCAATAATGGGCTGGGGGGCCGGGGCTTTGACCGGCAGTGTCCATTCATGAATTGTCCCGTCGTTCAAAACGTCGGTTAACCGGTCAGTCTTGCCGCCGATTAAAAGGCTCGATTTGGGCTCAGCCTTAAGAGAACCAAGTTCTTCGCCTGTTTCCGTATCCCAAAATTGAATCAAACCCTCACTCAAGGATTGATCGACAATTTTTGTCACCAGAATTCGGCCTCCGGCCAAATAACCCATATCGGATAGGGCTCCTAACGGAAAGCTCCATTCTACGGAACCGGCCATGTCGATAGGCTCATCGGAGAATCTGTTTTTGGTGAAATCCCAACTGATGACCAGATGTTTATTCCCGGCGACCGACAAACGACCGGATTTAGGATTGAAACTTAATTTCAAAACGGAATCGGATAGAATCCTCTGTTTTTCCAGAAGGGTGCCTTTCGAATTGAAGATCTTCACATTCCCTTGCGAGTCTCCAATAGCCACGAAATCGTCTGCATTCAATTGAACTACCGTTATCGTATTCCTTGTATCCGGGGTAACGGGAACCTTCACATTCGGCGATTCCGGCCTGAACAACCAGACTCGATTGTCATACACAGCCGCCATAAGGCCGGCCTGGTTCCAGAGAATGCTATTGGGGCTCGCACCCAGATAAATGATTTCAGGGTCCGCGGTTTTATGCTTCAGATTAAAAATGTTAATTGAAGCATCGTTAACTCGAGCCACAGCCAAACGAGTCCCATCCGGGCTAAAAGCGAAGGATGCCGCCAAACGATAAATTTTAGCGTCTACCTTTCGTTGAAAACAGATTGTTTTATTCGTCAAGTCAAAGACAATGACATTGAGGAGTTCGAACTCATTTCCGGTCACAGGAGTAAATTCTTTTCTGGTAAAACCGACAGCCAGCTTCGTCTTCGTGGAATCCAAGGCAAAAACAGGCTTTGCGACAATATTCAGATCATTTAAGATCCGATGGATTTCTGGGAAAGTTTTCGCCTGGATCTCGGCAAATTTCTCAAAATCAAATCCCAGGGAACCGGCATTGGAGTTGGCTTCCTGTGCCGGGAGGGGCTCGTTCCACAACGCGGATAAGGAAGACGCCAGAAACTGCTGGAGCGACTTGTAGACCTCAAAAAGAAAGCCGGGCACGTCCATGGACTCTTCCAATGCGGGCCGCGGGGTTTCTTCTTGGACTGAAGCCTCTTCTTTTTTGGGTTCATGCGGCTCAGATTTTTGGCGCTTTAATTCGTCCAGGAAAACGAGTAAATACTTTCGTACAACAGAATCTCTTTTCGCCTCAGATAAAACGGATAAAGCCAACTGAACGAGTCCCATCATGATATTTGAGGGGGAGAGCACAAGAAAAGAATTCCATGCTGTCTGAGCGGATTGCGTCCCGCTTTCTTTTTCTGGTTCTTTATTTAACGTTTCTGGATTTTCCAGGACGAGAATTTGGGGCATGTCGTCCAGCTTGACGAATACCAAAACCTGACGGCCATCGGGAGAGAAGACGGGCGTGCCTAAAATATTCCATTTTCCATCCATGTCCGGGATTTCTTCACCATCCTTGAGTATGGATTTGGCATTGGAAAGAGTTCCATCGTCGGCCCAGTCGAGACGGAGGATTTGGTCATTGCCGTCCAGTTCGACACGCACCAACACCTGATCGCCATCGGGTGAGAGGGTAGGCGCGCCGCGCATAGTCCACACTTTTCCGTCCATCCCGGGGATGGAATCGCCATTCGTGGCGATAGACCTGGCATTGGAAAGAGTTCCATCCGCTGCCCGGTCGAGGCAGAGAATTTGGTTAATTCCATCTAGCTCAACTCGAACCAAAACCTGACGGCCATCGGGGGAGAAGGTAAGCGCACTGCGAATGACCCACTTTTTTTTGTCCATACCGGGAATGAATTCGTCACCATTGATAAAGACTTTAGCATTGGAAAGAGTTCCATCCTCAGCTCGATCAAGGGAGAGAATGTGGGCTTTGCCCTCAAGCAGGACCTGAACCAAAACCTGATGGCCATCGGGTGAGAAGGTAGGCGTACCGTAAATATCCCACACTTTTCCGTCCATGCCAGGAATGCGATCGTCATTCTTGGCAATGGACCTGGCATTGGAAAGAGTTCCATCCTCCGCTCGATCGAGGGCAAGAATCTGGCGAATTCCATCTAGCTCAACTCGAACTAAAGCCTGCCGACCATCGGGAGAGAAGGTGCGCGTGCCTAGAACAGTCCACTTTTTTCCGTCCATGCCGGGGATTTCATCCCCGTCCCGTGGGAGACCTTTAATGTCATCCGCGGTTTTTACGACGAAATGAGTCCAATCGAAAGGCTTACGTTTCGCCAGCGCGGAAAGCGCCTTTTTCCCGGCGATAACAGGCGATTGAACCTGGCTCAACACCTGACGGAGAATTTCTCCGAACTGTTGGAGCAGTAGAGGGAAGTTGAACTGGGAAATATGAGCTGAAACGCTGGGCTCCGGGGTTTGTTCAGCCTCAGACCCGTCGGGATTTTCCAAAACGAGAATTTGGTACTCGCCGTCTAGGTGGACGCGAATCAAAACCTGACGGCCATCGGGAGAGAAGGCGGGCGG
>PLLH01000039.1 GCA_003140895.1 Elusimicrobiota bacterium
AACCGCCGCCAGATACGTCCGCGGAACGCCTCCGATCGTGGTGAAATTCCCTCCAGCGTACACGGTCCCATTGTTCACCGCTAAAGAAAACACTACAGAACTCGGATTTGGAGTCCATGAAACAACCGCTCCCGTTGAATTGGCCACAACCGCCGCTAAAAACGACCGCGCGACGCCGCCGATCTGGTTGAATTGACCTCCGACATACACCGTTCCGCCGTCCACAGCCAACGAGTAAACAACGCTATTTGGATTTGGCTTCCACGAAGTTGCCGCTCCCGTCGAATTGGCCACAACCGCCGCCAGATACGTCCGCGCGACTCCCCCGATCGTGGTGAATGCCCCTCCGGCGTATACGATCCCGTTCGACATGGCGAGCGCATTCACGTAACCGCCGGCACTTAGATTCGGACTCCACGTCATATCCAACGATCCATCCGAGAGAATGTGAGCGAGACCCGTTCGATTGCTTGCGCCCACCTGAGTAAAATTCCCTCCGATAAACCAGCCGCCGTTCCCATCGGAAACTGTTGCCAAGACAGTTCCATTAACACGACTGACGACAGAGGATGGATTCCCCGTCGTCATAGACAGGGAAACTCCTCCACCGGTCGCCGGACCCACAGACGTGAATTGCCCCCCGATGTAGGTCGTCGTTCCTGAAACCACAATCGCATTCACCCGGCCGTTCGTCACATAAGCCCGCTCGGAGGGAATGGAAGAAAAGGGAATGATCAACCAGTTCGTATTATTCCCGGAATCAACCCCGCCCTGAGAAACCGTGTAACACTCAAGCGCCTGCCCCAAGCTGGCGTCCGAATCTTTCACGTCCAAATTCTGGAAACTCTGGCTGCCGGTCGCGGTGCTCAACGCGATCCGGCCCTGCTGACCGGCCGACGTCGAACGGATGAAAAGGCGGTTGGCCCCGGTGGTTCCCCTCAATGAAAGAAGGTTTGTGATTGTTTGTGTTCCGGCGGACTCAAATTGGATTGTGGTTCCGCCGGAGAGAGCGGTTAAATTATAAAATGTGGTGGAACCCAGGAGTTTCTGAGTCCCCGTGCTATCCAGGATAACGGTCCCCGAACGAGAAACAAATATTCCGGACCCCAGCAACCAATCCCCGGCCAGATTAAGTGAATATCCCGCGGTGCTGGCGTCGACGGTTCCGTTGGTCAACGTCATATTTCCATTAATATCGATATTGCCGCCCAGCACGAGTGAACCGCCGGCCTTGTTGACCGCGATATGAAAGAATGAAGTGGATCCGGCCGCTAGAATTTGGTCTGCCGTTCCCTGAAATGAGATCGTTGAGAATCCGGCATCAAACGCTCCCCCGGATCGAATGAAGTTCCCTTGAATCGTTACGACGGAGGTTCCCACGATGACGTTCCCGCTGACTTGATTAAAGGCGCTGGAAACAGTGATGTTATAGCTCTGGGAATTAATGGTTCCCGCGTATCCGTTAATCGATATGGAAGAGACAGCGATAGGCATGTCGATGACGCATGTCCCGTTCTTCCCTTTGACCCCGTCAAACACGGCCGCTTGAGTGGAAACGGGAACGGAAGCGCCGCCGCTTCCGCCGCTCATGGCCGACCAGTTGGCCGTATCGCTCCAATTCCCCGCGGTCGACGCCACCCAATAACGATTCGCGTCTTCGACGTTGAACACCCAGTTGTTGTTGTTCCCGGAATTCAAACTGTTCAAGGCGTTGATGGTGAGCCCCGGATTGGCGTTGGATGAACTCACGTCCACAAAACTGANNACGACGTGCTGGTGTTGTTTAAAAACCACTGCGCGACAGGCGATGTGGACCGTAAAACAACAAAGGAAGAACCCGTCCCATTCATATTGAAATTCGTCACCGTAAAGGTGGAGTTTCCGGCAAAGTAAATCGTGGAAGCGGCGAGAAGCGCCCCCGTGTTCAGCGACAATCCGGTTGCCGTGAACGAACTCGCGAATGTGAGTCCTCTGGATGACGTGTTGGATGAAATGATCTGGCCAAACGGTTGCCCTCCCAGATCAATGGTCTGCGCCGTTGAAGTGGAATTAAAGGTGACCGTTGAACCGGACAGGTTTAAGGTCCCCGCCGGGCTGATCCAGTTCCCGGCGACCGTCAGGGGGTCTCCCAAACTAAAGTTGCTTCCGCTCTTGTTGACAACAAGGTTGTTCAACATTTTACCGGCAGACGTGAGAACCTGAGATTGCGCTCCCGTAAACTGGATTGTGGACATCGCGGCATCGAACCCAATTCCGCCCGTGAGATTCATGTTCCCCTGGATCGTCACGACGGAGGTCCCAAGGGCGACAGTCCCTCCGGTTTGGCGAAGGCTCCCTGAAATCATCAGCTTGGAGCCTCCGGAATTCAACGTTCCGTTCACAACCATGTCTGCGCCCATATTCATGTCTCCGCTTGAATAGTAAACGGCTCCTTTCCACACGGTCAGCGTTTTTCCGCTCACCATAGTCATGGTTCCGCTCGTCACCGAATAAAGGGCGGAGATATCCGAATCGCCGTTTAAAGCGGCGGTCGACAGACGCGTGTTCGTGATGGAAGTGGCGGACGCATCCTCGGAGCGAATAATTAAATGATCCTGATAAAGATCAAGGGATGAATTTTCCTGACTCTCTCCGGACGCGATCAGCATCGTCGCCGCTTTTTCCGTCTGATCATCCAGATAAAACGTCAGAATGTCGGAAGCTGAAACATTAACGTTGCTGAACACAAATTGGCCGCCGGAATCGGTTGTCGACGTGTTCTGAGCCGCCGCCCCATTAATGGAAAGGGACACCGTCTTTCCCGCCCCAAGAGGAGTTACGCCTTCATCGCTATAAACGGTCCCGGAGAAACCGGGAGCGGACAACATGGCGAAATAAGATTGGGCGCGGCCGCCGATAAAGGTGAATTGCCCGCCCACATAAAGCGTACCGCTTGAGGCAACCAACGCGTTCACAGTTGAATTGGGGCTGGGATCCCATGGAGTGGCCGCCCCATTGGCGTCCAACCCCGCTAAACATGAACGGGTTTGCCCCCCGATGCTGCTGAAGCTGCCCCCCGCGAAAAGAGCTCCACTGGTGGCCGAGAAAGCCGTGATACTGCTGTTGGCCACAGGATTCCATGAAGTCAACGCCCCGGTTGAAGCCGTTATAAGAGCGGCGCCGTAGCCCCGAGGCGTTCCTCCCATCGACGTAAAATTGCCTCCGGCATAAAGCGTCTTTCCACTCACAAAAAGAGTATTCACCGTTCCGTCCGCGCTGGGATTCCACACCGTCGCCGCTCCGCTCGCGTCCAAGGAGGCGAGGTTGCTCCGTGACTGCCCGCCGATAGAGCCGAAACTCCCGCCCGCATAGACGGTCCCGCCATCCATCGCTATGGTCTTCACGACGCCGTTCGCGTTGGGATTCCAGCTCGTCGCGGCCCCCGTTGAACTTTCGACCAGAGCCGCGATATAATTCCGCGACAAGCCGCCAATGAGGGTGAATTGACCGCCGGCATACAGCGTTCCGCTGTTAACGGCGAGGGCGCTCACCGTGCTGTTCGCCAGCGGGTTCCAACTCGTCGCGGCACCGCTCGAATCGAGGGCCCCGATATAGTTCCGCGTCTGACCTCCCAACGAAGTGAAAGCGCCCCCCGCATACACCGTCCCGCCGGAGGCGGCAAGCGCGTTCACATAATTGTTGGCATCAGGAGCCCACGACGTTAACACGCCATCCTTGTCCAGGGCCGCCAGATAACGTCGAGTTTGACCGCCAATCCCGGTGAAATCACCGCCGGCATAAACGGATCCGCCCGACACGCTCAACACGTTGACAACGTTATTGGGGTTCGGGTTCCAACTCGTCGCGGCCCCCGTTGAATTGATCACGAGAGCGGCCAGATAGGTCCGGGGAACACCTCCAATCGTAGAGAAATTTCCGCCGACGTACACGACTCCATTGCCGGCAGCCAAAGAGGTGACCGGGCCGTTCGCGCCGGGATTCCACGTTGTCGCAACCCCATTCGAATCCAGGGCCGCCATGTAATATCTCACTTTACCGCCAATCGATTGGAAATCTCCCCCGGCATAAACTGTTCCACCATCAACGGCAAGAGAATAGACATTGTTATTGTTGGCCCACGGGCTCCAACTCGTCGCCACTCCGGTTGAATTCACAAGAACGGAACCGATATGCATTCGCGAAACGCCTCCGATCATCGAAAATTGCCCGCCGACATAAAGCGTCCCATTGTCCAAGGCCAGCGCATTGACATAATAATTTGGATTCGGGTTCCACGCCGTCACGGCTCCCGTTGAATTGGCCACGACGGCCGCTAAATAGTTCTGGCTTAATCCGGCGATGCCTGAGAATCGACCGCCCACATAAAGGATCCCCCCGCTCAGAACCATCGCGTTCACATAACCATTTGGACTTGGATTCCAATTGGTGGCGGCGCCGGTTGAGTTAAGGACCAAAGCCGCCAAATAGTTTCTCGTCAATCCTCCGGCGTTGCCGAATTGACCGCCCACGTAAACAATTCCGGCAGTCGACACGGCCAGCGCGTCAACTTCCCCATTTAAAAAGGGGACCCACGTTGTGTCCACCGATCCGTCCGACCGAATATGAGCCAGATAAGACCGGCCGATTCTCCCGACTCGCGTAAACGACCCGCCGATCACCCAGCCGCCGCTTCCGTCGGGCGCCACCGCCTTGATCGAACCGGCTACAGGAGGGAAGGCGGGATTGGCCAGGCCTGTCGTGGCGTTCAGAGAAGCTCCTGCTCCGGTCGCCGGGCCCACAGCCGTGAATTGTCCGCCGATGTAGGTTGTCGTTCCAGCCACAACGATGGCGTTCACAGCCCCGTTCGTCACCCACGCGCGCTCCGACGGAATTTGAGCGAACGGAATGATCAACCAATTCGTGTTGTTGCCGGAATCTCCCCCGCCGCTGGTGGTGTAACAAACCAACTGCTGGCCTTGGCTCGCATCCGAATCTTTCACGTTCAAATTGGACAAGCTCTGTCCGCCGCTCGCGGCGCTGAGCGAGATCTTCCCCTGTTGTCCCGACGAAGTCGAGCGAACGAACAACGACTTTGACGAGGACCCCTGGAGCGTGAGAACGTTCGAAATGGTTTGCGTCCCAGTCGTATCGAACTGGAGTGTGGCCCCCGGTGTCAACGCCGTTAAATTGTAGAAGGTCGTGGAACCCAGAAGCTTCTGAGTGCCGGTGCTATCAAGAACGACGGTCCCCCCCCTCGCGACAAAGGTTCCTCCTCCCAACAACCAACTCCCAGCTAAATTAAGTGAGAGGCTTGAAACGCTCACGTCCACTATCCCGCTCTGGAGAGTCAAATCTCCGTTCACATCCAAACTGTTGCTCAGTACCAAGGTCCCGCTCGGTTTGTTGATCACGAGGTGGAAAAACGATGTGGAACCAGCTCCAAGCGTCTGGTCAACTGTCCCCGACAAGGTAATCGTCGAATATCCGGCGTCAAAAGCGCCGCCCGTTCGGAGGAGGTCTCCTTGAATCGTCACGGCGGAGGTTCCCAAAATGATATTGCCCGTCGCCTGACTGAAAGAACTCGAGATCGTAACGGAGAAGCTCTTTGTGTTGAAGGTCCCTGTGTACCCCGTCAGAGTCATGGACGTTACCGAGACCGGCACGTTGACGGTACAATTGCCGTTGTTTCCTTTGATTCCATCAAAAAGGGCCGCTTGAGAAGAGGCCGGGACGGAAAACCCGCCGGCACCTCCGCTCATCACCGCCCAATTGGCCGGACTGCTCCAGTTTCCCGCGCTCGGCGCCACCCAGTACCGCTTCGTGTCATCGACGGAGAAAATCCAGTTGTTGTTGTTTCCGGAATTCGCGCTGTTCATGGCTGTGATCTGAAGTCCGGGGTTGGCGTTTGAGGAACTCACGTCCACAAAACTGACGGACGACGTGCTGGTGTTGTTTAAATACCACTGCGCCACGGACGCGGTGGACCGCAAGACAACCGGATAAAGCGGTGTTCCGGACAACGCCACGTTACCGATGGTGAAGGTCGAGTTCCCGGCGAAATAAATGGTGGTCGCGGCGGAGAGCGCCGCCGTATTCACGGAAAAACCAGACGCCGTGAAGGAACTGGTAAAGAAGAGCCCGCCGGCTCCTGTGTTGGAAGAGACCATCTGCGTGAATGTTTGAGGCCCGATATCAATGGTTTGAGCCGCGGATGTGGAGAAAAAGGTCACGGTCGAGCCGATCAGCGTTAAATTGCCGCCGGTCTTCGTCCAATTCCCGCCGACGAAGAGAGGCGTTCCGGCGGTGTTCACGTCTCCCGCCTGTTGCGTGAAAAGACCGGTCAGCGAAAAGGCGTCCCGCTGAATCAAACTCCCGCCGCTCTTGTTAACCAAAACGTTTAGGAAACTCTTACCGGCCATGGTGGATACCTGGACTTGATTTCCCGTGAATTGAACGGTGGAACTTCCCGTGTCGAAAAGAACCCCGCCCGTCAAATTAACATTCCCCTGAAGCGTCACGACAGACGTCCCGAGAACAACTGTTCCGCCCGTTTGAATAAAATCACTCGAAACGGAAAGGGCATAGCTCCCCGTGTTGAAGTTGCCGGCCACAACCAGATCCCCTCCCACGTTGACCTGCCCAACGGGAGTCAGCATTTTCCCCGGCCAGACATAGAGAGATTTTCCGGCTTTAACGTTGAGAGTTCCGCCATCAACGGTGTAAATCGATGAGATATCCGAATCGCCGTTCAAGGCGGCTGTTGAGACCCGAGTATTTGTGATAGCGGTTCCGCCGACATTGTCAGAGCGGACAATGAGATGATCCTGATACAAATCAATTCCGGAGGCATTGGAGTCTCCCGAGGCGATCATCATGGTCACGGCTTTTTCGGTCTGGTTATCCAGGTAGAGCGTGACGATGTCTCCCGACAATACGTTCACGTTTGAGAAACTGAACTGCCCGCTTCCGTCTGTGACGGCCGTGGTGGGCGCAGCTGACCCATTAATTGAAATCGCCACCGTTTTCCCGGACCCGAGCGGCGTTGTGCCGCGACCCGCATAAACAGTTCCGGTTATCTCAGGAACGGACAAAATAGCGAACCGGGGCTGGGGTTTCCCGCCGATATTCGTAAAGTTTCCTCCCGCGAATACTTTGTTTCCATTCGTGGCAAGGGAATAGACGACGCCATCCGCGACGGGATTCCATCCGTGAACGGCCCCGGTGGAATTCTGAACGACAGCTCCAATATAAGGACGTGAGAGACCGTTAAGAGTCGAGAAAGTTCCTCCGGCGAAAACGGTCCCGCCGTTCAGCGCGAGGGCATAAGCGGCGCCCCCCGAGTTGGTGTTCGGAGTCCACGTCGTGGCGAGTCCATTCGGATCCAGGGCCGCCAGCCCATATCGGCCCTGGCCGCCGATGCTGGTGAAATTCCCTCCGACAATCACCGTCGCGCTGTCCACCGCGAGGGAAGTGATAACGGTTCCATTGGGGTTGGGATCCCAACCGGTGGCCGCTCCCGTTGAATCCGCCACAAGAGCCGCCAGATTGTTTCGTGAGAGACCGCCCATCGATGTAAACGTCCCTCCGGCGTACACGACTCCGCTGCTCACAGCCAACGCAGCCACCGTGGTCGCCGAGGGATTGGGAGTCCAGGACGTTAAGGCCCCCGTTGAATTGGCCACGATGGCGGCGATTCTGCTTCGTGAACTTCCTCCCACCGTCGTGAACTGTCCCCCAGCATACACCGTCCCGCCGGCAATGGCCATCGAGAGAACCGCGCCGCCGGTCACATTGGGATTCCAACTCGTCACCGCTCCGGTTGAATCCGCCACGAGGGACGCCAAGCCCGCGCGCGAGAGACCGTTCATTTTCGTGAAATTTCCGCCCGCATAAAGAAGCCCGTTATCCAGGGCAAGAGCATAAACGGAACTATCCGCTCCGGCGTCCCATGAGGTGGGAATTCCTTTGGAGTCCAACGCGGCAATGTATTTCCGTTGAACCCCCCCGGCCGATGGGCACGATCCTCCTGCGTACAACGTGTCACCCGATATGGCGAGCGCGGAAACACTTCCCATTGCCGCCAGGTGCGCGTCCCACGATGTCACAGCGCCCGTTGAATTGGCCACGATGGCGGCAACCAGATTCCTTGAACTTCCCCCCACCGTCGTGAAATATCCCCCGGCATACACCGTCCCACTGTCCACTGCCAACGAACTGACTGAGGTGTCCGCCCCTGGATTCCAAGCTGTGGCCGCTCCCGTGGATGCAGCCAGAAGCGCCCCGATATAGCTCCGCGACACACCTCCCAGAGTCGTGAACTGTCCCCCCACATACACCACGCCATTATTCACTGCCAGAGAATTGACTGTATTACCCGCCCCCGGGTTCCAACTCGTCACCGCTCCCGTCGAGTCGGCCAAAAGCGCCCCAATGCGGCTCCGCAACACCCCATTCAACGTCGTGAATTGGCCCCCCGCATACACCATCCCATTATCCACCGCCAGAGAATAAACGTAGTTATCCACCCCCGGATTCCAAGCTGTGGCTGCTCCCGTGGATGCAGCCAGAAGCGCCCCGATATAGCTCCGCGACACCCCACCCAATGTCGTGAACTGTCCCCCGGCGTACACCGTGCCGTTGTCCACCGCCAAAGACTTGACTGTGCTGCCCGCCCCCGGGTTCCACGATGTGGCCGCCCCCGTGGAGCTAGCTAGAAGCGCCCCAATGCGGCTCCGCGACACGCCGCCCAACGTTGAGAAATCTCCTCCTACAAACACCACCCCATTGTCCATCGCCAAAGAATAGACTGTACTATTCGCCCCTGGATTCCACGACGTCACCGCTCCCGTGGAGTTGGCCACAATTGCTCCAATCGAGTTCCGCGTCACACCCCCAATGGAGTTAAACAATCCCCCGGCATACACCGTCCCGTTGTCTACTGCCAGGGCATTGACCATGTTGTTGGCCCCCGGATTCCACAAGGTCGCCGCTCCCGTCGAGTTTGCCACCAGCGCTCCAATGCGGCTCCGGCTGACACCACCCAACGTCGTGAAATTTCCCCCGGCGTACACAATCCCGTCAGAGGACACCGCCAGGGAATTGACCGAGGTGTTGGCCCCCGGATTCCACGCTGTCGCCGCCCCTGTGGAGTTGGCTAGAAGCGCTCCGATATAGCTCCGCGACACGCCGCCCAACGTCGTGAAATCTCCTCCTACAAACACCACCCCATTGTCCACCGCCAAGGATCTAACCACACTACTCGCCCCCGGGTTCCAGGTGATGTCCAACGACCCGTCCGCCAATAGGTGGGCGACATTATTCCGCGCCACTCCCCCTACATGCGTAAACGAACCGCCTATATACCATCCTCCCTGCCCGTCAGAAACCGTCGCATACACTTTACCCGCTACCTTGGCATAAACCGAGGCCGGATTTCCCGTCACCTGATCGATGGGCACCCCTCCTCCTGCATTTTGACCCATAGTGGTGAAATTCCCTCCTAGGTAGACGGTTGTTCCATCAAGGGCCAGTGCAGTCACCCCCCCATTCACCCCCCATGCGGTCTCCGACGGCGCATATGACAACGGCGCAATTTGCCAAGTGGTGTTATTACCGGAGTCCACGCCGCCGTTCACATTGGTGAAGCAGTAAAGTGTTTGACCTTGCGACGCGTTGGAGTCTTTGACATCGACATTGGATATGTTTTGCGTGGGTGCCGAGGTGCTGAGAGCGATGTTGCCTTGCACACCATTATTGGTTGAACGAATGCTGATGCGGGAACCGGAAGCGCCGGTCAAGGTGAGCGCGTGAGAAATAGTTTGAGTGCCGGTCGTGTTAAATTGGATGGTTGCGCCGGCAGTCATCGCAGACAAATTGTAGAAGGTCGTAGATCCAAGAAGTTTCTGCGAAAGCGCGCCGTTTAACACAACGGTGGACGTATCCGAGTTGAGCGTCCCGGCGGAGTGAGAGAAATCNNTGAAATATCCCCCGGCATACACCACCCCATTGCGAATTTGCAGCGAATTAACACTGCTGTTTGTATTGGGATACCAAGATGTGGCGGCGCCCGTGGAATTCGCGATAAGAGCGGCAAGATTAGTTCTCGCCACACCGCCAATCGAAGAGAATTGACCGCCGACGTAGAGAATTCCATTATCCATCGCCATCGCGTTGACATAACTATTTGGGTTCGGGTTCCAACTCGTCAAAGCTCCGGTTGAATTCGCGACAACCGCCGCCAAAATGCGCCGTGACTGACCACCAACAGTGTCGAAAGCGCCGGCGAGATACACCACATTCGATGAAACGGTCATGCACATTGGAGGTCCGTTTGGAGATGGGTTCCAACTCGTCGCGGCCCCGGTTGAATTGGCCACAAGAGCGGCCGCATAGTTCCGCGAAACGCCTCCGATGGTCGTGAAATAACCGCCGACATAGACAATTCCATTGTCGATCGTCAAAGAGTAGAGGCCGCTATTCGAGCTTGGATTCCAACTCGTCGCGGCCCCCGTTGAATTGATCACGAGAGCGGCAAGATAGTTCCGGGAAACACCTCCAATCGTAGAGAAATTTCCGCCGACATAAACAATCCCGTTGTCCACCGCCAATCCATTCGCGGGGATGCTCCCGTTCGGATTGGGATTCCACGAGAGGTCCAAGGTGCCGTCCGAGAGAATATGGGCCAGATAATTCCTGGTGATTCCGGCCACTTGCGTGAAACTCCCGCCGATGATCCACCCGCCGGATCCATCCGCGGCCACGGAAGAGATCGTCCCATTCACTTTTGGGAAGACGGGGTTTAACGCCGCCGTATTAATATTAATGGGATACCCGACGCCGGTCGCCGGTCCCACATAGGTAAAATTACCTCCGATAAAGGTGGTTGTCCCGTTCACAACGATGGCCCTCACATCTCCATCCGCGACCCAGGCGGTTTCCGAGGGGACTTGCGGGAGCGGCGCCATGAGCCAATTCAAATTGTTGCCGGAATCCACGCCTCCTTGCGAGTTGGCGTAACAAACAAGCTGTTGTCCCTGTCTGGCATCGGAATCCTTCACGTCGAGATAGAGAAGATTTTGCGTCCCCGACGTCGGACTCAACGCCACTTTCCATTGGGCCCCGGAGTTTATCGATCGCAAGATAAGACGCTTTGCCGGCGATCCCTGCATCGTCAGGCGGTTCGTTACCGTCTGCGTTCCCGCGTACTCAAATTGAATCGTCGCTCCCGCGGTTAACGCGGACAAATTGTAGAACGTGGTCGACCCCAAAAGTTTTTGCGTCGACGTGCTATCCAGAATGACCGTTCCGCCTTGCGCTAGGAGGGTCCCATTGCTCTGAATCCAGTTTCCATTAAGATAAATGGGGAAGTTCGACGCGCTCACGTCCACCGTTCCGGCGGATAGAGTAAAGTCTCCGTTCACGTCAAAACTATTGCCGAGGGTGAGACGGCCGCCGGTCTTATTCAAAACCACGTTATAAAAGGAGGTCGAACCGGCCGTGAGAAGTTGATTTCTCGCCCCTTGGAAGGTGAAGGTCGATTCCATGGGCAGGAACGTCGCGCCCGGCAGGAGCCACATATCTCCTTCCATATATACTTGCGACGTGGAGAAAGAGACGGTCCCGGTATTCTGGTAATAATAACTTGAGATCGTAATGGAATATCCCTGCGTGTTGAATGCGCCCGAGAAACCGCTCACGGTGAGGGAAGAGAGGGTCACGTTTGAATTCACCGTGCACGTCCCGTTGGCCCCTTTGGCCCCGTCAAACACGGCGGTCTGAGTGGACAATGGCACAAGGTCCCCTCCGGTGCCGCCGCTCATTCTCGACCAATTGGCCGAATCGCTCCAATTCCCGCCCGCGGATGAGACCCAATACCGCTTCGAATCATCAATGGCGAACGTCCAGTTGTTATTATTGCCGGAGTTCAAACTGGCCCAGGCCGTGATGGTCATGCCGGGATTGGCGTTGGAGGAGCTGACATCCACAAAGCTCACCGCATGCGTGCTGGTGTTGTTCAAATACCACTGCGCCGAAGAGGACGTTGACCGCAACACCACCGGGTAGGACCCCGTTCCATTGACGCTGAAACTCCCGATCGTGAACGTGGAATTGCCGGCGAAATAAATTGTCGTCCCGGCGTTTATGTTCGCCGTGTTGACCATGAGGCTCGAGGCGGTAAAGGAACTGGTGAAGGTCAGCCCGCCGGCGGCGGTATTGGAAGAAACAATCTGATTGAACGTTTGCGGACCAATATCGATCATTTGCGCCGTGGACGTGGACCCAAAGGTTATATACGAATTGTTTAATGTGAGAGTTCCGCCCGGCACCGTCCAACTCCCCGCCAGAGATAACGTGGAGGCAGTTAGATCAAAAGCGCCGGATGTGCTGGACAAATTGCCCAGCACCGTCATGGGATCGTTCAGGCTTAAGCGCCCGCCGCTTTTACTGATCGAAATATTTCCAAGAAATTGTCCGGCCATGGTGGAAACTTGTACCTGATTTCCGGTGAACTGGAAGGTGGACATCCCGGCATCGAAGCTCACGCCGCCTGTCAGGCTGATGCTCCCCTGCAGATTTACCGTGGAGGTCCCCAGGGAAACTGTTCCCCCGTTTTGAACAAAACCGCTGGCGAGCGTGATTTTATTCCCGTTCGATTTAAGGTTCCCATTTACAATCAAATCTCCGCCCACGGACAACTCTCCCGTCAAGCTCAACACATCGCCTTTCCAAACATAAAGAGATTTCCCCGCCTTGACGTTAACGGTTCCGCCGTCCACCGTGTAAAGGGCGGAGATGTCAGCGTCGCCATTGTTGGCCGCGGTGGCAAGCTTGGTGTTGGTGACAGAGGTTCCGGAAGAGTCCTCGGAACGAACCACGAGATGGCTTTGATATAAATCGATGCCGGTTGTTTCAGCGCCGCCCGAGGCCACCATCACGGTGACGGCTTTTTGAACCGTTCCGTCCAGGTAAACCGTGACGACGTCTCCAGCCGACATATCAACGCCTTTAAACACGTATTTCCCGGTTGAATCCGTTTGAGTGGAGGCGAAAACCGCTCCTCCATTGATGCTGATCGATACGGTCTTCCCTGATCCGAGCGGGGTCGTCCCCCGATCGGTATAAACCGTTCCGGACAACGTCGACATCGTAAATATGGCCAAATTCGGGCGGGACTTCCCCCCCATGGTCGTAAAGCTCCCTCCCGCCATGATGACCCCGTTCCCCACGGTGACGGCGTTGACGGTCCCGTTGGCGTTGGGATCCCACGCCGTGGCCATTTGCGTATTGACATTGATGGCGGCGATCCGGTTTCGAGAGTAACCTCCCGCTGTCATAAAGTCACCGCCGGCATACAGAGTGTTTCCACTTTTCGCGAAAGTTCGTACTGTGTTATCGGCTCCTGGACCAAAAGAAGAATCAAGGGATGCATCGTAGGGGAAAATGCGGGCGATACGGTCTACTGAAGATCCGTAGATATTCGAGAATTGACCGCCGACATAGGTCCCGGCGGGGTCATCCAAAAGAGCATCCACTTCCGCGTCAGCCCCCAGGTCTCCATAGACCGACATATACGATCCATCCGACGTTAAAACAACAAGAGTTCCACTGAGCGATGACCCGAACATCTCGTTGAAACTACCCCCGACCGTCAGAAGGCCGGATGTTCCACTTAATGACATCACAGCCGAATTGGGATTGGCCGGGTAATTCTGATCTTCATACGATAAATACCCGCTTGTCGCGTCGAAAGACAATAAATTGGACGCGCTCAAACCCGGGCCGCCGTAACTCCCTCCCACCGTAATGTCACTTGAATTCCACGGGGTCTGGGCGAGAGCATAAACCGCGCCATAGACCGATTCGGGGATGGGATTAAACCCTGTGTTCACCCCGCTTTTAGTAACAGCCCCACAGAGTGGCGTGTAGCCCCCGCCTAAACCAAAGAAGCCCCCTCCGACATAGATGTTCCCATTCATGAGCAACAGCGCATAGACGGCGGCATCGGCGCCGGGATTCCATGACAAAAGGGTCCCATTGTTATCAAAGGCAGCCAAATTGGACCTGGCTTGAGAAGCTCCAACAGACGTAAAACTGCCTCCGGCAAAAACAGAAGAGGGGAGGACAGCCAGCGTGGAAACAAGGCCGTTCATATTTGGATTCCAGGCCGTGGCAGCGCCGGTTGAACTGGCCACGAGCGCCGCAAGCCGGTTCCGAGTGAGCCCGCCGATGGATGTGAAAATGCCCCCCGCGTAAACGGTCCCGGCATTAACCGTGATGGCGTTGACGGTACTGTTGGCGTTGGGATTCCAAGAGCTCGCCGACCCATTCACATCCAACGCCGCGATCCGTAATCTTGTCACCGACGCGATCAAGGTAAACGCTCCTCCCACATACAACGTGGGACCGTCCCAAACCAGAGCATAAACGATGCCATTCGCGCTGGGATTCCAACTTGTGGCCGCTCCCGTTGAATTGGCAACCAAGGCGGCAATAAAGTTTCGAGCCGTGCCGCCGATGGAATTGGCTCCGCTGAAGGCCCCTCCCACGTACACGGTGCCGTTGTTAATCGCGAGAGCATAAACTAAGTTGCCGGCGTTCGGATTCCAACTTGTGACCGATCCGGTTGAGGTGGCCACCAGCGCCGCGATCCGGTTTCGCGCGACGCCGCCAATCGCCGTAAAATCTCCACCGGCGTACACCGTCCCCGCATCCACAGTCAACGCTCGAACAATACCGGTGGGATTTGGATTCCAGCTTGTGGCGGATCCGGTTGAGGTGGCCACGAGCGCCGCGATCCGGTTTCGTGAGAGTCCGCCAATCGATGTAAAGTCGCCTCCGACATACACGGTTCCGCTCATAACCGCCAGCGCTCGAACGCTGCTATTGGCTCCGGGATTCCATGTCACGTCCAGTGACCCATCCGACAAAATATGGGCGATGTTGGTTCTCGCCACACCCCCCACTTGAGTGAAGTCTCCTCCGATATAAACGCCTCCGGCTCCGTCGGGGACAGACACATTTATTGAGCCGACGACTTTGGAATAACTGGAATCGACGAGCCCGCTGGTTTTATTCACCGACACCCCGCCGCCGGTGGCCGGCCCTATGCTGGTGAAACTTCCGCCGATATACGTCGTCGTTCCATCGGTGGCCATGGCATAAACGGCTCCGTCCGGGACCAGAGCGGAGTCAAGAGGAAGGCTGGAAATGACCGCGAACATCCAGTTCGAATTATTACCGGAATTGACGCCTCCCTGATCACTTGAACACACCAGCTGCTGCCCCTGCCGGGCGTCGCAATCCGCGACATTCAGGCTGGAGAGAACTTGAACACCCGTCCCGGCGCTCAGAGCGATTTTCCCCTGCTGCCCGGCGATAGTGGAGCGAATGGTGAACGGGCCTTGAAGCGTTAACGTTTTCGTTATGGTTTGAGTGCCGGCGGTGTCAAATTTCAAGGTTCTCCCTGACGCAATGGCCCCTGTCAAATTGTAAAAGGTGGTCGATCCCAACAAACTCTGAGGGGCCCCGCCGCCGTCCAGAACAACGGTCCCTAACCGAGGGGTAAAACTCCCCGCCACTTGCACCCAATCCTTGGAGACGTTGATCTGATAATTTGACGCGCTCACATCGAGGGTTCCGCTCTGGAGGGACAAATAACCGTTCACGTCAAGAGCGCCGTTGAGCGTGAGCGCCCCGCTGGGTTTGTTCACAACGACATTTATAAAAACGGCCGACGCGGATTTCAACGTTTGAGCCCCTGTTCCCGTGAATGAAACAGTAGACGTCCCGGCATTAAATGATCCCGCGGTTCGAGTGAAGTCTCCCAAAATTGAAAGAGTGGAGGTCCCCAGAGAAATCGATCCGCTGGTTTGCGTGAAGGAACTGGAAATCGTGATGTTATAGCTCTGAGAGTTCAGCGTGCCCGTGTATCCGGATAAACTCATCGACGCGACGGTGATGGCTGTGTCGACGTTGCAGTTGCCGTTGTTTCCGCCGATCCCGTTAAAAACAACGGTGTGAGTGGACAACGGCAGGAACCCGCCCGCGCCGGCCGACATCATCGCCCAATTGCTCGGGTTAGACCAATTTCCCGCGACGGACGACACCCAATACCGAATGCCTGTATCCGGCGGATTTCCGAACGTCCAGTTCGTGTTGTTGCCGCTATTGAACGAATTAACGCCGGCGTAAACCAAGGTTCCCGAAGAAGCGTTCGAATCACTCACGTCGACATAACTCACGTTGTTATACGTATCATTCAGAACCCAGCTCGTCGAAGGAGATGTTGAGCGGAGGACGGCGTATTGCCCGGCGGAACCCGTCAGAGTCAGTTGATTGACGGTGAAAGTGGAGTTCCCGGCGAAATAAATCGTCGCCGCGCTGGCGAGCGCGGACGTATTGAGCTGCAGCGTGGAGATGGTGGCTGAACTGGTGAATGTGACGCCGCCGGAGCTGGTGTTGGAGGAAACAATCGTATAGAACGGTTGGCCTGACGGCGTGACATATTGAGCCCCGGTTCCATTCAAATAAACCTTTGACGTGCCCCTCGTCACCGTGGCGGAACTAAAATCAATACCGCCTCCAACAGAGAGTATGGATGATCCCAAGTCAAAATATCCCCGCGTTCCTGCTGAGCCTTGAGTGACATAGACATTCCCGGTAATATTATGAGTCCCGGTTTTAAAAAGAATTTTTCCCTGGTATCCCAAGGGCCAGCTCGCATGCACCGTTCCCACTCGCAGGTCACCGTTCACAGTCAGGTTGTATCCGTTCGTATCCAACACCTGACTGGTTGCTTCTGATGTGGCGACGTTGGCATTTCCAAAGACCGCCATTGGTCCGCAGGTCCAATTTCCCGTCATTTGGACTGTGTTGCTGTCGAAATATCCAATCTGTATTCCAGCGGAAATGGAAAGGGCCTTTTGTGTGCGTGTCGATGATGACGGAGGAGCTATCCCCAGCGTCCCGCCCGTGATATTCGCCCCAGCTCCCAAATCAACAAAATTGTTTACGCTGGGCTGCCAAATAACCACCCAGGGCCCCTGAAGGAGCGCGTTGGCCCCCAACACAAGTTTTTTGGTCGAGACGGACGTAATAATAGTGGCCGCAACGCCGGTGGAGATACGCAGTTCATTGAAATAATTGGAAGAAGTGGGATCGGGATTCGAGAGAACACCGGTGGACGTCATAATCCAAACTCCGGTTGACGTCAGAACATTTCCGATATTGGCGACAAGGATATCCCCGTTCACTGTTACGGTGGAGCCATTATCCTTAAACATTCCCCCATTGATGTTGAGCTTGCCGGCCGCTAAATTGTTTTGCAATGAAACAGTGCTGCCCGTCATATTGAACACAAGCCCATTAAAGGATTTCCCGGTCGTCGTCCCGCCGGTGATGAGATATTGATAACCGGTTGAGCCGTTGAAGGTGACGGTGGAATTCGCCGCGTTGAACCAACCGGAGGTATTGGTCCAGTTTCCACCCACAGTGATTTGTTCTGTACTTGCGGCGGTAATGGTACCCGCGGTGACGACGTAGCTCGAAACCGTGATGTTATTGCCGGAGAGATTTAAAAACCCGCCGGCGTTCAGCGTGAGAGCCGCCGCAGCGCCCGTTTGATCCAGCGTCACCGTGTCCGCGCTCTGGATTGTCACCGCGTTGCAGCTCGTCGGCACAAACAGCGTATTCCATGTGGTCGATGATGACCAGTTCCCGCTCGCCCGGCTTGTGACCGCCTGACAGGTGTTGTTTTGGGCAAACACCCAATTCGTGTTGTTGCCTAAGTCGACGGAGTTGTAAGCGAAAATCGTTTGGCCGGTGGCGTTGCTGGAAGCCACCTGAACGCCCGTCACGGAATAGGTGCTCGTCACATTGAAAATCCACTGCGACGAATCCGTGGATTTAAGAACGGCGGGATACGTCGCGCTGCCATTCACCGTAAAGGTCGAAATTGTGAAGGTAGAGTTTCCGGCAAAATAAATCGTCGCGGCGCTCGCTAATGCTTGAGAGTTGACCGACAAGCTGGCCGCCGTGAAAGATGAAGAGAATGTTAATCCGCCCGACGATGAATTCGATGCAATGACAGTAGCGAACGCCTGGCCGCCGCCGGGATAAACCAGTTGGGCGGATGCGCCGTTAAAAATAACCGTTGAATTATCAGCAATGAATTGCGACGGGGCTGTGCCATTCCCATAATTCGTCCAGTTGCCTCCCACCGTAATGATGGTGCCGTCGCCTTCGTTCCCGCCGCCCGAGTCGGTGCAGTCCAGGAGGCCGTTGTTCACGATGTCGGAAGTAATGGTGACTTCATAACCTTTGGTGTAGAAGGTGTCGGTGCTGGTGATTGTCAAACTGTCGGCGGTAAAATCACTCGAAAGTGTCGCGCTATCGGGGCTGGCTCCAGCGATAACGTCGCCCAGATTTTGGTTCGCGGTGTTGACGGTGAGATCGCCCACCAGCCGCACCCGCGCGGAACCGGTTCCTTTGGTGAAGGTTCCCGCCGCCAGCGTTAAATTTCCGCTGACATTCAGTTCATTGTTCGCGCCCATAATCAAGTGGCTGCCGGAATTCGCGGTGATGGCGGTGAACGTGCTGGTCGCTGAAAGCTCAATTGTTTCGCCGGAAGCGAGGGAGACCGCGGGTTTATAATCCACACGCGCCAAATAAATCTTTTTCGCGTTGTAGTCAATGTCGGTCCCTTCAAATGTGAACCGGCCGCCGGTGGGGCCCTGCAACGCCACTTTGTTGGTGTTGTCTAAAACCTGAACACCGTCGTTATTGATCATCTTCCCGCCGTTGGCGACAGTGAAGGCGACGGCCTGATTGGTTCCGTCGAACCTGAGTAAACCGGTGGAATTGACGGTGATGGAAGCGACGGAGACGGTCGCTGTGGATGTCACCGTGTGGCCAGCCGCAATAATAACCGTGTCTTCCGGAGTGGGAACAATGCCGCCCGGCCAAGGAGCGTCACTGACGGTGGAGTACCACTCGCCGCTCCCGGTGGTGGTGATGGGTCCCGGGGGTGCTGTAAAAGCCCAATTATCGTTGTTTCCCAAATTGACGCCGCCCGGATAATCGTACACTTTAAGCCCCAAATTCGCGTTCGAAGAACTCACCTGCACATAGCTCACCACATACGAGTTCACGACATTCAAATACCACTGCGCCGCTGATGTTGATCTCAATACAACTGGATATGAACTTGTTCCGTTCACTGTGAACGTGGAAATCGTGAAAGTGGAATTCCCGGCGAAATAAATCGTGGCAGCACTCGCCAAAGATTGCGTGTCCACCAAAAGTTGCGCCGTGGTGAAGGAGCTAACAAATGTCAACCCGCCGGCAGACGTGTCGGAGGAAATGATGGAATTAAACG
>PLLH01000064.1:0-8733 GCA_003140895.1 Elusimicrobiota bacterium
CTGGCGTTGGCCGAGGAGCACAAGAGCAAGGAAGTGAAGCGTTCCGTTCTCATGGACTCGGCGCAGGTCCTTTTCACTCAGAAGAAATACGAGAAAGCCATGGGGTTCTTCGACGAATTCGTGAACCGGTATCCGGATGATGTGATGGTCCCGGACGCGCTTTATCAGTCGGGTTTCTGTCATTACCGTCTTGAGTATTACACCGAAGCCATTAAGAGATGGGAGCGAATTGTCGCCAATTTCGGGACTCACGATTTGGCGCCGAAAGCGCTCTACCAAGTGGCGAAAACCCATTTCGGCCTCGGCAATTATGATGAGGCGTCCAAGAATTTCCAACTGCTGCTCGATAAATATCCGAGCTTCGAGCAAGCCAAAGAGGCCCGGATCCAAATCGCTCAGGGCTATTACAATCAGGGGCGGTTTGATTTGGCGGCGACGAAACTTCAGGAGTTCCTGGATAACTATAAAAAAGATCCCAAAGCCAAGGACGTGATGGAACTTCTTCAGATGGCGCGCTACCGCCAAGGGCACGGGAAGACGGATTTGGCCGAGCTCACCGAAAAATTTCCCAAGAGCAAGCTGACGGCTGATATTTATTGGCAGTTGGGCGCGGACGCCTTCAACGAGAAGCACTATAAGCAGGGGCTCGACTATTTCCGAAAGTTGGTCGGGGAATTTCCCGAGGCGCAGCAGGCGGCGCAAGCCTATTATTATATGGCGGAGTCCTACTTTAATCTGGAGGAATATCCCAAGGCCGTGACAGCCTATAAAAACTACATCCTGAATTTCCCCAAGGCGCCCAACCGCGTCCAATCTCTCTTTCGCTTGGGCGTCAGCCACTTCCAGACTCAGAATTTTAACGAAGCCGTTATCGCGTTCAACGACGCCGTTGAGGCGGAGCCGAACGGGGGATTGGCCAGAGACGCCATGTTGAACATTCCTCTCTCCTATAAAAAAATGGGTCAACCCAATCAGGCGCTGGGCGCTTATGAGCGGTTTTTGTTGAGATTCCCGTCGGATTCGCAAGGGACGAAAATCCGCCTTCAAATGGCGCAGCTGTATGAAGAGCAGAAAGATTACGAGGCGGCTCTGAAATATTACGACCAGGTTCCTGACGAGGCCCCGGAATCCTTCGACGCGGCGTTGGCGCAAGGGCGGATTTATCACCTGTTAAAACAACCGACGAAGGAGTTGGGGGCGTATGAAAAGTTGAGGTCCAAAAGCCCCAAAAACAATGACGTTCGCTTGACGGGGCTTGTGACGTTGGCGGAATTGTATCAGGAGATGGGGAAGCTGGATCATGCCATCGCGATCTATGACGATATCGCCAAAAACGCCGTCAATCCGGATTGGAAACAGGCGGCGGTGGATCGGGCGAAAGCCCTGCGAGGGGAAAGCAAGTAAGAGAACACACTTTAGAAGAATAAACTGACGTGAACGGAGGCGCACCATGTTAATGGAAATGGGCTTTATGGGAATCATCCGGGTCAACCCGGCCATCATTATCACGCTGATGGTTTTCTCGGTGGTCATGTTGACCTGCTTGTTGGATCGGGCGATCGTGTATCTGAGCATCGGAGGCTGGAGCCAGCAATATTGGGAGAAGTTGAAATCAGCCATCCAAGCGGGACGATTGCATGAGGCGCGCGCCATTTGCGCTCAGAGCTCAAACGTGTACGCGCGGGTTTTTCACACGGCCATCAGTTCCACCCATCTCTCCCGGTCCGACAACGAAGACATGGTTCAGATCACGAAAGAAAACATGCAGGAGAAGCTCCGCAAACGCTTGGGCGTCTTCGCGACGCTGTCTTTTATTTGCCCGTTGGTGGGGCTTCTCGGAACCGTGACCGGAATCATGCAGGCCTTCCATGATCTGGCCCGCTCCGGTTCGGGTGGCGCCAATATTGTGGCGGCCGGTATTTCGGAAGCGCTTGTCGCCACCGCCATGGGTATTTTGGTGGCCGTTCCCGCGTCCATTTTTTACAACTTCTTCACCTACCGTCTTAAATCCATCGCCACTCGGATGAACAACTACGCCCAGGAAGTCATCATCATGATTTACGGCGGAGAGCCGGCGGGAGATAAACCGGCTCTTCGCAAGTGAGCCGGCGCCGTGGGTAAACTGCGTCCATCTGAAGAAGAAGAGACACTGGCGGAGGTGAACGTCATTCCTCTGGCCGATGTGTGTCTCACCTTGGTGATCATCATCATGGTGATCTCCCCCATGATTCTTCAGTCGATGATTCAAGTCCAGCCTTCCCAGGCGGTGTCGGCCCCCGCCAAAGCGCGCCCCAATGAAAAGCCGATCTTTATTGATATTACTCCGGCCGGGACCACGGTTAACAATCAGCGGATATCCGACGAGTATGAACTCTATCGGGTCCTGCAAAAAAACCTATCGCTCATGCGCGAGCCCACGGTTCTCATTTCATCGAAAGAAGATGTTCGCTACCAAAACGTGGTGCGCGTGTTGGATATCGCCAAACAAAGCGGCGCCAAAAGCCTTTCGTTGGTTCCGCGCCGAAAAGACAAAGGGAGTTCGTGAGGAACCGTTATGAAACGCGTTAAAGCAGGCGAAGAACCCGTTACAGGAGTGAACGTCGTTCCCATCATCGACGTGACGCTGGTTTTGCTCGTCGTCTTGCTCGTGATGAGCCCGATTGTGAATTTGCCCAGCCTTCCGGTGGAGCTTCCGGAAGCCATGACCAAGGAAACCAAAGATCAAAACATCAGCGTGAGTTTGAGCGCCGACGGTGGTGTTTCGATCGATCAGGAGATCATCGAGTTTAAAGATCTGCCCACAAAACTCCGCCGGGCCATCAAAGGGCGGGAAGGGCTTGTCGTCATCGTCCGGGCGGATAAAAACCTGCCGTTCGGGGTGGTTGAGAATTTGCTGAGGGTCGTCAATCAAAACGCCGGCTCCTTGCCGGTCGCCGTGGCGACTCGGCAGCGCGTGACACAATTGGAGGCCGTGAAAAAATGACACGGACCTACGCCATTCAAACGGATTCGTTTGAAATTTCCTATCGGGAGATCGGATGCTTTCTTTTCGCGTTGGGTCTCCATTGCCTTTTGTTGCTCTGGAAAGGGGGCGCTTTTCAGGTGCTGAATAAAGGCGCCGGGGACTTGGGCGAATCGTTGGTGGAGGTGGGGTATGTGACGGAGATGCCGTCGTATCCCGACGCCGGCGCTCCCGGCGAAGCCGGTCAAAAAACGGGCGGCCTCTTCTCCGCGGTCAAACAATTTTTTAAGACGGGAACGAAGGCCGATCAGGAGAAAAAAGCCGACGACGTGGCGATGGGGAAACTGGAAGACAAAATCGGCGTTGATAAATCGAAATGGGACAAAACGGAAAACAATTTGGTGGATAAGGCCTTCTCCGGGAAAAAGGAATTTTCCAATCTCGTGAACAAGCCGGACATGGCCGTCGTGGCGGGCGAAACGACGAACGTTTTGGATAAGCCCATTTCTCAGGGGTCGGAGGTGGCGGCTCAGCCGAACCTGAAAGAAAAAACGTATCAGGTGGCGATGAAAGACGTTCCCTTTAAAGTGCTGAAGCCCAAATCCGTGGACAGTTTGGAAAACGTCAACATGGTTCCGATCACCGTTGGGAAGACGACAGACCGGTCCGTGCGGTCGTTGGACGCGCCGGAGGCGGGGGGCGCTCAAAGCGCGCCCGCCTTAAAACAAAAGGCGTTTGCCGGCGGCGCGAGTTCCGGCGGATTTGGAAAATCGGGCAGTTCTTCTGGTGGATCCGGCGGCGGGGGCGGTGAGTTGGCCTCCGGTGGTTTGGCCGGCGGCGGGGGCGGCATTGTCCCGGGAGCCGGTTCTGGAACCGGTATCAGCGGCTCGGGCCCCGGCGGGGGCGGTAGCGTTCCCGGCGCCACCGGACAAGGCAGCGGCGGCGGGTCCGGCATGGGCGGCGGAAGCGGACGGGGAGGCGGGCGAGGAGTTGGTTTTGGCGGTGTTGGGGGCGGTGGTGGCACGGCCATGCTTCCCCGACGGACGGTGGCGGCGGACGCGGAAGTCGTGAAATCAGAAGATAAGTCATCGAAAGGGGCCGGGTTCCAAATCACAGGGGCCTTGGCCAACCGTCCGATTCAACGAAAGGTGCTTATCCCCTATGAAATGGACGCGCGCGTGGCCCTTCGCTTCCGTGTGGATTGGAGCGGGCACGTGTTGGACGGCATCATTGTTGAAATTTCATCCGGAAGCCCCACGTTTGATCAAAAAGTGTTGACCGCTCTCAAAAACTGGCTTTTCAGCAAATTGTCTCCCGATCGGATCAACGAAATCCAAGAGGGTGTCATCACATTCACGTTTAGAGGAGTCTAATCCCATGAAAAAATTTATTCTATCCTTCGGTTTGTTCGCAATGTTGGCGGCCGCTTTTTGCGCCGATTCCCCTGATGCAAAACAACCCGATTCGTCCGCCTCGGCTCCGCTCACGGAAGAGATCAAGGGAGAAGTGAAGGAACGGTTGGATATTCAAAAGCAGCCGCCTTCGATCGAATTGGACTCCAAGGAAATTGTGGATAGCGGGACGACTCGAACCGACGAGGTTCTTCAACAAGCCAAGCCGATCCCCAGTGACGCGGACTTTGAGCACTACGCCAATTTAAACTCGAACCAGGTTTTGCAGCCGTGGAATCCGCTCATCCCGGAGCCGCCGCTCGTCACCTTTTATCCAGGGCTCTCGCAGGTGGCCTCCAAGAAATGGGAGTTTCGCGTGTCGGATCAAGGCGGTGATATCGTCACGGTGATCAGCGGTAAAGGAGTTCCCCCGAAGGAAATTCAATGGGATGGAAAGAATGACAAAGGTCAATACATCCGGGTTGGAACCATTTACTCGTATCAATTTGTGACCATCGATGAACACGGCAACGCCCAAACGTTTCCGGGAGAACCGTTTCAGGTGGACGCGCTCAAATACAAAAGCCATGGAAAGATTTTTGTCGAATTCGCTCAGGACAGCCTGTTCACAAAGGATTTGGCGACGTTCCAGGACACAATGAAAGGGTTGTGGGCGCGCGCGATTGACGTCATTCGGGAGAATTCAAATAAACCTCTCACGGTTGAGGTGTATTCGGACAGCGTTAAATCAAACCTCGCCGAAGAGCGCCGCCAGACCCTGATAAAATCCATTTCGGACGCCACCAACATTCCATCGGTGGATGTCCACCACAGCGTCGAAAAACTGACGGATCGGGGCAATATCATCCGTTTGGTGATGCAAAACCGGTAAAAACCGGCCTCTGATAGAAAACCAGCTCTAGAAATCAGCCTGTTTTTATCCATTTTCTTTTATCAAATCTTAACCCCGCCTGAAGGGATTCTTAATCCCGGACCCGTAGAATAAGAGGGATGAAGGTCCACTTCCTCAAAAAAATCATTTCCATCGCTTTATGCGTTGTGTTTTTGGCGACGAACGTCGTTTTGGGGTCGATCGCCGAATCCCGTTTCTATGATCAAAATCATCGCCGGGATCGTTCCGAAACACGGTCGAATATTTGGAAGGAACGGCAGCACGCGATCGCGGAACAGAAATCAAAAAATGAAACGCCGTTGTTGGCTTCTCTCCCTTTTCCCGCTCACTCTTCTCCGCATGCGTTACTTGATCAACTCCCCTCTCTGCCGCAGTCTCTTTCCAGTAAATTCGTTTCTTCCCGATTAAAATTCGGGCCTCTCCCGCCCCAATTGAATGATCTCATAAATGCCGTTCCGCTGACGGCCGCTCGAATTCAAGACGTGTACGACTCCGGCGAAAGGCATCAGCCCGTCGTGACGGTTATTCAGGACATTCATTTAAATCCGGAGGCGCAAACCAACATCGCCTCTCTCCTTCAGAATTTGATTCAGCAAAAAAAAGTAGGGATGGTGGGAGTGGAGGGGGCGTTCACCCCGTTTGATTTCGCGCGGCTCCGGTCATTTCCGGATCCCAAGAAAACAAAGGAGGTGCTGAACGCTTTCACCCAAAAAAATCTGTTGGCGGCTCCGTCTTACGTTGGAGTGACCAGCGATGTCGAGCCGCCGCTCTTCATGGGCATTGATGACCGGGCGCATTACGACGCCAACGTGAAGGCCTATTTGGATTCAAGAGAAGTTAAAACGAAAGCGCTCCAACAACTGGAGAAGTCAAAGAAAATTTTGGCGGATTCGAAAGCGAAACTTTTTTCAGCGGATTTGTCGTCTCTGGATGCTCTTCGATCTGATTACAGGCTCGGCCGCGTCGGACTTGGAGCGTATGCCAAACGATTGGCGATGCTTCAAACGCCGGAATCGGTTTCACCGGAATCGGTTTCACCGGGACCGGTTCTTCAACAGTTTCTCAAGGCTTACGTCATGGAACAATCGTTGGATTTCACTCGCGTTGAAGCCGAGCGTCGCCAAGTTCTCGAAAAACTCACCGGGCGGTTGAGCGAGGGGGAACTGAAAGGGCTCCTGGCTGACAGCATGGCCTATCGCTTCGGCAAGATGAGTTTTGGAGACTACTATGGAACCATCAAAGCCCTCTGCCGGAAAAAAGAAGTTTCGCTTTCGTCAACGCCTGCCTTTGAAACCTACATCACCTACGTTCTTCTTTCGGACGGCATTCAGGCCGAGCAACTTTTTTCCAGTGTGTCTCGATTGGAAGAGAACGTCTTTCTCTCGTTGGCGAAGACGCCCGCTCAGCGCGAATTGGTTAACGAAAGTGAGCGTTTGAACCTGGTTGGGAAGTTACTCGATTTTTCTCTCACGCCGGAAGAGTGGAATGAATATAAAAACGCACCTGGTAACTGGCGACTAGCACCTACAGCCAATAATTCAAGTAGCCAGTCTCCAGTAGCCAGTAGCACTCTTTCGTCGTTTGAAAGATTTTACCGCGAGGCGGAGATCCGAAGCGAGAAGATGGTGGAGAATCTGAAAAAGAATGAGGTGAAGCCGGGGGAGATGGGAAAAGTGTTGGTTCTCATCACCGGCGGTTTCCATACGCCCGGCGTCACTCAGATTTTAAAGAGAGAAAAAATCTCATAAGTCGTTCTCACGCCGAACATCACCAAAGTGGACGCTGGGTCTGGGTCGGCGTATCTCAGTGTCTTTGCCCGCGAGAAAACCCCGTTGGATCGCCTCTTCGCCGGTGAGAAATTGTTTTTAAGCCCGGAGGCGGGGAATATCCCGTTTCCGGCGACCGCCGCCCGCGTTTTGACGGAACAAGCGTTGGCCCGGGATTCGCGGGATTCATTGCCGCAGGGGATTACGCGGCATGATTTCGATGGTATTCAGGAAGCGCAAATCGATGGGCAAACCATTCTCGCCACCGAATCTGACATTGTTCCCAGTGATTATTCGAAATTAGGCGAGCGTCCGACGCACGGTTTCTATGTGTCAAAGGCGAAACCGCTGATGGCCTCTGTTCTTATCAATTTTTATCAGGCCAGCCTTAAAACGCCGCCGAAAGAGTGGGTTGGGCGGGTTTTGGCATCACTCGGCCACCCACTTTACGGGGCACCCCTGTGGGAGTGGATCTTTCAACTGCCGGTTCTTCTTGTGGCAAACTCCTTAGGATGGAATCATCCGGCAGTGATTGTTGTGGCACTTCTTTACGCCATTCTTTTTGGCGCGCTTCACCCCGAACGAAGTCTTGAGCAAACATTTATTTTGGCGGGGATCGGGCTATCGCTTTCCTTCATTACCATGATTCCGCTTATGATTGCGGGGACCTTTTTCTTTCCGATCATTATTGGCTTGGTTTGGAACATCGGGGCCCACTACGCCTACAACAGAGCCGTTCTCCAGGGCCGGCTTTCCTCCTGGTGGCCGGTGGCCGCTATTAAGAAGGGGGGTTCAAAGATCGCCGACAGGGAACTTCTCCGGCGCCTGAGCCAACGGGGAATGGAAGAAATCTTTTTTAAATACGGCAAATTGGACGACGACCATCCGTTGACGAAATACGTGAGACAGGTATTCAAAGAAGCGATGGGACGCGAGGCGAAGGATTACCGAATTTTCATCGCGCCCGAGTGGCAGCAGCCAAACGCCCTGGCGCTCCCGGATGGAACGATCATTATTACGGGAGGGATGCTCAAGCTCATAGAGTTTAAAGAAGAACTCCAGGCGGTTCTGGCCCATGAGGTTTTTCACATCAAAAAACGGCACGCGGAAATCACCACCACGATTTTAAAAAATGCCAAAGAAACCGAGGCCAGCCCTGGAAATATTCTCCTCTTATTAGTGGGCTTATCCCGAGCGCAGGAATATGAAGCCGATCTGGGGTGGATACTCCAAGAAATGCGCAAAAAGAAAATCAACCCCTACGGTCAAATCGTCTTATTCGAGAAGATGGAGGCGCTGGAGGAAAGCCAATCCAACGGAGTCGATCTCACCCACGGTTCCATTCAAGATCGGGCGCTCAACACAGATAGCCTCCTCTTTTATATTCCCATCGATACTCTCACCCATGATCTCACGAAGATTCCCGAAGGTTTGACAACAACCCTTCCCGGCAATAAAGATTTCAAAAGATTGGGGTTTTCTATCAGTCCAACTTACATCAAGAACAAAAAGCTGCGCTACGATGAGGAGGAAAAAAGACTGGACTGGGCTGAACAAATGCCTGCCGCCCATCTGAGCTTGGCCATCCCGATCATCGTCAACTGGCCGGATCCGGACCCTATGACTCGAAAATACAACAAGGCCATCATGGAAGTGCTGGCCGATGCCGTTGATAAGGAAATTCTGCCTCAAGAAAAATGG
>PLLH01000064.1:8762-13099 GCA_003140895.1 Elusimicrobiota bacterium
TCACCCGAGGCTCTCTCCTTGAGCGAATTGCCTCTCTCCCATCCTCCCTACAGTTTTGGCAAACGCTTATTTGAAAAGGCCCTGGAAATTGAGAAATTCAGGGAAAACCCAACTCCTGAAAAAATCGACCGGCTTATCGCGTTGGCCGAATCGTGGGCGAACGCTTTGGAAAAATTATACGCCCTCAAAGGGACAAAAAACGTTACAGCCTCTAAGGAATTTTCCCAGGCAATCCAAAATTTTATTCTGCCCCTTCTCCCCTCCCAGGCCGATTCGCGGGAGAAGTTGCTGAAAAAAGCCGAGCAGTCAAGGTTCTGGGGGACAAAAGAAACGCAAAAATCTGCTGGAGATAGGAGCTCTATCGCGGAACAAATCGCGGAACAAATCGGCCTTGGGATCTGGGATAAGACCCGCTTTGAGAAAACATACAATCCTGGCGAATTTCGCGATATCGCCAGACGGATTCGTGCCGCCACCAAGGGCATGGATTGGTCTTCGACGGTGTTATTTTTCAGGGATATCGGATCCTCAATACTCAATAAATCCGCCCCTCCAAGGCTGGAAGGGCCGCCGGACGAAACCGACGAGCTTGTTTGGGCGGATCGGAAGATGGGTAGAGGCGCAGAAAACGCATTGCTGGCGAAAGCGGATTTGGCTAATTATTATCTATTCCGCATATTTGAAGATACGCTGAAAACCCGCCCGCAATTCAGATCTCTCGACACAATCGAGACCTCCGCTTTGCGCTTCCTTGTTTTATCCGTCCTTGTTTACGGATGCGATATGTTCATAAAGGCTGGATTAAAATTGGGGCGAGATAAAAACGGTCAATTAATTTTGATCGACGGGTCCCCAGCGCAATACGGGGCATCAACTTTCGCTTATGAAGACGTCGACACCTTCGGGGAAACCGGCGATGTCAAATTTTCCTTGTCTCAACGAGACAGGGAATATCTGAATAAACACTTTATCGATATCTTTGAGGCAACATGGATTTCTCCGCAGCGAACGAGAAATGAAATCGCATCCCTTTACAAAACCTGGTTTCAATCTCCGTTTGGGAAAAAAATCGCTGAATCCGCCGTTATTAATAAAGCGTTTGAGATCATCCTTGCCAACTATTTGTCTCAAGCCTCCGACTGGGATTCCCTTTTTTCAGAGCTGGAGGCGCTAGAGCATCTTGAAGTGCCCGCTTCCGAAATGATCAGAAGACATCCGGCTCCTTTTGGACAACCTCTCAGCTTGCTGTGGTCAACCCTCCCCAAAAATCCGACCCCAAAACAACTTAAGCAAATTGATAAGGCTGTTGAATTCGTAACCGATCCTTTTTTAAGGCAACAACTCCAGTCCTACCACAACAATAAGAGCTGGCCGCAACTGGACTTCAAACAAAAATTGGAGGCCTTGTTTTCCAAAACACAACAGGGAATTTTTGATTTTCAACGATTCGAAGAATTCATGGAAAATGAGGTCAAAACAAAGGAGGAGACCGACGCGGTCGTCTCCCGCATGGAGAAGGAAATGGGGGTGTTCATGTCACAAGGGTCCAAGGAAGCCGGCGTGGCCACCCTTATGAGCGCTCTGAGGCTCAGTTCGGAATCTTCCCAGGCTTTGCTTGGGGCCCTTTTGGAATCAGAGGAGAACGACGGAAAATTAAAAAGCCTTATTTATAAAAACCTAAAAGATTTTGAACAAGTTGTTTCCATTCTCACTGATGATTTGAGGGATGAAACTTTCTCAACCAAGGGAAAGGATGCCGATGCAGATGAGATGGAAACCATGGCGGAGGCGGAACGGGTGTCCAAACGCCTTGTGATCTCCGACAGAGTGGAGAGCGGATTTTTGCGCATGGGGTCATTTTCCAGAATCCTCCTTCTGCGCAAGCTCCTCACCGGGAAAAACGGCCTTATTTCCAACCCCACTAACCGCAAAGAGTTTATGGATTCGCTCTTACAAACGGCTATTCAAAAACAGAAAGAAGAGGATCTGATGAAGATCATCCGGCAGGTGGCCGAAGCTTTTGTGGAAGGAAAAACATGGAAACCGATATATTTCGCTCTTCAAGCCGTCCTGGCTGAAAGGCTCGGACTTCCGCCGGAAAATCTGGCTCCTTGGGGGCCGGCGGTATTGAATTTGGAAGGATGGGTAGGGGATGAAGTAAAACAAGTCATTGAATCCAGACAACCCCGGACCCTGCACAACTTAAACCTGGAATTGAGAAAAAATTCCGAATTTTCTTGGCGCCATCAGGACTTTTTTAATGATTACAGTCGGGAAGCCTTGCGGGCAAAGCTCCAGGAAATGGGCGCCATCCAACCCCCTGAGAAAAAAGGAAAGCTATCCCCTCTCTCATTTGTCCTTGAAATCGTGCAACGGACGGGGGCTCTCGGCGTGCGGTTCATGCAAGTCCTGCCGCAATTTGCGGATTTGAAGGAAGAATACCTTGGCCAATTCAGCCGGGTTTACGATTCCATGGTGGGGATGTCCAAGCTTGTGGCCAAAACCATTTTAGAGGAGAAGTGGCCCAACTTCTGGAAACAAGTCAATAGAATCGAAGAGAGGGTGGGGGGCGGCTCCTTAATGACCGTTTACAAACTGATCATGAAGGATGGGACCGCCAGAGCCGTCAAAATTAAGAACCCCAATCTTAAATATCATTTGGAAATTACGACCCGGATGGTCAAGGAATTCCTGGATTTTCTGGTGAAAGAATACGGGGCCCATTATGAAACGGCCCGGATGGTTGCCGATGAGGTGAAAGAATGGATCACTCGAGATATCGACTTTAAGGGCTTTTTGAAGAAGGACGCCAAATTCAAGAAAAACAACGACGGCTTCAAAATTCCCGGAGTGGATTATGAAATTTATGTTCCCCAGTCCTTCGGCCCCGAAAGCGACGCCTTCATGGTGGAGGAATATATTGAAGGGACCAATCTCACCCAGTGGGAAAAACTACAAAGCCAGGGACTGGATCTTAAAGGCGTCGTCAGCCTCCTTGTGAAAAACTATCTCCGCCAAGTGGGCGACAATCTGATTCACTCCGACGTCCACGTGGGGAACTTCCGGGTATTTTGGGATGAAAAATCAAATAAACACAAGGTGGCGATTCTTGACCGGAACCTTTTCCTGGAATTAACGCCGCAAATGAAACAAGTGGTCCGGCCGCTCACCGATCTATTCTTCCTGATGTCCGAATCACCGGAGGAATTCGTGGACAGAATGATCCGGGTTTCAAAGGCGGAGGTTTCAAATGAGAAACGGGCCCAGTTGATTCAGGTATGGCGGAAAAACATGGCCCAAGTGGCGGAGGGAACCTGGAATCTGGCCGAATTTAAAAATGAAATCGGCCTTTTCGCTGAGCTGGTTCCGGAAGCCAAGGACCTGGTCGATTTCGCCCTTGATCCCGCTCATGTGGCAATTCTCTCCCCCGAACAATTCGTTGATAAATTGATCGCCATCTCCCAAGCGCAAGTTTCACCGGAGCAACGCGCCGAAATCATCACAGCTTGGAGGAAGGCCAAAGAGGGGATTTTCCAGGGGCGCTGGAGCGAACTCACCGACTTTATGGAAAATTTTAGCTCCCACCTCAAGCTCCCTCAAAATGTGAAGGGCGTTCTTGAGCCTCTCATGAACCTCATCGCGACCGCCAACCAGACGGAGGCGGATTTCATTGACAAGATCATCTCCATCTCGAAAACCAAGAATATTTCCGAAAACAACCGCCAGGCTCTCATGACCGCCTGGTCCCGGACCAAAGCCGACATCCGGAAAGGCAACTGGAAATCTCTGAACCACTTCTTGGTTGAATTAAGAGGAAGCGGAGTGAAACTGCCGTTGGAGGTGACGCTTTTACTGAAAAACACAAATTCACTTCAGCAAATGGCTTTGAGAGCCGGTTTTAAAAACGGACTTCTGGGAGCTCTCGCTTATCGCGGCAAGGCACGCCCTTCTGAGAGGGGCTTGTCAGACGCCCATGGTCAAAGCCCGTCTTTGGCCACGTCAACATTGTCTCTGTGGCTGGCGCGAAAGATAGTCAGAAAATCGGCGGATTGGGAAGTGCGGCAAGGCGCCGCCTTGGTTGTGGCGCCGATCCTTGAAACGGTTTTGATGGCGACTGTTTTTCTTGTCGTCGGCGCGGTTCTGCCTTATGCGATGCCGGAGGGATCTCGTGTCGCGACACTTCTAATTCGCGGCGGGGTCGCCCTATTCATCAACGGACTCTTCCCTCTTCTTCACGTGGGCGGCGTTATCGACTCCGTGGACCAGACCAATCCGCGCTCCATGACCAGGCGGGATTTCCTGTATTTGAGCGGCGCCGGTCTGATATTTCATTCCGT
>PLLH01000031.1 GCA_003140895.1 Elusimicrobiota bacterium
AGCACCGGCTTTATGCGCGAGGAAACGGTGGCCAAAAAACTCGAGGAGATTGTGAAAGCGGTTCAACTGGATAAAGACATGATCGCTGTTTTGGTTGAGGACATGAAGAAAAGTCACGGTGACGAGATGGCCTACCATGATCAGGCGGTGGCGTCGCTTCAAAAGACCTATCAAAAGCTTCAGGAGAAGTTGGACAAGGCCTATGAGGACAAACTGGAGGGCGTTATCTCACTGGATTATTGGGGACGGCAATCGCAGATCTGGAGGCAAGAGCAGGAGGAAGCTCGCGCCTCCATCGCAAAGCACGAGATGGCCAATCAAAGCTATTTCGACCTGGGTGTGCAGTTTTTAACGGTGGCCGAGCGCGCTTATGAGGAATATCGAGTTCGAAGTCTGGCTGGAAAGAGGCAAATTTTGAATCTCATGGCTTCGAACTTGGTCGTAAACGGCGAAAACATTTGTCCCTCATACAAAGAGCCCTTTGATTTGATCGCAAAATCCGCCGGTCATCTAAATTGGCGGCCCCAACGGGATTCGAACCCGTGATCTCTGCCTTGAGAGGGCAGCGTCCTAGGCCTCTAGACGATGGGGCCAGAAAGAGCGCTATCTTAACCATTGGTTGGAGTTAATGCAATTGAATGAATGACGGTGGGTTGCTATATTGGTTTTCATGACACCGCAAGCATCGGCTGCCCCCCACGCGTTTTCCCGTCCTTTTGTTTATTCCCTTTCAACCCTTCTTTGTTTTGCCGCTCTGGCCAAGGGGGCTCATGATCTGTGGGCGGCCACGCTGGTTTATCTCTGCGGGCTAGTCGTTCTGACGGCCCTCCTCATCCGTCGGACGTGGTCGGAATCATCAGAAGGATTTCAGATCGTTTTCCCGCTTCCGCTTCTCGGGATCCTCGCGGCCCTGACCCTTTCTTTCGCTCGATCCATTCATCCGAGCGAGTCGTATTTGGGGTTGATGGATTGGGGCGTGTCGATCCTCCTCTTTCTTGTCAGCGTGAACGTGTTTCGCCGGGACGAGGCCGTGGACGCCTTCCCGCGCCTCTTCGTTCCGCTCCTTTGGCTTCAATGCGGGATCGCCCTCTATCAAAAAATCGCCCTTCCAAATTTTTTCCCCGCTTTCGAGGCGCCGGGAACCCTGGTCAATCCCAATCTGGAGGCGGCTTTTCTTCTTTTGTGGCTTCCCGTGTTCGCCTCCCGCGCGCGCCGAAGTTGGGATGAGTCCGGACCGCGCCTTTTCTGGCTGAGCGGGTTCGCCGCCGCCCTGGCTTCTTTGGGGATGACGTTCAGTTCGTGGGGCGTCGTTTGCCTGATCGCGGTGCTTCCGCTCTCCTTGGGGCTTGACCCACTCAAACGCCTGTTCGAAAAAAGTCCCCGGAAAGCGTGGATGGGATTGGCGGGGATGGCGCTTCTGGCCGTCGGGCTTCTCTGGTTTAAAATGGAAAAATTCAATCTCTTCTCATCCGGCGATGCGCGCGCGCGGATGTGGTGGTGGGAAAGCGGCTTGGCGATGTTTTTCGACCGGCCGCTCACAGGGGTTGGCATTGGAAATTTTCCGAGCGCCTATCTCGCCTATAAAGTGGGCCCTGTCCAAAACACGCTTTACGTTCACAACTGGGCCGTCGGACTTTTGGCTGAAACCGGCTTTCTGGGCTCGGCCGCGATCCTTGTCTTCGCGTGGCTGTTTCTTAAACGGTTGTCCCGGTCGCGGCCAGTTTCTTTCTCCCGTTGGCCTTATGCCGTCGGTCTTATGGGGTTTCTTCTTTTTTCCGCGGTCAATATCGGGCCGGAGTATTTGGCGAATCTCATGATCTTCTGGGTTTTTCTGGGGATCGTGGCGGCGGATTTTCCTTTGTTCACATGGAAGCCCCGGCGTTCCGTTGTGGCGGCGGCGCTGGCGCTTCCCGTGGCCGCCGTGCCGTTTTTGCTTTCTCCTTTTCTCGCCAGTCAAAACGTCGTTCTCGGCGACATTGCGTTAAAAGAAGGCCGGGTTGAGCCCGCCATCAAACTCTATCAGTCGGCTTTTGCGTTAGACCCTCGGTGCGCTGAAGCCCATCGGGGATCGGCGCTCAGCCTCTTCGCCAAATTTCGAGCGACTCGGAATCCGGCGGATCTGGAGCAAGCGGTTCTTCATCAAAAGCAAGCGATTGGGCTTGATCAGCTCTCGGCGGTGTTGTGGTGGGAGCTCAGTGTCTATTTATCCGAGCAAGGTAAAGAGAGCGAAGCTCTCTCGGCTCTTCGCCGGGCGCATGAGCTTCATGAATCGAATGAATTGATAACGGAGGCGCTTCGAAAATGGGAGTCGGTTCAACCAGCGGGCTGATCAGCGTTTAACTTTTTTCTTGGCGCGTCGAACAGTGGTTTTTTTGGCCGGAGCGCGGGTCTGCGTTTTCACCACCCTCGTCTTCACTTTGACAGGCTTGTTTTTCACCTGAAGAATGGAAAGGTTTTCCATCGCGTCTTTGACTCCGGGTGAGGTGTCAAGCAACTGTTGATACAGCGTCTTGGCTTCGTCGAATTTCTTTTGGGCGTAGAGGCTGTTGCCCCATCCGAGAAGGGCCAACGGGTCGTTCTTCTTCATCCCGAGCGCCACCTGAAACGCTTTGGCCGCCATTTGCGACTCGTTGGTGGCGAGATAGATGTTTCCCAGAGCGTAAGCGGAATCGTACGCCTGGTCGGATGATTTAATGGCGGCGTTGTAGGCTTCGATGGCCTTGTCCACGTTCCGTGTTTTTTCGTAGGTCTTCCCAAGCCAGTAATACGCTTCGGATTTTTTCTCCGCCCCGTCTTCTTTGGACCAGCGCGTGAGGGCGAGATTGAGCGAATCGGTCGCCTCCGCGTAATTTGTTTCATCAAAGGCCTTTCGGCTTTCATCCAGGAGAGCCTGGAACGATTTGGAGCATCCCATCAGGAAGACGAGGGAAATCGCAAAGAGGATAAGTCGATGGGGTGGAAATTTGGTATTCATTAGGTTGGATTCTAGAACAAATTAAGGACTATTTGAAAAAACACCATGAAGGATTGTCACTGCAAAAATAAAAAGGGGCGCCCGTCTTGTTCGAGCCGCCCGTGTCTGCCGCCGGCGCTCCGCCAGGAGTTGAAAGAACTGGCGCAGGGGATCGTTCGCCTTGAGGATGGAAATTTCACGAAAAAAATTTGGGGCGGCGATTGGATCGTGAGCCTCAAAGGATCGAAGGGAAAAAAGGAAAAAATCGGAGAGTCGTGGGAGTTTTCAGGTCTTCCGGAGCTTCCCAACGTCATCAAGCTGAAAGGGGGAAAGGGAATTTCTCTTGATAAGCTGATCCAGCTTTTCCCGCGGGATATTTTGGGAGACGTCGTTTTTAAGCGCTGCGGGGCGCGCTCCCCCATCCTCCTCAAATTTATCGACGCCAAAGAAAACCTGTCGCTTCAGGTTCATCCTCCGACCCCCTACGCGCTGAAGCATGAAAATCAATCCGGGAAATCCGAAGCCTGGTATATTTTGGACACCGGCCCCGCGCCCGACGATGGGATTATTTATTTGGGGTTTAATAAAGGGGCGGCGGCGGACACGAAAGACGGCGAGGAGTTTAAGAACGCCTTCTTCGACGCCATTGAGCAAGCCAACGACATCGGGCCGACCGTCACCGCGCAAAAGCTGTCCCAGGCCGCTTCGCTCGTCCTCCCTTTTGTGAACAAGATCCGCGTGAACCCCGGCGACGTGT
>PLLH01000085.1 GCA_003140895.1 Elusimicrobiota bacterium
TTTCAATCCCCTGGTTCTTCAGTTCGCTCTTGATCGCGTTCATTAAAGGATTTGAAATAAGGATTTCACCATCGATATTGGTGTACCAAAGTCCATTGTCCATCTCTTTCTTGGCCGCTTCGTTTCCATTGAAATTTTTATATCCGGATCGATTCCGATCTCCATAGGAATCGCTGTTCCATGTCTTCTTGGCTCCCCCTTCTCTAACAGCCGTCAGTACCGCTTGGACGATGGGCTGCACCNNTATTCCATGTCTTCTTAGCGTCTCCCTCTCTGACCGCTGTGAGAACAGCCTGAACGAGAGGCTGCACCCGGCTTCGCTGACTCGAAGAAGCCACCATATTTCCATCGCTGCTGATAAAAGACATCCGGCTTAAGAGAAGAGCGTCCACTTCGTCCAAGCCCATCACCCGGGTATTTTGGCTCACCATCTTTGACAATTCGGAATCGGGATTGGCGCGAAGTTGACGTTCTAAAAATCCACGAGAATGAAGGTCTGAGATAATAACTTTCACTTTCCCGTCTTCCGCTTTATAAGCGTCCATCGCGCGCTTCACTGAATGGGCATCTTCCCCGGCCAAATTCCGCCCATCGGTGGGTTCCATCCCAAACGCTTTAAAAAGCGGCTTATATTCGTCGAGATATTTTTGGGCTTCAGCCTCACCGTAAACGACGAGCTCCGCCACAAAACTGCTGCCGACCTTGTTCCGATCGGGAGAACGAAGGGCATAATCCGCCAATCCGAGTATGAAGACGGGTGTCTTCCCGCCTCCGGCTTCAAGGCCCGCAATGCGACCCAGCATAAATTGCATGAGGAGAACATTCCGTTTGCCGTCGGCGGCTCGTTCATCTTTGCCATTCAAGTTCGCCGCATCTTTTTCAAACTGCAGTTTGTCTTTCAATTGCCCTTTGCTGTAGGTTTGGAAAAACCGTTCGCGAACCGCGTCATACAAAACCAACCGCTGAGCAAAATTAAGCCCCAAAACGCCGCCGCTTCCCCCGAAAATCGCGTTGGCGGCCTCATCTATTGTCGTCCCGCTGTTCTTATCAAGGAGGGCATCGATATGCTTCATGTTTCCTGCGGCATTGAATTCGTCTTTCCCCTTAATGGTTTCGACGGGATAGTCGGTGGATTTGCCTAAGCCCATCTCATTTCGCAACTGCGTCACTTTGTCGGAAACAAATTCGAAAAAGCCTTTCGTGTGATCGTCTTCTTTACTTCGATTGGGATCATTGATTTCCGAGTTCACCCGATGGACCAACTCTTGGCAAATATTTTTTGCCGTCCCCTCGGGCATAGCATCAACTTCATCCGCTAGTTTTTTCTGATTATTTGCATCGAGCTTCACAGCGCCGATAGCCGCTTTGGCGTATTGAACTCTCGCCTCGGCGGATTTAACTTGATCAATCAAGCTCGGCTTCGCTGATTTTTGCGCCTTCTCCAATTTCGGAATTTCCTGCTTAAGATCCTTAATCATTCCGCGAATTTCTTCCCGTTGACTTGGATCGACGTTGGGAAGAGACTTCTCCAAACTTTTCATCTCTGCTTTTAATTGCCCGATCTTTTCCCCCACTTCGCTTTTCGAGACAAATTCTTTTCCCGCCCTTAAAACGTCTTTGTTATTTTGCGCTCGGTCTAGGCTGTCCCCCGCATCCAATCTATCAAGAAGAGCTTTGTTGTAGGCCTGACGGGCGGCGGCGTATTCAGTGCCCTTCAAGGGAGTTCCCGCGCCATCGCCTTTCCTTAATAATTCGGAAAAACTCTCCATCAGAGCGGCTTCGCGAGGCTTCACTTCAGCCAATTTTGAAGCCTCGTCCAATTTGCCGGCGAAAACGTCCCGATCAACGGAACCAAACGTTCCATTCCCCACTTGATGCCAAAGCAAATCAATGGCAAACGATTCGTGAAGCGCCGGATCGCCCGGATCCACCGTCGCTGCTTTCCCGAGTTCCACCATGGATGACCAGCTTTTGGCGATCAAAGCGGGATCCGTATATTTGACAAAGCAGGCCGAGCAGCCGTTCCGATCCACTTCAGCCACGAGCTTGCTTAAGAAATCGGAATCCATCTTTCCTTCGGCGGTGCGCGCAAAATCACGAATGGCTTGCCCCTTGGCGTCGGCGCTGTATTTTTCAGAAAAACCGGTCTTATGATTTTGGAATCCTTTCGCCACCTGGCCGATAATTTTATTGTCGACGTTCTCCCCGGGATGCAACGACTGTTCTTGTTTTCTTAAGCCATCCAAATCAGTCACCATTTGCCGGTGAACTCCGGCGTCAAGCAGTCCGCCCGCAAAACCATTCGCCGCTTGACCGGCATTCAGAGAAATCTCAATGGCGTCGCTTGTTTTAGACGGGTTGAAATTTCCTTGGGCTTTGTCGTACACGTCTTTATAACCGCTTAGCTTATAGACGGCATCATCTCCTTCAAGACGCATCGTTTCAAGGCGATTGTTCCCGTCGAGGAGAAAGGTTGTCCGACGAGCGCCCGCGGAGAACATAAATCCGATGGGATTGGACACTTCACCACCGGTTAGAGCATAACGCAGGCGCTGTCCGAGAGTCGGCTTGTTATTTTTAACTTGTCCTTCGACAAACTGTGTTTGAGCCTTGATGTAATCTTGATTGGATGTTTTTTCCGCGCTCGCCGCATAAACGCAACTAACGAGATCACGAGTGGACAATTTTTTATACCCGGTTTCCGCATCCACATTAAGAATGGTCCCACGATTTCCTTGTTGATGAACTTCGAACCCGGTCAAGCCTCCGTCTCTCATTTCAAATTTAAGAGAAACTTGTGCGGCGCCCTTTCCCACATTCAGAGCCTGTGCGACGTCGACAGGAGTTGATTTTTCGGAGGAAGGGTGTGAAGAAGAATTGGTTTGAGAAGAAGCTTGCTGCTGACCAGCGCCAGTCGAACTTTTGGACGGAGGCGACCGCTGGCTCACAACCGACTCTGCCGTAACGACATCCAACCCATTGAACCGAACACCGGAAGATTCCCCGGAGAGAACGATTTCAAACGGAGCGTTCTGGGGCAGATTTGAAAAAGTCTGAAGATGATCTTGAACTTTTTGAGAAAGGCGGCTGCGGTCTCCGTTTTCAACTCGAATGACGCGCGCACCCGAACCTGACTCGCTGGAAGATGTTTTCGCTCCATATACGAAGTTGGCCTGTTCGGTCTCACTTCCCAACATTGTGATGTTGTGCCATTGTTCCAAACCGGTTAAGCCGAGATTTCGAGCGATGGCCCATTTCCCAACTTCTGGGCTGTACTTTCCATTTTCTCCAATGGAGCCGACGGCCAAATCCTGCCACGACGTTCCTGACCGCATTTGAGCATCCACAAAAGACTGACACGCCGCATCCCTCAGAACTTTTGAATTCTTAATCAGGACATCTGCGCCCTCCATCCCAAGCCGCGTTTTGGCCCGATTGACCGATTCGAGAGACGGCGCCATGGCCAGCCGATCTCCATTTTCATCGACGTGCCGGCCCAGTTGCTCGTTTAAAACCAAATCTACGTCTCTTGAGCGAAGCCCATCCGTCTTAATGACCAAACGAGTGCCTTCAAGAAAAAGCGCCCGTCCCCCGTTAAAATTCTTCACCGAACCTTCGAAAACTGATTGGCCATTTAAAGTCAGTTTGACGCTTCCTTCATCCAACGCTTTCTGCGTCTCAGCATCTTTCCCGCGGATTCTCAGACTGCCGTTGTCGTTCGTCACTTCAATCTTTGAAGGTGGAACGGTTCGATCCTCGGAAGTATCATCCTTTCCACCTCTCAGAACCGTAAGCTCATATTTATCCGACGGCCCATTGGCGTCGGTCTCATTGGAAGCGCGGGCGGATATTTGAAGTTTCCCGTGGTCAAACCCGACGTTATATTCCATATTTATTGATGGATCGGCAGCCGCAAAGCGGTTCTCTTTGCCGGGGCTATCGATGGCATAATCAGTGTCCTGGCCTTTCGCCGGTCTTCCCGAGAAAAGGCCCGCATTCTTTCCGGACTGTCCCAAAACGTGGTCGGCCTGTTCCCGAATGGCCCCCATTTTATTGGTGTCTCCCAATTCGGCGTTTAAATTAAATTCTCGACCGCTGTGAGAATCTCTTAAAATGACCGGCCCTTCGCGCGTGTTGTTGATTTTTTGCGCCAACCGTACTCCTTCAACTCCTCGAACATCACGGACATACCGGATGACCCTTCCAACGCCTCGGATTCCCTCTCCGATCATCGGTCTGGATGTGGCCAGGGTCTCATTGACGTATTTCTCGGCCGCGCCGGGACTGCCGTGAATTGGGGCGCTGATAAAACCGGCATACCGGAAGATGGTTCGAGCAAGGCTGTCTTTATCGGAAATCGCTTGTCCGCGTGAATCGAACCGCTCTTGCTTCACAAATCCGACGGTCGTGGCCATTGAGAGGGCCGTGTTTTCAAAAAATTCGAAGGTTTTGATCGTCATTGGAGTCACAATTGTGTTTCGAATCGCCCAACCGCCGGCCATCGCCATATCAGACAACCATCCTCGAACCAGAGCGCCTTCTCCATACTGCGTCAACCGGTTGGACAAGAAACCGGCCCCATCCACGAGTGGATTTTGCCCGGCATAACCGAATTCAAAGAAGGGTTGAAGCGTCGCGATATTCAGGAAAGTGCCGAGGAATTGGTCGACGAGGCTTCCATTTTCTTTGCCTGCAATGGGAGAGCCCAAACCAAATCCTTTTAACCCCTTATCTAGGAAGTTGGAGACGCCTTTACCAATCGGAAGAATGCCATTAAAAACCGTCATCAATGTAGCCATGTGCAGGCCGCCCATCACTCGGGAAAAATTAAAAGCAGCCTGTCCGCCGGGCCCGATCATTTTGCTCATCGTATTGGTCCATCGCGAGGCGGCACCGAGGACTCGTCCACCCAAGAAACCAAGGAGACCTCCTTGGCCAATCGATTTTTTAAGATCAGTGAAGAGACCTTTTCCTTCGGAGGCATTTTGATTGGCTCGATAAGCCATCATTCCCGTCATGCCTGTGGCGATATTTCGAATCGCCAACCCGACACCTTGGATTGACTCGACGCCATACCGCGAAAGGGATCCAACCCAACCATTCCCCTTCATCGCAGCGGCCACAGCCGATCCTGTTCTCGTTCCACCCACCATTCCTTTCAAAACGCCACCGATGGCATTCAAACCGCGGAAAACACCAATCGTGGTCAAAGTTCCGAGTGAACCAATCGCAAATTTTGTTTGAAATGTTTTCCACCCTCCCATCTCTCCCCATGACTTTCCGTTCATCCAACCGCCGAAGCTATAAAGTCCGGCGTTGGCAAGCCCCACACCCGCTGATACCGACACCATCGTTATTGCTTGACGGAGTTTATTCGCTTTTTCACCAAATCCCGTCAGTTTCGCCACCGCAGTCGCGGTTTTACTCACCCACGGCACCGCTTGGACTGATTTTGCCGCCGCTCCCAACATGGGACCGATTGAACCAATTTCGCTCACGACAACCGCCACACCAAGACCCCATGTGGCCGAAGCAAGCCCTTTCTCTTGAACGTTTTTACTGAAGTTGCCCGCTTCCTTGAGAGCTTCCTTCCTGAAATAAAGATGAAGCGCTCCTCCGGTGACGGTTTTAAATCCATTGACCCCAGCGCTTAGAACCAATTTCGCCGCCCAAGCTTTTTCACCGGCACTCCAAGCAGAAGCAATGGTACGTCCCCATTTGGCGACGGTTGGAGTTCCGACTTTACCGCCGACTCCGATGAATCGCAGTGCTTTGGCGGCAAGCCCTAATTTTTCAGCGACTACCCCCGCGCGAGCCACCTGGGCCGCCTTCCCGGCCGTGAAAGCGCCTTTAAATAATTTGCCGCCGCCCAGAGTGAAATAGTTGAGAGTTTGTTCCCCTACACTGAACACAAAGCTGCCCACACTATCGATATTCATGATGCGATTTGTGCCCAGAAGATCCGCAACAAACAAATCCGCTTTCCTTAAAAATCCGCGGCGAGTATTAATTCC
>PLLH01000069.1:0-199 GCA_003140895.1 Elusimicrobiota bacterium
GGCACCATGAACCCGTATCAACACGGGGAAGTGTTTGTGACGGCGGACGGCGCCGAAACGGATTTGGATTTGGGGCATTACGAGCGCTTCCTGGATCAAAACATGTCCCGCCTGAACAATTGCACGACGGGGCAGGTGTATGACACGATTTTGGGTCAAGAGAGACGAGGTGAATTCCTCGGGAAAACCGTTCAGGTGA
>PLLH01000069.1:241-81303 GCA_003140895.1 Elusimicrobiota bacterium
CCATTTCTCGAAGCCATCCGCCAAATGCGCCAGGACGTGGGACGCGACAACGTGCTGTACGTGCATGTGACGCTGATTCCCTATATCAAGGCGTCGGAGGAACTCAAAACGAAACCCACCCAGCACTCCGTCGGAAAACTTCGGGAGATCGGAATTGAGCCGGATATCCTCGTCTGCCGGACGGATCGGGAACTGAACCACGAGCTGAAAGAAAAATTAGCCCTCTTTTGCAGCGTTGTGCCGGAAGCGGTTGTGGAGTGTATTGATGTTAAGAGTATTTACGAAGTGCCGCTCATGTTTCACCGGCAGGGGTTTGATGNNCCTTCGCCTTCGAAGCGCCGCGAAAGATTTGGAAAAATGGAAGGAGATGGTGGACATGTTGAACGCGCCGGCGCACCATGTGACGATCGCGGTGGCGGGAAAATACGTGGGCGTCAAAGATTCGTATAAATCGATTTCAGAGGCGCTTCTCCACGGAGGTCTCGCCAACAAAGCCCGGGTTGAAATTCGATATGTCGACGTGGACACGCCGTCTCTTGAAGAAGAATTAAGCGGCGTTCAGGGCATTCTCATCCCCGGCGGGTTCGGAGACCGGGGCATTGAGGGGAAAATTAACGCCGTGTCGATCGCCCGGACTCACAAGATTCCCTTCTTCGGGATTTGTCTCGGCATGCAGGTCGCGGTGATTGAAATCGCCAGGAACTTGGCGGGCCTCAAGAACGCCAACTCGACGGAATTTAACAAGAAAACGCCTCACCCGGTGATCAGCCTGCTGGAAGAGCAAAAAGGGATCAAAAACATGGGAGGAACGATGAGGCTTGGCGTTTATCCGTGCGATTTAAAAGCCGGGTCTCACGCGTATGATTTGTACGGGAAGAAAAATATCATGGAACGCCACCGCCACCGGTATGAATTCAATAATAAATATCGCGAGAGGTTAGCCAAGGTCGGGCTGCGCGTGGTGGGAGAATATAAGAAGAAAAATCTTCCCGAAATTGTGGAGTTTAAAGCGCATCCCTATTTCGTCGGCGTTCAATTCCATCCGGAGTTTCAGTCCCGACCGCTGCGCCCTCATCCCCTGTTCTCCGGGTTTGTGGCGGCCGCTCTTAAAAACGCGCTCGGAGGAGCTGCCTAACCCATGACCTCCAGAACCGTTACCTGCGGGCGGGTTCAATTCGGAAATCACAAGCCCTTTGTCTTGATCGCGGGGCCGTGCGTGATGGAGTCCGAGAAATTATGCCTCACGGTCGCTGGTGAAATGAAAAGGCTGGCCCGCCGGTTCGCTGTTCCGTATGTGTTTAAAAGTTCCTATGACAAAGCCAATCGGTCCAGCGTCGATTCGTATCGCGGTCCCGGGTTGGAGGAAGGTCTTCGCATCTTGGAGGCGGTCAAGCGGACGCTGAAGGTCCCCGTTTTGACGGACGTTCATTCCGTTGACGACGTTCTTGAAGCGTCTCGCGTCGCCGATATCCTTCAGATCCCCGCTTTTCTTTCNNTTCTTTCACGGCAGACCGATTTGCTTGTCGCGGCCGGACGATCGGGAAAGATCATCAATGTTAAGAAGGCCCAGTTTATGTCTCCGATGGAGATGAAAAACGTGATTCGAAAAATCGAGTCGACGGGGAATAAAAATATCCTTCTCACCGAGCGCGGCACCACCTTTGGCTATAACAATCTGGTTGTCGATATGCGCGGCCTTGAGATGATGAAGTCGTTTGGTCTGCCGGTCGTTTTTGACGCCACGCATTCCGTTCAGCTCCCGGGAGGCCAGGGGAACTCGAGCGGCGGACAGCGCGAATTCATTCTTCCCTTGGCTCGGGCCGCCGCGGGACTGGGAATCGCCTCCTTGTTTTTTGAGGTCCATCCCCGGCCGGAGAAAGCCCTTTCCGACGGCCCCAATTCGGTTCCGTTGAAAGACATGAAACGCTATTTGTCCGTGTTGTCCAAATTAGACCGTACGTCAAAATCTGCGTTGTGAGGTCATCATGAAGTGTCCCGTTTGTCAAATCGACGTTAAAGACGATGCCAAAACGTGTAAAAAGTGCGGAGTCGATCTCAACCAAGCGCCGATGTGGCGTCCGACCTGGAAATGGCATTTGAGCGTATTGGCCGTCATTTATGTCGCTTTGATCATCGCCTATTTCGCGATCTCGCATTTTTTGAAGAAGCTTCCGCCTCCCTATCGCCTGCGCGATATCCCGAAGGAAATCACTCCCTGGATCAAATCGTAATGGCCCTTCGTTCTTCAGCCCTTATCAAACGAGCCAAAGGAATACGGCTTCTCGGGATGGACATCGACGGTGTGTTGACGGCCGGAGACGTGATCGTGTTGGAATCGGGCGAAGAAGTGAAAGCGTGGAACGTGAGAGATCGCCTGGGGTTGGCCCTTCTCCATGAACGGAAGATCCCGCTTGTTTTGGCGTGGGTGACCGGCCGCACATCCAATACGGTTCTTCGTTCCGCGAGGGATTTGGGGGTGCGGTATGTTGTTCAAGGCTGCGATGATAAAAAAACAGCGCTCACGAAGATTTTAAAGAAAGAAGGGTTGCGTTTCGATCAAGCGGCGTTTATCGGGGACGATCTGATTGACCTGCCTCCGCTCCTCTCCGTCGGCTTGTCGTGTTGCCCGGCGGACGCCATTCTTGACGTCAAAAAACGCGTCCATTACGTTTCGCCTTATCCCGGTGGACGAGGGGTGGCGCGCGATGTCATGGAACTCATTCTGAAGGCTCAACATCGATGGGATCCGCTCGTTCGTTCCTTCCTCTCCTGATTTTTTCCTTTCTTGTCGGGCTCGCCGGCTGCCGCGGGTCTCGCGCGCCGGCGTCCGCCGCCGCGCCATCCGTTGGTTCTGAGGCTCCGGAATTAACCATGGAACCCGTTCGGATCCAATCGTACAGCGCCGACGGGCTTGAATGGGAATTAGAGGCCCCGAGAGCCCAGGGGTACACGACGAAAAACATTATGCACATCAATCAGCTGTCCGTCTCGTTGTTTGACAAAGGACAGAAGTCTTCCGATATCAAGGCCGATGAAGGCCTCATTCATACCTCCCAGCAATCTTCTCCGACGTCTGAAACCGTGTCCAGCCGGACCATCACGCTGGATTCCGGGGATATGTATTTGTACGGGAACGTCGTTGTTGTGTCCACCGACGGGGCCCGCGTGGATACCGATTGGCTTTTGTATCGAAAATCCACCGATCTCATTACCTCGACGGCGCCGGTTAAGATCACGCGGGATAATTCGGTGACGACGGGCGTCGGTATGGAGGCCAAACCGGACCTCTCTGTTCTTAATATTTTTAACCAAACGCTGGTCATCAAAGAATGACATTCCTTCGTCCGGCGCTCTGCGGTTTTGGCCTTCTTGTTTTTCCTTGGGGACTTGTGGCACTTGACACGACCATCAAGGGCGAGAAGATGGAGGTCTTGGAAAAAGGGGAGCGGATTCATTTTTCCGGCGGAGTGAAACTCATTCGGGGGGCGGACGTCCTCACGGCCTCCGACATGGAGACGACAAAGCGCAGAGACAAAGCCACCGCCCACGGGAATGTGAAGTTCACTCGCATCGTGAGCGAGATGGAGAAGTGGGACGGGTCTTCTCAACGGGGGTTTTATGACACACAGACGGGCGAGGGGTATTTGGAGGGGGATTCCGGCGCTCGCGCGCATCTCATCCAGACCAAAATCCTTTCTTCCACGTCGACGCAGAAGATAGACGTTCTCGCGCATCGGTTTGATTTTTCCAAAGATAAAGATAAGGCGGTTGGGACGGGAGAGGTGTACGGGAAAACCGTCGATCCACGAACGGAGGAACTGTACGAATTTTGGTCCGAGCGCGCGGATTACGACGGCGTGGAAAAGAAAATAACGCTGACGGCCGTGAAAAAAAAGAAGCCGGTGGCGCTTCAGACGAAAGGGAACAGCCAAAAGAGAATCACGGGCAATCTCGTCATTTACTATATTGAGTCCCAGCGGTTTACATCCGAAGGGGAAGCGGAGGCGGTATTCTCCGACGCTCCCGCCGGGCCGGTCTCTAAGGGGCCGGCGCCCGCCTCTGTTCAAAAATCGAAACAAAGCCGAGGGAAAGGCAAGTGAGTTTAATCGCGAAAAATCTCGAGAAGTCCTACGGACACCGGAAAGTGGTGAAGGGGATTTCGTTGACGGTTGAGCCAGGCGAGATCGTGGGTTTGCTGGGTCCCAACGGCGCCGGCAAAACAACCGTTTTTTACATGATCGTGGGTCTTATCCGGGCCGATAAAGGCCAAGTGTTTATGGATGAGACGGAACTCACTCACCTGGCCATGTATAAACGGGCCCGGACCGGCATCGGTTATCTTTCGCAGGAGCCTTCCATCTTTCGCCAGCTTTCCGTCGAACAGAATCTGTGGGCGATTCTTGAGCACACGCGCGGGACCAACGAAGAAAAAGCCAGGCGCGTGGAAACGTTGCTTGATGAATTCGGTCTGATCCATTTGCGCCACCAAAAGGCGGCGACGTTGTCGGGCGGGGAAAAGCGGCGGTGTGAAATCGCGCGCGCTCTCACGACGAATCCGCAATTCCTTTTGTTGGACGAGCCGTTTGTCGGGATCGACCCCATCACGGTGGCTGATATTCAGGGGATTCTTCAAGTGCTCAAAAACAAGGGTCTCGGCGTGTTGATCACGGATCACAACGTGCAGGCCACGCTTGAGATTGTGGACCGGGCCAGCATCGTTTATGACGGCCGTATTTTGACGGACGGGCCCTCTCATAAGTTGTTGACAGATCCGGAAGCCCGGCGCGTTTATCTTGGGGAAAAATTCAAGATATAAGGGTTGGCCGCGCGGGTGTAATTAAATTGACACTTCTTCTCGGAATTTCATAGCATCCCTTTAACCTAACTTAAACCAATCGAATCTAATTCAATTTGAAGGATATTGCTCTAACTTATATGAAGGTTTTCGACTTCCTCGACTCACAATCAATTGTCATTGATCTCAAGAGTCCCACTAAAAAAGAGGCCATCGACGAGTTGTGCCAGGTTCTCGCGACCAACGGCAAAATCAAAAACGCTCAGACTGTTTTGACGGCCTTGATGGAGAGAGAAAAACTGGGATCCACCGGGATCGGCCAAGGCATCGCCATCCCGCACGGGAAATCAGAGGCCACGGAGACGTTGGTGGCGGCGCTGGGGATCTCACGGAAAGGGGTTGATTTTGAAGCGTTGGATGGCGAACCCGTTCATCTTATTTTTCTCCTCGTGGCGCCGCTGGATTCCGCCGGCCAGCATCTTAAGGCGCTGGCCCGCATTTCTCGCCTTCTCAAAGATAAATTTTTCAGGCAGTCCTTGCGTGACGCCAAATCGATTGAAGAAATTCAAAAGATTATTCAGGACGAGGATGCGTATTAATTTCCTGACCACGGCCCTTTCCCCTATTTATGGCTGACCTTACCGTTAATGAGCTCTATGAGTCGTGTTCGACTGAACTTGATTTCCAATGGGTGGCGGGGAAATCGTTCGGCAACCGTGTCATTCGCGTTAGTGAAATAAACCGTCCCGGCCTCTCGCTCGCCGGCTATTTCGAATATTTTCGACCCGAGAGAATTCAGATTTTTGGACAAGGCGAGCACGCCTATCTTCAAACCTTGGACAACGCGCGCCGGATTGAGATGTTGGGACGCGTGTTCAATTCACCGGGACTTCCCTGCGCCATTATCACTCACGGCCGGGACGCCATGCCGGAGATGGTGGAAGCCGCGAGCCGGAACGGCGTTTCGATATTTTGCACCTCTCTCACGACGGCTCACCTGATTCGAGAACTCTCGGCTTACCTCGAAAATCGTCTGGCTCCGATGGTGAAACATCACGGTGTTTTGACGGTTGTTTATGGCCTCGGCGTGTTGATCGTCGGTGAATCGGGGATCGGTAAGTCCGAATGCGGGTTGGAGCTTGTGAAACGCGGGCATATCCTCGTTTCCGACGACGTGGTGGAAGTCCGCCGGCATCCGGGAGACGTGTTGATTGGCGCCTCTGGCCCCTTGGTCCGGCATTACATGGAAGTGCGCGGGTTGGGGATTATTGACGTTAAACAAGTTTTCGGCGTGAGCTCCGTTAAAGATTCAACCCGTATTGAGCTCGTTGTGCGCCTTGAAGTGGAGAAAGGATCCGACGACTACGACCGGATCGGCCTTGAAGATCACACGACGGATATCCTCGGCGTTCGGTTGCCCGAGGTTCGCCTCCCGCTTCGGCCCGGACGAAACGTGGCAGTTCTCCTTGAGGTGGCGGCGTTGAACGAGCGGCTTAAACAGGAAGGCGTTTTTTCCGCGAAAGATTTAAACCAGAAACTGATCGCTAAGATGACGGAATCATCCAGCAAAAAGGTGTCTGGGTGAATTTCCCAACACGTCCTTGAGAAAACCATTTCACTGCATCATTATTACGGGAATGTCGGGGGCCGGGAAGAGCTTGGCTCTTCACTCGCTCGAGGATCTGGGGCTTTTCTGCGTCGATAATCTTCCGCTTCAACTCCTGCCGAAATTGGTTGATCTCTTTCACGAGAGCGGAACTCCCCTTGCAGAAGTGGCCGTGGGGGTCGATGTTCGAATCGGGGCTCTTCTTGATGAAGTCACGAAGTCGCTTCATGACCTCTCTCGCCGCGGCATCAGTTATCAAATCCTCTTTTTGGAAGCCAGCGACGCCGTCCTCACGCGGCGTTTTTCCGAGACGCGCCGCCGCCATCCATTGGGGCGGACGGTGGTCGGAGGGATTCGGGAAGAGCGAAAGCGAACGAAGGTTCTGCGGGAGATGGCCGATCGGATCATTGATACATCGAGTTTTAATCCCAATGAGTTGAAGAGTATTTTGAACAGGGCCATTCGTTTTCAGAAGACGCGGACCATGGCCGTGACGGTGACGTCCTTCGGTTATAAATACGGGGTTCCGATTGACGCGGATATCGTCCTGGACGTTCGCTTTCTTCCCAATCCCAATTATGTTTCAAGCATGAAGAGCCTGACGGGCCTTCATTCGCGGGTGTCCAAATTTGTTTTATCGAACCGTTTGACGAAGAAATATTTGGATGTCGTGAAAGCGATGCTGGGACTGACGGTCCCGCAATATCAACGCGAAGGGAAGAGCTATTTAACGCTGGCCGTCGGCTGCACCGGAGGACGTCATCGAAGCGTTGTGCTGGCGGAGGTCTTGAAACAATTTTTGTCGGGCAAAAAATTCCCGACGCGGGTCGTTCATCGGGATATTCATTTATGAGGGGTCGCTCATGATCGGCATTCTGGTTTTGACGCACGGCCCGTTCGGCGAGAATTTGCTGAAGACGGCGTCCGGCATTATGAATGAGTCGGAAAAAATCGGGGCGTTGAATCTGTCCCGTCGATTGGATTTCGCGACGCTCCGCGGGCAGGTGTCCGATAAGTTGAATGAGATCAACGCGGACCAGGGCGTTTTGGTGTTGATCGACGCTTATGGCGGGACGTCGTACAACACGACGTTGCCGCTTCTTCAAACGCATCCTCTGAGTTTGGTTACCGGGGTCAATTTGCCGATGGTTCTCTCGGCCTTAAGCAACCGGCACCGCATGGATTTGGGCGCCTTGGCTCGAAAAGTATCTGATGATGCGAAGAAGACCATTTCCGTTTTGTCCGATGCGGGTGTGTTGCGATGACGGCCCTCTCACGTGAAGGATCAAATTAATCCATGGTTGAAAAAGAGTACACCATCAACAATCGGCTGGGCTTGCACGCCCGGCCGGCTTCCTTGTTTGTCAAGACAACGGGACGTTTTCAGTCGCATGTCAAAGTGATTAAAGATGGCGGGGAAATTGACGGGAAAAGCATTATGGGCCTTTTGATGTTGGCGGCGGGGCCCGGCACGCTGCTGAAAATTGTGGCCGAGGGGCCCGATGAAAACGACGTGCTCAAAGCCCTTGACGATTTATTCGCCAGACGATTCGACGATGAGGACATCACGTAATTATGGCGGCTTCTAAGGAAACAATTCTCCGGGGGGTTCAGGCGTCCGATGGCATCGCTATCGGGCCGGCCTTTGTTTTGGAAGACGAAGATGTCGCCATTCCTCATTGGGAAGTACCGAAAGACCGCGTTAAGTTTGAGATCAGCCGCTTTCGTTACGCGTTGGGACGAACGAAAGAGGATATGGAGGCCACTCATAACAAGGCCATCAAGGTGTTCGGGCGTTCTCACGCCAAGCTCATGGACGCCTATCTTCTTATTCTCAACGACCCCTTCCTCAATCATGACGTCATCAGGATAATCGAAGCAGACCGGGTGAACGCCGAGTACGCGCTCACGCAAGTGATCGATAAAACCATCCGCGTCATGGAAAACTTTGAAGACGAATACTTTAGAGACCGAAAGTACGACATTCTGGACGTGGGGCATAAAGTGCTTCGCCATCTTCTGGGGCATGAAAAGAAAACGCTTCAGTCCATCGCTGAACCCTCGATTGTCATCGCCCATAATTTAACTCCGACGGACACGCTGAATCTCAAAGAGGACATCGCTCTCGGATTCGCCACCAACATCGGCGGTAAAACATCTCACACGGCGCTTCTCGCTCAATCCATGACGATTCCGGCTGTCGTTGGTATGCGGGATGTGACGAGCCGCGTGCGAACGGGCGATATCGTCATTGTCGACGGTAAAGAAGGGGTTCTGATCGTCAGCCCGGACCCGGCCACGCTCGCCAACTACAAACGGGAGCAAGGCAAGCGTCTTGAAGAGCTGAAGCGGCTGGAAAAACTCAGAGACCTGCCGGCCCAGACGATGGATGGCCGCCGGATCACGCTGGCGGCCAATATCGAAACGTCGGATGACGTTAAAACGGCGTTGGCGCACGGCGCCGAGGGGATCGGCTTGTTTCGAACGGAATTTCTCTTCCTCAACAGACGCGGGGCTCCGACGGAAGAGGAGCATTTTGAGAGCTATAAGCGGGCGGTTCGCGCCTCGATCCCACATCCTGTGATCATTCGGACGCTGGATGTGGGGGGAGACAAGCTGACAGCCATTGGGATGGAAGGCGTGTCTCCCGAGAGCAATCCCTTTTTGGGGCTTCGCGGGATCCGTCTTTGCCTTAAATTTCCCGATATTTTCAAAACCCAGCTGCGCGCCATTTTGCGGGCGTCGACGGATGGGAAAATCAAGATCATGTACCCCATGGTGTCGGGGCTTGATGAGTTGCGCGCCGCGAACGCCATCCTGCAGGAAACGAAGGCGGAACTCCGGGCCCAACAGATTCCGTTCGATGAGTCGATGGAGGTCGGCATGATGGTTGAAGTGCCGTCTGCCGCGATGATGGTGGATATTTTGGCCCGGGAAGTGGATTTCTTCTCCATTGGAACCAACGACCTCATCCAATACACGCTGGCCGTCGATCGAATCAATGAAAACGTCGCGAATTTATATCAGCCTCTTCATTTGGCGGTTCTCCGGCTCATCAAGCAAACGGTCAAGGCCGGTCATGAAATCGATGGTAAATGGGTGGGCGTGTGCGGCGAGATGGCCTCGGAAGCGGAGTTGGTTCCGATTTTGATTGGTCTTGAAGTGGATGAATTGTCCGTCGCCCCGAGCATGGTTCCAAAGGTGAAGGAAGTCATCCGTTCCGTGAGTTTTGCCGAATGCGTTCAATTGACGAAGGAGGTCATGAACGCGGCCAGCGTGGAATCCGCCCAGCGAATTCTTCGCTTGCATGCCAATCGTTCCTCAGCGCCTTCCTCCCAGGTTCCTCTCTAACTCCTCCCATGGCGGACCATATTCGAAACTTTTGCATCATTGCCCATATCGATCATGGGAAATCCACGTTGGCGGACCGCTTGTTGGAACTGACGGGCACCGTTTCTCTTCGGGAGATGCGCGGCCAGATTATGGACGGGATGGAGCTTGAGCGGGAACGCGGCATTACCATTAAGGCCAAAGCGGTTCGGATGCAATACAAGGACATGATTTTGAACCTCATCGATACGCCGGGACACGTGGACTTTACCTACGAAGTGTCTCGCGCTCTTCACGCGTGCGAAGGGGCGCTTTTGGTGGTGGATGCGTCCCAAGGAGTCGAAGCTCAAACCATGGCCAATGCCCAGTTGGCGGTGGATGCCGGCCTTAAAATCATTCCCGTCATCAATAAAATCGACCTTCCTCAATCGGATCCCGATCGCGTTCACGAAGAAATCTTTGAAATTCTCGGATTCGAAGACGATCCCATTTTGATCAGCGCGAAAACGGGGCAAGGCGTTGAGAACGTGCTCCAGGCCATTATCGACCGGGTTCCTCCGGCCCAAGGGGATCCGGATGGCCCCGTCTCGGCGCTGTTGTTCGATTCGTTTTATGACATTTACCGCGGCGTCATCGTTTTCGTTCGAATGATGACCGGACAGCTGCACGTCGGCGACAAAGTCCGTTTTATGGCGACCGGCGAGGAGTTTTCCATAGAGGAATTAGGATACACGCGCATGAAGTTGGACCCGTCGCAGAGTCTTCTTCCGGGGGAGGTGGGCTATCTCATCCTGGGGATTCGAGACGCCAGCCAAGTGCACGCGGGAGACACGGTCACGGCCGTGGATCGGCCGGCGCTGAAACAACTTCCCGGATACAAAGAAATGAAGCCGTTTGTTTTTTGCGGCATGTTTCCCATCAATTCAAGCGATTACGCGCTGTTAAAAGCCGCGCTCGAAAAACTCCACCTTCAGGATTCCTCGTTTCAATATGAGCCCGAAACGTCCATCGCCCTCGGTTTCGGTTTCCGCTGCGGTTTTCTGGGTCTTCTCCATATGGATATTATCCGCCAGCGTCTTGAGCGGGAGTTCGATTTGGATCTCATCATCACGGCTCCCAACGTGGTGTACCGTATCCGGGATGCGCAGGGACAAGTGACGGAAATCGATAACCCGTCGAAATTTCCCGATACGGGGCACGAGCACGTCGTGGAAGAACCCTACGTGAAATCCACTATTTTGCTTCCGTCGGAATTTATGGGAGCTGTGATGCAGCTCTGCCAGGATCGCCGCGGCCGGAGCCTTGACATGAAATATCTGACGCCCACGCGGGTTCGCCTCCAATACGAGCTTCCATTGGCCGAGATTGTCGTGAATTTCTATGATCAACTGAAGTCCATTTCCAAGGGCTACGCCTCGTTTGATTACGAACCCATTGGTTACAAACCGGGGAATCTGGTGAAATTGGAAATCCTGGTGGCGGGGGAGCCGCTCGACGCGCTCTCCTACGTGGTTCATAAAGACAACGCTTATGCGTGGGGACGAAAGATCACGGAGAAGATGAAGGAGCTCATTCCGCGTCAAATGTTTGAGGTTCCGCTTCAAGCCCGGATTGAGGGGCGGATCATCGCCCGGGAATCCGTTCGAGCGATGAGAAAAGATGTGTTGGCCAAATGTTACGGGGGAGACATTTCCCGGAAGAGAAAATTGCTGGAGAAACAAAAAGAAGGCAAAAAGCGAATGAAGCAGTTCGGTTCCATTGAAATACCGCAATCCGCTTTTCTTGCCGTTCTTAAACTTTCAGAGGAGTAATCATATGGAAGCCAGATTGTTTTTTATCTCGTTGTGGTGCGGCGTATACGGTCTTGTCCTCCGGGGGGTTTTTCGCCGGGAGTCGTGGTCGAACAACGTCGGTGTGACCATGCTTGTGAACGCTTTCTTTTGGGGGACCGGCGCGGGACTGTTGGGAATGCTGTTCGCCAGCTACTCCGAGAAAATCGACCAGATGAATTTTTATTCTCTTGTGTTCGCCGGAGCGGGTCTTGTCTTGGGAGCCCTCCTTGGCTATTGGCGCGGACGAGACACGGAGCAGCGCGAGCTTCTCCTTCGGGACAATTTGGAGTGGGCCGACACGGGATTTTCCGCCATCCTGTTGGCCTCCGTCGTGATGTTTTTCGTGATTCAAGCCTTCAAGATTCCGTCCGGGTCCATGCGCATGACGTTCGTTGAGGGCGATCATTTGTTCGTTAATAAATTCATCTATGGAATTCGCATCCCGTTGAGCGATAAGAAGATTTTTCCGCTCCGGAAAGTCACGCCGGGCGATGTCGTCATTTTCCGTTATCCGACGGAAGACCCCACCAGCCAGCACTTTGGGAAAGACTTCATTAAGAGAGTGGTGGCGTTGGAGGGGCAAAAAGTCCAGGTCATCAACAAGAAGGTCTTCGTCGACGGGGTTGAGAAGCAGGAGCCGTCTATCCAGCATGTTGAAAACGTGATTTACAAACGAACCGTGGAGATGAACCCCGCCGAATTTCAAACACGCTGGCAATCGCGGGATTTTTCCTTTATCGGGGGAAATGAAATCCGCGACAATTTCGGCCCTGTCGTTGTTCCGCCCGGAATGGTGTTCGTGATGGGCGACAACCGGGACCGGTCTTTCGATTCCCGCTTTTGGGGGCCTCTCCAGACGACCGCCATTAAAGGGAAAGCCTGGATTTTGTATTGGCCGCTGAACCGGTTCAAGCTGATTCATTGATGCGGGATCCGTCGGTCGGGCTCTATGTTCATATCCCGTTTTGCCGGTCCAAATGCGGCTATTGTGATTTCGCCAGCGTTGCCGGGGAAGAAAATAAAATCGACCGCTATCTCGCCTCTCTCGCCCGTGAAATGGAACGGTCAGCCGGAACCAAAATAAAAACGCTCTTCATCGGCGGGGGAACTCCCACCCTCTTGTCTCCCGATCAGATCGACCATCTCTTTGGGCGTCTGCGCGCCTGCTTTGATTTCTCTTCGCTCGTTGAGGCCTCTGTCGAAGCCAATCCCGAAAGCGCCGATGACGATCGTTTGCGGGCGTTTCAACGCGGAGGGATTGATCGATTGAGTTTCGGGCTTCAAAGCACGCACGACCGGCATTTGAAAGAGCTCGGCCGCCTTCACGATCACTCCGTTTTTTTGGAGCGCTTTAAACGAGCGCGTCAACTGGGGTTCCGCAANNAATGTGGACGTGATGTTTGGGCTTCCTCATCAAACGTCGACTGATTTTGAAGAGACGCTGAAGGAACTCATCGCGCTTTCGCCGGAGCATATCTCTGCCTACGCGCTCAAGGTGGAAGAGGAGACGCCCTTGGGGCGCGCCGGGTTTCGTCCGGATGACGAAATGGAAGCGGACCTTTATCTCTTGGCTTCGGATCTCCTATCCCGAAACGGTTATCATCACTATGAAATTTCCAATTTTGCCAAGCCTGGAACCGAATGCCTCCATAATGTGGCGTATTGGGACAATGGGCCGACATTGGGGATCGGATTGGGGGCGGCGAGCCACCGGTCTCCGAGACGTTGGAAAAACACCTCCGATTTGGATTCGTATATGTCCGGAGGAAAAGAGGACGGGCCGGTGTTGGAGGAAGACGTCGTTTTGGATGAACAGAAGGAAGCCAATGAAAAGATCATGCTCGGCCTTCGCTTGAGTCGCGGCGTGGCCGCCGATTCGCTTCATAAAATGAAACTCCCCGTTGTGGAAAATTTTTTGACGGAAGGCCTGGCGGTTGAGACGAAAGGAATGTATCGTTTGACTCCGAAAGGCTGGCTTTTGTCCAATCAATTGTTTCACCATTTGGTTTAACTATGTCTTCTATTTATCGGCAACACACGGGAATCCTTTCTCCGTTGGTGGATCAATTACGGGTGTCCAAAGTGGCCCGGACCATTCCATCCGGGTCGCGCATCCTCGATATCGGATGCGGGTCTGGACTCCTGATCTCGGTTTTGCCGCCGCGTTCGTCCTACACCGGGGTGGATCGGGATACGGCGGTGGTGGAAGCCGATAAACGCCGGTTTCCGTATTTTGATTTTCATTGTTTGGATGCCGTGACGTCTCTCTTCCCATTTCACGACGAACAGTTTGACGTTGTTGTGATGGCCGCTTTTCTTGAACATGTCGATCAACCGAAGGTGATGTTCACGGAGATTAAGCGGGTACTCAAGCCCGGCGGACGCGTCTTGGTGACGACTCCCTCTCGATGGGGGGGGGCTGTCCACGCGGTGCTTTCCAAATTGGGTTTTTTGAGCGCGGAGGCGGCGGAGGAACACCAGGGGTATTGGAATAAAAAGAAGATGGACGAGTGTTTGAAGCTGACGGGATTGCATTTAAAATGGTATGAACCATTTCAATTCGGATTGAATCAACTATTCATCCTTACGAGGGGTCATCATGAGTGATTTATTGAGCGTCATTTTGCCGGCGTACAACGAGGCCGATTGCATCAGTTCCACGATCGACGATGTTGAAAAGGCTCTGCGTCAAGCCAACGTGCCCTATGAAATTATTGTCGTGGACGACGGGTCGACGGATGACACGGGCCGGCTCGCGGCGGCCAAAAACGTCAAGGTGATCCGGCACAAACGGAACTTGGGCGTGGGCGCGGCGCGCAAGCGCGGCATTCTTGAAGCGAAAGGGACGATTGTCGTCACGACCGATGTGGACGGGACCTATCCCAACGATCAAATCCCCGTTCTCCATGAGACCTTGGTTAAGAACAATAGCGACATGGTTATTGGAGCCCGCGTCGGGAAGAATGTGGCCTTTGAATGGCCGCATCGATATATCCCCAAACTGCTCATTCGGTGGCTGGCCTCGTACTTATGCTCCCATAAAATTCCCGATTTAAATTCCGGGCTTCGGGTGATTCGGCGCGAGGTGGCGTTGAAATATTTTTATCTTCTTCCCGACGGCCACTCCTGGGAAAGCACCATCACGCTGGCCGTCCTCTGCAATCATCATGAGGTGATTTTTCATCCGATCGATTATTTTAAACGAAAGGGCGGGAAGTCCACCTTCGCTCCGTTCAAGGACACGTACAACTATATTTCTCTCGTCATCCGGACCATTATGTATTTCTTCCCGCTTCGGGTGTTTATCCCCGTCAGTTTTATAATTATGCTGGGAGGGGGAATTAAGATCGTTTATGACTGGAATGTCCATGGATGGATCGGCAGTTTGGATGTCATCATCTTTTTGGGCGGCATTTTGGTGATCCTCGTCGGTCTATTGGCGGATTTGATTGTGGTTGTGGGGCGCCGCCAAGCGTATGCGAATCTGAAGTAGAAATAAGTGAGGGGACGGCGGCATGAGTCATAAAGACAAGCGTCGGTTGGCGGCGGCTCCGTCGGCTGGTTCCAGCTCCAACGAAACGGTTTTGTGGGTGGTTTGGGGAGCCGGCTTGTTTTGGGCCGTTGTCGTATGCCTTCAGTTCTACAAACAGTCTCCCTTTCCTCTCCTCGCGATTCTCGACACTCTCCTCCCGGATCAATTTTCTCTTCTTCCTCGCCTCGCCACGTTGTTGACGTATGCCTGGGGGCTGGCCGCCGCTCTTTTAATGGCGGCTTCAGCGGCTTTCTTGGGACGGCTTCTTCTGTCTCAATTCATGAAGAAGTCGGGATCTTCTCTTGAGGCGTTTGTTTTGTCGACTGCGCTCGGATACGGCCTTTTGGCTTATCTCGTGTTTTTGCTCGGCGTCAGCCGATGTCTCTATCCCATCGCCTTGAAAGGAATGGTGGCCGTTTTGGGCGTGCTGGCGATCGCGTGGTTCTATCAGAGAGAAGAGCGTGAATTCCTTCGCAGCGCGTTGAGAGAGCTTTTCTCGTCCGTTTTCCCCGGCGGCGCCGGGTCCTTTTTCGGAGTTGTCTTCCTTTTTATCCTGGCCACGGATTTCGTCATGGCGTTCACTCCCGAACTTTTTTATGACGCCTTGGTATATCACCTGGGAGCGCCCAATTATTATCTTCATGAACACCGGTTGGCGCCGCTCGATCTCATGCCGGCCAAATTCCCGTTTACCATTCAAATGATCAACCTTTTGGGGTTGGCTTTGAAGGATGAAATGGTGACGAAGCTCACCCATTTTTTCATGTTGGTCCTCGTGTCATCTGGCATGCTGGCGTTGGGGATGCGGTTCAGACGGCGTCTTTTCGGGATCATTTCTGCTGTGGCGTTTTGTTCCATCCCAACCGTTCAATTGAACGTGTGGACGAGCGGCGTGGACATGGGAGTGTCTCTGTTCGGCTTTCTAGCGGCGTTTTGTTTCTTTGCCTCGGTTGAAGAGGAAGGAGCTTTTCGCCGGTGGTTTTTCTTGTCCGGTGTTTTCTCCGGACTGGCGATGGCGTCAAAATACACGGCCGCTTATATCCCGACGGTGATTGTTCTTTCAACCGTGGTTCTCATTTTTTCGAAGAAAGTGTCCCTTAAAGAGGCCTTGGTTCCTCTCCTCTCGTTCTGCGCCATTGTGTTGGCCGTGATGCTTCCCTGGCTCATCAAAAACGGTATCGAAACGGGGAATCCCGTCTATCCGTTTCTTTCTCAGGTGTTCGGGGGGACGGCGCTGGAACCGTGGCGATACACCATTCTGAAAAATGAAAACCGCGGGCTTCCGGTGGATTCGCTGATGAAAGGCGTCCATCTTTTATGGGACTTGACCATGAAAGAACGGTCGTCTCTCTCGTTCCAGGGGCCGATGTTTCTGGCGTGCCTCCCCTTTTTGATCGTGGGGTTGATCAAAGAAAGGCCTTCATGGCTCCGGCCGCTCCTCATTTTCGGGGGGTTGGTTTTGGTCGTGGGGCTCTCCATGACCCGGCTCACGCGGTATCTTCTCCCCGGTTTCACCGTTCTGGCTTGTCTTTTGGCGTTTGGGCTGGAATCCGTGATGCTTGACCCCTCTCGGATTCGCAGAGGGGGCGTCGTCTTGATATTTATTCTGGCCGCTTTTTTTCAGATGTCGTGGGCGTATGTGTTGATTGGAAGTTCCATGCAGCCCCAGAATGTTCTTCTGGGGCGAGAGAGCCGAGCTGATTATGTGAAGCGGTATCATTCCGGAATGAATCCCAACCCGCCCAATCAGATGTACCGCTATCTTGAGGAAAATTTTCCCAAAGAGAAAAAAGTGCTGTTGGTGGGGGAGGAAATGGCGTATCCCATCCATGTTCGACATTCGTATTCCGGCGTTTACGACCGGGGGCCGCTCATCCGTCTTTGCGAAGAGAGCCAGACGCCGGCTGAGTTGGCCCAGAAACTGGTTGATTCAGGGATCACGCATCTCATGGTGAATTTAGCGGAATCCCATCGTCTCGGTGGGTATGGGATTTTTGCCTGGTCTCCCCGGGCTTTTGGCGTTTTTTGCGCCTTCTGGGAAAACCATCTGGCGATAAGCCACATGGAGGTGACGGAGCCGTATCCGCAGCAGCGAAATCCGATTCTCCTCATGGAAATTCATCCGGATGGCGCTGTCCCGCAGGATAAAAAGATCCAAAACATTATCGGGCCTGTTTATGAAGAAAGCGAATTTCCTCGCATGAAAATTGAATCAGATCAAGACAAACTTCGATTTTATGAGGCGCGACTCCAAGAGTGGCCCAATATCTATTTTTTAAATCTACGAGTTCAAGAGCTTCGGTCAAAACTACGCTCTTTGAGGCCTTTCCCCGCAGCTGCCCAAAAGTAGCAATCACCCCCACTCGCTTGACAAGAATAATGCGGCCTGCTATACTGCTAGCACTCAGAATAAATGAGTGCTAACTCTAAGTGAAGGGGAAAAGCGATGCGAGTCCTTCCATCAAATGAACATCAGCAGCGTAAGGAGAAGATCCTTCAGGCCGTTGTTCACATTTTTATAAGGACGGGAAAGCCGGTCGGGTCTTCCACGATCGTTGAAAATTACGATTTGAGTTTGTCTCCCGCCAGCATTCGCAATGTGTTGGCTGAACTGGAGAGAGAAGAATTTCTCTCGCATCCGCACACCTCCGCCGGCCGTGTTCCAACGGATAAAGGATATCGGTTTTACGTGAATGCCATCGTCAATATTCAGCGTTTGGCGGTGGAAGAGGAAACGCGGATTCGAGAAGAATACTCCAGCCGGATGCGGGAAATTGAGAATTTGATGCTTTCCACCACGCGCGTGTTGTCCGCGTTATCTCATTGCACCGGATTTGTTATGACGCCTTTGTTGGAGGCGGAACGGCTGAGGCGAGTGGAACTGATCCCGGTTAACTCAACCCAAGTGCTGGGTGTTTTGGTGTCCGAGTCCGGGATGATTCGCAATCAAACCATTATGGTGGATCAAACGCCTGATGAGGAATCGCTTCACGCGGCGTCACGTTTTCTGAATGAACGGTTGTCAGGACTGAGTTTCCCAGAAGCCCAGGCCCGGTTTATCTCCGAATTGGAACAGTTTCACGCCCAACACGTGATTCGCCGGGAATTCTTGGACACGTTGTCCCATCGGTTGTTCCATATGCCGGTCAAGAGCGATCTTTATGTCGAAGGGGCGAGCAATATTTTTCAGTTTCCCGAATTTCAGGACTATGAAAGCATGCGAAACTTCTCTCATCTCGTGGACGAGAAAAAAGCGTTGGGCGAGCTTTTCAACAAAGAACTCAACAAGCGGGGGCTTCAGGTCAAAATCGGTTCGGAGACCTCTCCGGAACTCAAGAATTTTAGCGTCGTGTCTTCCGGTTACGAGGTGAACGGCCGTCCCGTGGGAGTTTTGGGGATTTTGGGGCCTAAACGGATGGAGTATTCTCGCATGATGTCCATCGTCAACACCGTGGCGGGCCTTGTGAACCGGATTTTAGAAGGACACGAAGTCGATCTTATGGAGGAACAGGCACCCTATGACACACATCGCTGAAGAACGCCCGGAGGACGAACGCCCGGAGGACGAACGTCCTGAGCTGGACCAGAAGTTGTCTGAGCTTGAGATTCTCCGGCAATCTCTCGAAGAGTCTCACGCCAAGGAGAAGGACCTGTATGATCAACTCCTTCGTCTTGGAGCCGAATTTGAGAACTACCGGAAGCGGAGCGAGACCCGTCTGGCTGAATCGCGGCAATACGGACGGGAAGACGTTCTCATTCAAGTCGTGACGTTGTTTGACGCGTTGATTCAGGCTGAGAGCGCCTGCGATCAAGCCAAGGACCTTAAATCGGTCAAAAAGGGGCTCACGCTCCTCAATCAGTTATTTGAAAAATTTATGAAGGCACAAGGGCTGGTTCCCATCAAAGCCAAAGGGGAAAAATTGGATCCGCACGTGCATGAAGTGATTTCGCAGAAGGCGTTGCCGGATCAAGAAGAAGGAACCATTCTTGAGGAAGTTCAACGAGGATATAAATTATCAGACCGCGTTCTTCGCCCTTCCCGGGTGATTGTTTCAACGACACCGAAGGAAGCCGCGAAAGAACAGGACACACAGGAGGAGAAACATGTCTAAAATAATCGGAATTGATCTTGGAACATCGAACTCGGCCGCGGCGGTGATGGAGGGCGGAAAACCCACCATTATTCCATCGGCGGAGGGGACGACGTTGGGAGGGAAAGCGTTCCCGTCCTATGTCGCCTTTACCAAAGGAAATGATTCGCAGCTTTTGGTAGGTGAGCCGGCGCGTCGCCAGGCCATCTCCAACCCCGAAGGCACCATCACCACCTTCAAACGGAAGATGGGAACCGACCACAAATACAAGGTTGTCGGGAAGGAATTCACGCCGCAGCAATTGTCGGCCTTTATCCTTCAGAAAGTGAAACGGGACGCGGAAGCGTACCTGGGGACGAAAGTGGAGAAAGCCGTCATCACCGTGCCCGCTTATTTTGATGATAACCAGCGCCAAGCCACCAAAGATGCCGGCACCATCGCCGGCCTTGAAGTGGTCCGCATTATCAACGAACCGACGGCGGCCTGCCTTGCTTACGGGATCGACAAGAAAGGCAAGGATGAAAAAATCATGGTGTTCGATTTGGGAGGCGGAACCTTGGACGTCACCGTCATGGATTTCGGCGGCGGCGTGTTCCAGGTGATTTCAACGTCCGGCGACACGCAGCTCGGCGGAAGCGATATGGACAAGATTCTGGTTGATTTCATCGCCGATGAATTCAAAAAGGAGTCCGGCCTTGATGTTCGAAACGACGCCATGGCCACTCAGCGCCTGAAAGACGCGGCGGAAAAGGCCAAAATCGAACTTTCCACGACGATGGAGACGGATATCAACCTGCCCTTTATCACGGCGGACGCGTCCGGCCCCAAGCATTTGACGATGAAGCTGACGCGAACCAAGCTCGAACAATTGATTAAACCGATTGTGGACCGTTGCCGAGGCCCCATCAAGCAGGCGATGGGAGATTCGAAGTTGGATCCCAATCAAATCACGAAGATCATTCTGGTCGGAGGCCCCACCCGGATGCCGGTTATCCAGAAATTCGTGGAGGACACGGTGGCCCGGAAGGTGGAGCGTGGAATCGACCCGATGGAATGCGTGGCGATGGGAGCGGCGGTTCAAGCGGCTGTTCTCACTGGTGAAGTGAAGGACGTTCTTCTCTTGGATGTGACGCCCCTCTCTCTCGGAATTGAGACGTTGGGCGGCGTTTGCACCAAACTCATCGAGCGGAATACGACCATTCCCGTCCGGAAATCCCAGATCTTCTCGACAGCCGCCGACAATCAGCCGGCGGTGACCGTTCATATTCTTCAGGGAGAACGGCCCCTGTCCAAAGACAATATTTCCCTTGGGAATTTTGATTTGACGGGAATTCCTCCCGCTTCTCGCGGCATTCCTCAGATCGAAGTGTCTTTTGACATCGACGCGAACGGAATCTTAAGCGTGAGCGCGAAAGATCTGGCGACCGGAAAATCTCAGAACATCACCGTGAGCGCCTCGACAAAAATGAACAAGGCGGACGTGGAAAAAGCCGTTAAGCAGGCCGAGCAATACGCCGACGAAGATAAGAAGACGAAGGAGAAAATCGAAGTCAGGAACGAGGCCGACAGCGTCGTCTACAACATTGAGAACATGTTGAAGGAGTCCGGCGACAAAATCTCCACAGAGGAAAAGGAAACGATTGAAAAGGCCGCCGCGGCTGTGAAAGACGCCCTCAAAACCGATGACGTCGAAAAGATTAAGTCCACGAAGGACGATCTCTTGAAGGCCTCGCATAAATTGGCGGAGCACATGTACAAGGCCGCGGCCGAAAAACAGGCCCAAGAGAAAGCCGCCGCGGGCGGCAACGGCCAGCCGGCCGGTGAGGCGCCCCAAGAGCCGGGCAAAGGCGGCGACAATGTGGTGGATGCCGAAATTGTGGATGAGGAGAAAAAGTAAGAACCCACCATGTCCAAACGAGATTACTACGAGATATTGGGAGTTTCTCGGGGCGCTTCCGTCGATGAAATAAAGGGGGCGTACAGGAACCAGGCTATTAAGTTTCACCCCGACAAGAACCAGGGCAATAAAGACGCCGAAGAAAAGTTCAAGGAATTGAACGAAGCCTATTCTATCCTGAGCGACCCCGATAAACGGCGGACGTACGACCAATTCGGTCACGCCGGCGTGTCGGGGTACGGAGGACCGGGGGCGGCTGGCGCGCCCGGCGGGTTTGATTTCGGCGGTATTGGCGACGTGTTCGCCGACTTGTTTGGAGACGCGTTCGGCGGCGGCCGAACAAAGCGTGGAACCGGAGGACAACCCGGACGGGATATCCGGGTGGATCACGAAATCAATCTTCGGGATGTGATGGCGGGGATCGATGTGTCGTTGGACGTTCCCACGCGCATGGCCTGCGATCAGTGCAGCGGATCGGGCGGGGCGCCGGGGAGCTCGAAGAAAAAATGCCCCGACTGCCGGGGATCCGGGCAGCTTCGGATCTCTCATGGATTTTTCACGATGGCGCAAACCTGCGGGCGTTGCCGCGGCGCAGGCGAGATCATCGATCGTCCCTGCTCGACGTGCAGCGGATCGGGGCGCGTCAACCGGAATCGCAAAGTCAAAGTCCGCATTCCGCCGGGTGTTGAAAGCGGAACCACTCTCCGGATTTCCGACACGGGAGAAGCCGGCGAGCGGGGAGCCGCCCCAGGCGACTTGTACGTGGTTGTTCACGTGCGTGATGAGCGCGGATTTGACCGGGAGGGGGCCAATCTTTTTACCGATGTCGGCATTTCCGTCCCCTTGGCGGCTCTCGGAGGCGAAATTGACATTCCTTCTTTGGATGGCCGGGTTCGGTTGAAAATTCCCGCCGGAACCCAGCCGGGCGTTCATTTTCGCGTGGCCGAACATGGGCTTCCTCACTTAAAGTCCCGTAATCGCGGGGATCTTTTTGTTCGCGTTCAGGTGGACATTCCAAAGAAACTCTCCAAAGAAGAGAAGAAAATTCTCCTTGATTTGGCGTCTAAAATGGGGGAAACCCGCATCTCGAAAGACGAAGGCGTTTTCAGGAAAGTCTTCGGAAGCTGATCAATTCGGCGCGCATGTCGCAATTTATCATCCCATCGTCTGAGCTCCAGAAAGAACAGTTCTGCCTTCGCGGAGCGGAAGCTCATCATCTCATCCACGTTCTTCGCGTCCAACCCAACGACGCCATTGATTTGTTCGACGGGAGGGGGCGTCAGGCTCGGGGGGTGGTCTTGTCGGTTGAAAAAACAAACAATGTCGTGACCGGTCGTATCTCGGAGACAGGGTCTGCTTCCATCCGGCCTGCGCAGGTTCACCTTTTTCAGGGGTTGCCTCGAGGATCCAAATTCGATTACGTGATCGAGAAGGCGACGGAGCTTGGCGTCGATGCCATCATTCCTTTTTTGAGTCAAAAAAACAGCGTTCGACTTTCGCCGGAGCAGGCTCAGGCCAAATTGCCTCGGTGGGAAAATGTGATTCGGGCCTCCGCCAAGCAATGCGAGCGCGCCACTCTTCCTCTGATCGAAACTCCTCGTTCCTTCGACGATTTGGAAGGGCGGTTAAAAGCCGGGCTGTCTCTGGTCGGCTCGCAGGAAGCGACGGGGCCCTCGTTGAAAGACTCGTTAAAACAAAAACCGCCTCAGCTGAAACTCGTCAATATTGTTATTGGGCCGGAGTCCGGTTTTTCCAAGAATGAAATGACGCGGATGCGGGAGTGGGGCGTTCAGGCGGTGTCGTTGGGCGGGCGGGTTCTTCGGTCCGAAACGGCCGGCCCCGCGTTTCTCTCCATTCTCAATTATGAATGGGAGTTGGATTAGGAATCTCGAATGAAAATTTGGTCCGCCACGTTTGGATGCAAGGTCAATCAATACGAGACGGAACTCCTGCGCCAGAGGATGTCGAACGGCGGCAATCAATTTGTTCCATCGCCGATTGACGCCGATCTGTGCTTGATTAATTCCTGTTCCGTCACGGCGTTCGCGGATAAAGAATGCCGGCAGATGATTCGCATGGTGCTTCGGTCGAACCCCCACGCCCGGGTTATTGTGACGGGGTGCTATGCCACGCGGTCTCCTCAGGAATTGAAAACGATTTCCGACCGGGTCGAAGTGTATTCAAACGCGGAGAAAGACAGCCTTCCCTCCTGCCTCGGCTTTGAAATCTCCGATCAACCGTTGGGGATTCATCAATTTTCCGGGCGAACGCGCGCCTTCTTAAAAATTCAAGATGGATGCCAGGCGCCGTGCCGCTATTGCATCATTCCCACGGTGCGTTCCACTCTCTGGAGCAAACCTGTTCGGGATGTCACGGCTGAATTTCAAGCGCTTCTCGCCAACGGCTATCAGGAAATTGTGTTAACAGGCATTCGCCTGGGCCTCTACCGCGGCAACGGTCAAGAGAAGGTTGATTTGGTGGGACTCCTGCGACTCCTTGTGGCGCTTCCCGGCACTTTCCGAATTCGTCTCTCCTCACTTGAGGTGACGGAAGTGAGCGCGGCCCTGGTTTCATTCGTGAAGGACAACCCTAAAATATGCCGCCATTTTCACATTCCGCTTCAATCCGGGGATGATCAGGTTTTGCGATCCATGGGGCGTTGGTACGGCTCCGCCGCTTATCGGAAACGAGTGGATTTGATTAAGGGCGCGTTGCCCGATGCAGGAATCACAGCGGATGTGATGGTGGGCTACCCCACAGAAACAGACGATCTGTTTGAAAACACATATCGGTTTATCGACGAAATAGACCTTTCCGGGCTTCACGTGTTCCGGTTTTCCGCTCGGGCCGGAACGAAAGCCGCTTCGCTTGAGCCCCTTGATCCTCGCGTGGTGAGCCGCCGGGCCGCCCGGCTGGGGGCTCTGGATCAAGCGTTGAAAAGCCGTTTCTATCAACGTTTTCAGGGGACGCTGCGGGAAGCGATCTTAGAGCCGACGGGGGAGGGGTGGACGGACAATTACATCCGAATCCAAGCTCCGGAGGGGATGACGAAGACAGGGTTGGCCCTTGTGCCGGTGTGGTCGGCGTCCGAGGAACGCGGGGAGGGGGCTTTGAAACCTCATCGGATGAAATCAACTCAGTCAACCGCCGCTGAATAATTTATAATACGCCTCCATGGATGACTGTATTTTTTGTAAAATCGTCGCCGGAAAAATCAGCGCTCAGATTGTCCATCAAGACAAAAGCGTTTTGGCGTTCAGGGACCTAAATCCCCAGGCTCCAGTCCATATCCTGATTATCCCCAGAAAACATATTGATCAAATTTCATCGATGGAAGAGGCGGATTTGCCTCTTCTTGGAGATATTTATGGGGCGGTGAAAACAATCGCCCTTCAGGAAGGGATCTCCGAAACCGGTTTCCGGGTTGTGGCCAACAACGGGCCGGACGGCGGGCAGACGGTGGGTCATCTCCATTTGCATTTGTTGGGCGGACGTTTGATGCATTGGCCTCCCGGTTAAACGATTTTACTCCACAAGAAAAAGGCGGTGTTTACATAGTGGTTTTAGTGAAAGTCAGAGAAGGTGAAGCCATTGAGGAAGTGTTGCGCAGATTTAAGCGCGAATGCGAACGCAATGGAATACTCCAGGAAATCAAACGACGCGAGTTTTTTGAGTCTCCTGCGGTCCGAAAAAAGAGAAAAGCGGCCGAAGCTCGGCGCAAAATGAAGCGTCGTCTTCATCGCCAAAAGCGGCGATAAGCTCGCTCCTAGGCGCCCGCCCCACGGTTCCAACATCATTGAAATATTCTTGGCGGACTCGTTTCCCATTACTTTATTGGACGCGAGTCCTTTTATCTTGATGGGAAGCAGTCATGTTTAGCAGGGAACAATTAGACCAAGTCCGATCGGCGGTTGACATCGTCGGAATCGTCAAGGAATACGTCCCTTCGCTCAAACTGACGGGCCGGTCGGCTCGCGGGTTGTGTCCCTTTCACAGCGAGCGGACGCCGTCCTTCCACGTGCTGCCGGAGAAGGGAATTTTCAAGTGTTTCGGTTGCGGGGAAGGCGGCGATGTTTTCTCTTTTCTATCGAAGATTGAAAACATTCCTTTTGGAGAAGCGGTTGAGCGATTGGGCGCTCAGGCGGGCATTGTTCTTCGGCCCGTCAAAGACGTTGAGTTTCAGGAAAAAGACAATCTACGCGATCAGATTCTCCGGGTTCTTGAAGCGGCGGCTCAGATGTATGAGGAGCAGTTGTGGGGAAGCCGGATCGGAGAAGCGGCTCTTTCTTATCTTCGGGAGCGGTCCATCACGGACGAAACGGCACGAGCCTTTCGTTTGGGGGTGGCGCCGAATCAAGGAACTCCTGTTTTCGAGGTGTTGCTCAAGAAAGGGTTCACGATCGAGGTATGTCAAAAAAGCGGACTTGTCACAAAATCGTCTGAAGGCCGGTTTTACGATCCGCTCTATGGCCGGTTGATATTTCCGATTTTTGATCCCACCAGTCGCGTGGTGGGTTTTGGCGGACGGCTACTGCCGGTGGCGAAGCGTAAAACGTTGGGCTTATCGGAGGATGAGACGAAGGATCAGGGGCCCAAGTACATCAACTCTCCTGAGACGCCCGTTTTTTCAAAAGGGAAGTTGCTCTACGGTCTGTTTCAAGCCAAAGGAGCCATCCTTTCTTCCCGTCGAGCGATGGTGTTGGAAGGCTATATGGACGTGGTGGGGGTTCATCAGGGCGGAATTCCCCTGGGAGTGGCGACGCTGGGAACCGCTCTCACGCGTGACCATGCGAAACTGTTGAAGCGATACGCCGATGAAGTGGTGGCGTTTTTTGACCCGGATGAAGCGGGGCGGAAAGCGGCGATGCGGGGGTTGGAGCCGCTTCTCCAGGAAGAGTTGTTTCCGCGGGTTGTGATGGAATCCTCAACGCTTGATCCGGATGAGTTGATTTTGGAAAAGGGAAAAGAGTACGTTTTAGGTCTCATCAAAGACGCCCCTGATTTCGTCGACTATATTTTGAAAACGTCCTCTTCGGATCGGATGGGACCCAGGGAAAAGTCGGATTTGGCCGCTCTTCTCGCGTCCGTGATCGCTTATTCTCCGAATGAGGTGCTTAAATCGGAGTGGACGAAGCGGGTCGGGTTTCAGTTGGGGATCAAGCCGGAGCTGCTGGATGAGATGGTGAAAAAGGGGGGGCGGGCGCCGGAGGCGTCTCTAGTCAACGCGCGCGTTGATAAGAAGCCGAAGCGCCATCTTCCGTCGGCGGAAGAAGAATTTTTGCAACTGTGTCTTAATGTTCCGGGGTTGCCGCTCGAAGCGGACTTGGGGCCGGAGGATTTTGGGGACGAGCGGTGCCGGCGTCTCTTTGAGTTGGTTCAGCAGCGGACGCACGAGAACGGCGCCGTGACCGTCGCTTCCTTGTTGAACGAGGTTCCTGATTCAGACAAAGAGTGGTTTATGTCGCTCTCTCTTGAAGAAAAAGAATTTTTGGAACCCATGGAGAGAAGGGAACAATTGGTTCGCAATATCCGTTTAAGAAAAGACCAGGCTCGCTTGGCGGATCTGAGCCGGAGTTTATCCAGCAGCCAGGGCGATCCGGCGTTGATGAACGAGTACAAAGAATTGCTGAAACGTCTTAAAGGGACGGCGCGGCCGCCGTCGGCGTAGGTTTTATAAATCTATAGGGATAGGTGTTTATATGATTCAGGAGCATAACAAGTCCATCATCGACAATAACACCCTCATTCAAGGGCTGGTCAAGCAGGGGAAAGAGGCGGGGTACATCACGTATGAGGAAATCATGCGACGCCTCCCGGAAAACACGACCCCGGAAGATCTGGATAATTTCTTCGGCACATTGGAAGAAATGGGCATTCAGGTTTTGGAGTCGGAAGAGACGGCTCGGGCCAAGGTGGAACCGTCGGAAGGAACCCCCGCTCCTGAAGTGGAGTTGGATACCCAGAATTCCATCCGGATGTATTTGTCTGAAATGGGCCGCGTTCCGCTTCTCACGCGAGAAGAAGAAGTCACGTTGTCCCGGAATATCAAAGAGCACGAGAAAGAGCTTCGGCTCCTGGTCCTTCAATCTCCGATCACGTTACGGGAAATCAGCAATTGGGAAACGCTTCTCGAGCAACAGGAGATGACGCCGAAAGAGCTCATGCCTCGGGGGCGTAAAACCGCGGTTGAGCTGAGCCGGATGCGGCAGAAGGTGAAGGTGGTGGCGAGATCCATCATCAAAAGCGAAAAAGTCATCAAGTCCTTGGAAGACAAGATCAACAAGCCGACTATTTCTCTGAAGGCCAAAGCCAAGCTTCAACTTCAAGCGGATCACGAGAAAAAAGAAATCGTCGCTCGCATCGTCAGTCTGAATTTGAATCAGGACAAGATCAAGCGCCTCACCAATAAAATTAAAACTCTGGCCTTTAAAATCCGCGAATGTGAAGAAGAGCTTTTTCGGTATGAAAAACGCCTCAACATGCCGTACTTGGAGCTTCAGGGGGTCTACAATAAAGTCCTGTCCAAAAAAATCACTCCAGGGGCGTTCAAAAAATTAACCGGATACACCATGACCGGCATCGAAGCCACCATGGCCAACCTTCAGAACGTGGAGAGCCGGCGGCTTCGAATTCTTCAGGTGCTTCCGGTGACACGGGACAGCTTGATGGATTTGGACCGCAAAATCCGTCAGTTGGAAGAAGCGATTTTGAAGGACAAACTTAAGTTGATTCGAGCCAATCTTCGATTGGTTGTTTCTATTGCTAAAAAACATGTCGGTGCGTCTAACTTGGAACTTCCCGATTTGATTCAGGAAGGCGGTTTGGGGCTCATTAAAGCGGTGGAAAAATTTGAATGGCGCCGCGGGTTTAAATTCTCGACGTACGCCACCTGGTGGATTCGCCAATCCATCAACCGGGCTATCGCCGATCAAGCCAGAACAATCCGTATCCCCGTCCACATGAAGGAAATTATTTCCAAGTTGACCAAGGTGGCGCGCCGCTCACGGCAGGAATTGGGCCGGGATCCGACGTTGGATGAATACGCGAAGGCGCTTCACCTCTCGATCGACAAAGTGCGGGGGATTCTGCGCATCATGCAGGATCCTGTTTCCCTGGCCACGCCGGTCGGAGAAGATGAAGACTCTTTCCTTGAAGATTTTATTGAGGATGGGTCCGGACCGGAACCGTCTGAAGGAGCGCAGGATTTTCTTCGTCACCGGGAAGTGGAACGGGCGCTCTCGACGTTAAGCGAGCGGGAAGCGCAGATTATCCGGCTTCGGTTCGGCATCGGAACGGGATATCCCCGGACCTTGGAAGAGCTGGGCCGCATCTTTAACGTCACGCGCGAGCGCGTCCGGCAGATTGAAGCCAAAGCCATTCGGAAATTGCGGCATCCGTCCCGGAGCCGCGTGCTCAAAGAGTATTTGGAAAACGGTTAATCTCTGAAGCGGGGGAGGTCCCGAAGGCGGCGGTCAGATTTGCTAGACTACCCGCCGAACAGTGGGCCCTTAGCTCAGGTGGTTAGAGCACTCCGCTCATAACGGATTGGTCGTAGGTTCAAGTCCTACAGGGCCCATAAATTTTCCGGCCTTTTTTCGGGCAGTTAGCTCAGCGGGAGAGCATTCGCCTCACACGCGAAGGGTCACAGGTTCAATCCCTGTACTGCCCAATATCCTTAAAATTTATAATGAAAAATTGAGGCGGCCCTCCGCGCCTCACAGCGGTGGGGCTGCCCAGTATTGGCGCAACCGCAAATCTTCACAAAATACTCATTCAATAAATATTGGATAATCTAACCCATGCAAAATGAACTTTCGTTTTTACTGAAACTCCAGGAATTGGACGTCGTTCTCGACGATCTCGCCGAGAAATCGGAGGCGGTGGCTCAGCGTATTCAGTCCAAGAATCAAGAAATTGATTCGCTCAAATCCTCTCTCAAATCCGCCAAGGAAGCCTTGTCCATCCACCTCGTTAAGAAAAAACAGTTGGAGGGGGAGGCTGAAGCCAAGGAACAAGTCCTCAAAAAACATCAGGCAGCGCTAAACGCCCTCAAAAGCAACGACGCCTATAAAGCGATGCTAGGAGAAATTGAAGCGGCGAAAAACGCCGTCCATGCCATTGAAGATGAAATTTTGATTATGATGGAACAAGTTGAAGCGGACGACCGGGATCATAAAGTCAAAGAACAAAGAGTGAAAGCCGAAGAAGGAATCATGAGGGCCGCCGTCCAAGAGCTGGAGAACCAAAAAACACAGATTTTGGCTGAGAAACAAACGAAGCAAGCCGCGCGTGACGCGTATGTGGCGAACGTCCCGGCCCATCTTAAAAATCAGTACGAGGTTATCCGAAAAAAACGTGGCGGCATGGTTGTCGTTCAATTGGTTCATGGTTGTTGCGGGGGGTGTCAGATGACGCTCACGCCCAACAAGGCGAACGAAGTCAAAAAGGCCAAGAACATGGTGGTCTGCGAATCATGCTCTCGGATTATTTATCTCGCTGTTTCCGATTCGAATCCTGAGGCTGCCGCTCCGCCGATTCCGGTGGCCTCCGCTCCGGCGCCCGGGCCCGCTCCGGTTCCTTCCGTCGATCCTTCTCCTTCAACCTCCGTTAGCTAATCATTCTTTTCTTCGGAATCGTCATCCGCCGCGGCGGATGACGCTGATATCTTCTCCTCCCTATTTAAAAAATAAATCTCCAGCTTCAATTATTTATTGACACCGCATTGTTGCGGTATTAGACTTGTGGAGCTTTGTGGATAAAAGTGGTGGAAAGTGTGGATAAAAGTGTGGATAACCAGCACGAGGGACCATGTACCTAGGAACGTTTGAACATACGATCGACCCCAAGGGGCGTCTCTTCATTCCCGCCAAACTACGGGAACAAAATGCGAAGGGGGACGGGAAATTTATTTTGACCCAGGGACTCGAAGCCTGCCTCTATCTTTTCGATCACGATACCTTCCACAGCAATTTAGCGTCCAAGCTGGACACGCTTCCCGTGAAGAACCAGCAAGACGCGCGGGCCTTTAAGCGGCTTCTCTTGGCCGGCGCTCGAGACGCGACGCTGGACGACATGGGCCGGATTTTGATTTCGAAGTCCATGATTGAATTCGCCAATTTGAAAAAAGACGTGTCGATCCTTGGAGTGGGGCAGAGGATCGAGTTGTGGTCGACGTCTCAATGGCTTAAATACAACAAGCGCGCTTTGACCACATTCCAGAGGTTGGGGAAGCATTTAGAGATTTAGGAACTTCCATGAATGAAGAGGCTCACCCTGGCGGGATGCATGAACCGGTCCTTTTAGGCGAGGTTGTGGATCTTTTACATATTCGCCCAGAGGGTCTCTATGTCGACGGGACTCTTGGTTTGGGGGGGCACGCGGAAGCCATCGTGTCCCGCTTGAGCGGACAAGGGAAATTGTTGGGCTTGGACGTGGATCCCACGAATTTGGTTCGGGCGGAGAGTCGCTTGCAACCCTTTGGAAATCGGACGACAACTCGGCGTGCGAATTTTCGGGGGTTGCAAGGGGTTCTTCGCGGCCTCGGATGGAACGCGGTTGATGGAATGCTTTTTGATTTGGGTGTTTCCAGCCCGCATTTGGACGAAGCGGAACGTGGTTTTTCTTTTCAGAAATGCGGACCCTTGGACATGCGGATGGATCCGCAGGGGAAGAAAACAGCGTTGTCTCTCCTGCGGGAGATGAGCGAAGACGATTTGATTAAGGTTCTTATCGAATTTGGGGAAGGGCGGTTTGCCAGGAAGCTAAGCCGGGCCATACTTCATGACGTGAGACAGGACCTCATAAAAACGACTCGCGACTTGGCGGATCTCTGCCAACGAATCGTGAGAAAAAGAGGAAAGACACATGGCGCCACTCGAGTTTTCTTGGCTCTTCGGAATTTGGTCAATGATGAATTAGGAGCGTTGCAGGAGCTGCTTAACACGGCACCACCCTTGTTGTCGGTGGGAGGGCGGATGGGGATCATCGCTTTCCATTCGCTGGAAGATCGGTTGGTGAAGGTGACGTTCAAAACTCTGGAACAGGAGGGGCTTATGGGCATGGCATTTAGGCGAGTCACGAAAAAGCCGGTGCAGGCGTCTCAAACGGAAACGGATCGGAATCCGCGGGCCAGAAGCGCCAAATTGCGGGTCTTGGAGAGACTCCGATGAGGGGCGCTTATCACCGGTCTCAATCGTCGGCCTCTCCTTCGAAGACGTCTTCGCGAAAATATTCCGCTTCCCATGCCGAGACCACTCATTTCCGATCGGTCATGGGCGTGATGCTCGGGCTTTGCGAGGAACACGCCGTCCCTCTTGAAGAGGGAAAGACAACGACCCCGAAAACCGCTTCCTCTCATTGGGAGGTGAGCGGCGGATGACGCCGCTTCGACTGGGAGATCGAGGGGTTCAACCCTCACTTCGGTTCGGGTTCTCCGTCGTTGGAGGGGTTCTCGCGATGGGGGGAGTCCTGTTTTTTTATGTTTGGTGGCCGATTCAGGCGGAGCGGGCCTTGATCACTCTCAAACGCGTGGAAAAAGAAGTCTCCCAGAAGAAACAAGAAATCAATGAGCTGAATTCGAAATACGCTTCATTAACCTCTCTCTCTAATTTGGATGCGTGGGCCAAGAAAAACGGCCCCTGGAAATCTCCGAGTGCCAATGATATTTTCACGATCGAATACTGAGTTCGAGAATTATTATTCCACATCCGCCCGACTCTCCTTTATCCGTTTCTCCAGCGCCCTGCTCTTCGCGGTCGTCGCCGTTCGCCTGATCTATGTCCAGGGTATTTTAAGGACCGATCTTCGGGAAAAAGCGGAGCGTCAGCTTCCTTCTGAGATGACCTATAAAGCGCCTCGCTGGCGGATCCTGGACCGCCGCCGGCTCTCACTGGCCGAGTCCGTGCAGGTCCAATCCTGCTATGTCGATCCGACCATGCTGGGGAATAAGCCAAAAACCGCTGACATCCTGGCTCAAACATTTGATTTGAACTCTCATGACCTCTTAAAAAAGATCCGTGAGACCAAGGGGTCTTTTTTATGGATCAAAAGGGATGTGCCGCTTTTGGCGGTCAATGCGCTGAAAGCGAAGAAAATTCTGGGGGTCGGGTTTAAATCTGAATCGAGACGCCATTATCCCCTGGGTCCATTGGCTTCGCATGCCATGGGCTTGGTGGGGTTCGACGGCCGCGGACTCTCCGGCGTCGAAGCGTCGTTTGATTCCAGCCTCTCCATTAAAAAAGCCTTGGTGCCGTCGTCAAAGCCGCTTCCGCCGGGCGATGTGGTGCTGACGATCGACAGCGGGATCCAGCAAATTGTTGAAAGAGAGCTCCAATGGGGAGTGAATAAAACCGGAGCCAAAAAAGGCATGGCGATCGTTCAGGATCCATGGACCGGAGAAATTCTGGCCATGGCGAGCGTGCCGTCGTTGTCTCTGGATCCGGATAAGCCTCCCTTGGCCGATGAATTGCGGATTCCTCCGGTGGTTGACGTGTTTGAGCCCGGGTCCACGTTTAAAATAGTGGCCGCAGCCGGAGCGATTGAAGAGAAGCTTGTCGTTCCCGGAGAACAGTTCAGCGGTGAAAAGGGCGCCATGAAATTGGCGGGGGGACTAACGATTCACGATCATGAACCGAGACAAAGCATGACGTTCGATGATATTTGGACATACTCGTCCAACATCGGCGCGTCCAAAATTGGCGAGCGGTTGGGCTCTGGCCGTCTTTATCAATACGCGCGTCTTTTTGGTTTCGGCGTGTTTCCCGGTTCAGGTCTTCCCGGAGAAGCCAAAGGTTTTTTACGGCCGTTGTCCCAATGGAGCGGGGTCTCGAAGAATGTGGTTTCCTTCGGGCAAGAGGTCAGCGTGACGGCCCTTCAATTGGTGGGGGCGTATTCGACCATCGCGAACGGGGGACGGTTGATGGAACCCACTCTGGTCAAAGGGATTGTGTCGGAAACGGGCGATTTCCTCTGGAAAGACAACCCGACCGAGGTGCGTCGCGTGATTACCAAATCCACCGCCGACCGGCTCACGCAGATTCTCGTCCGCGTCGTCGAGAAAGGGACGGGCCAGTACGCTCAACTCAGGTGGGGAAATCAAAAGGTGGCCGGCAAAACAGGAACGGCCCAGAAATTTGACAACAAGGACCGCCGCTATCATTCTGAATTGACGCTGGTTTCGTTCTGCGGTTTTTTTCCGGCGGATAAGCCCGCGTACACGATGCTCATTGTGTTGGACGAACCGGAAGGCCAGAGGTGGGGAGGGGTCGACGCGGCGCCCATTTTTAGACGTATCGCCGAACAAATTCTCCCGGCGAAGGCGTCGCCTGGCAAGGGTGAACATTAATGCCCTCGGTGTCTCTGAGCGATTTATTGCTGACCTGCGGTCTCACCCCTCCGGATATGAAGACGACGCTCATTTCCGGGTTGGCGTATGACTCCCGCCTTGTCAAAAAAGGGGATTTGTTCTTCGCGATGAAAGGCCACCATGTTGATGGGCACCTGTTTATTCGTGAGGTTGAGAAGAAAGGAGCGGCGGCGGCGCTGGTGGAGCGACCCGTTCCCGCGGGGATTCCGTGTTTTCCCGTGCCGTCTGTTTTGGCGGCGATGTCAAAAGTGTCCACCGCCTTCTTTGGAAATCCATGCGAGCGGATTCCCGTGATTGGCATCACCGGGACCAACGGGAAGACCACGATCACCTATCTCATCGAAGATCTTCTTCAGGCGGCGGGGAAAACGTGCGGCGTCATGGGGACGGTTAATTATCGAATCGGATCCCGGTCAGTTCCCGCTCCCAACACGACGCCGATGTCATTGGACGTGCAGGCGTTTTTGGCGGATCTCGTGGAGGCCAACGCCTCCGCGGCCGTGATGGAGGTGTCGTCCCACGCGTTGGAACTGAATCGAGTTGAAGATGTCACGTACGCGGTGGGCGTTTTCACGAATTTGACGCAAGATCATCTGGATTTCCATAAGGACATGGAAACGTATTTCAAAGCCAAGATGAAACTGTTCCAGCATGGGAAAAGCAAAAAGATCGTCGTTAACGCGGATGATCCGTATGGGGTCCGGTTGCTGGACCAGTTTCCGGAGGCGCTGGGTTTTGGATTTTCAGAGCGGGCGTCGCTCCGGGCGTCGCGCCACTCCCTTAATTTAAAGGGGATTGAATTCGATTTGACGTTTCCGTCAAAGAAGACCCATCGCATTAAGACGAATTTGATGGGTCTTCATAATATCTCCAATGGTCTGGCAGCCGCCGGCGCCATGCTGGCTTTTGGTCTTTCGGAAGAGCAGATTGTCGGGGGGCTTAATCGAAATCATGCCGTTCCCGGGCGGCTGGAGCGGGTGGAGCAAGGACAACATTTCGTTGTCGTGGTGGATTACGCGCACACGCACGACGCGTTGGAAAAAGTGTTGACGGCGCTTCGCGTCACGGGGCCGAAGCATATTCGGTGCGTGTTCGGAGCCGGAGGAGACCGGGACCGGACCAAGCGTCCGCGGATGGGTCGCGTCGCCGTTCTTCTAGCTGATTTTGTATACGTGACGTCGGATAACCCTCGTTCCGAAGATCCACTGTTGATCATGCGTGAGATTGAAGAGGGCATTAAACAGGCGAACCGGTCGAACTATTGTCTGGAAGTGGACCGCGAAAAGGCCATTGAGAAAGCCATTTCGGACGCCGTTGACGGAGACATCGTTTTATTGGCCGGGAAAGGGCATGAGACGGTTCAGATTTTTAACGATAAGAGAGTCCATTTCTCCGATCAGGAAACAGCGGTCAAGGCCATCAAAAGGAAATTAAATCGCTTATGAAAGTGATGATTCGTGATTTGGTCCGCGTGTTTAAAGGACAGCTGATTTTGGGCGATCCCAAAACGGTCGTGACGCGGGCCTCCATTGATTCCAGAACGGTTGAACCCGGCGTTTTGTTTTTCGCCCTCAAAGGGGCGCGCGCGGATGGCCATGCGTATGCGATGGCCGCCTGCCGGCAGGGAGTCGCGGCTGTCGTGGTGTCTCATTTGGATTGGATGGGGCCCGTTCAAAACTTATCGTCCGCTGTGATTCGAGTTGAGAATCCTCAAGAGGCCCTTCAACAGTTGGGGACTTATCTCAGGGGACAATTCAAAGGGGCGGTGGTCGGCATCACCGGATCCAATGGGAAAACCACCACCAAACAAATGACCGCCAGTGTTTTGCAGGCGCTTGGGAAGGGGCTCTCGACAAAGGGAAATTACAACAGTCAGTTGGGCCTGCCGCTGGTCTTGAGTGAATTGGCTGAAGATCACTCCTGGATCGTGTTGGAACTGGGGGCGTCCGAGCCCGGTCATATTCTTAAATTGGCCGAGATCGCTCACCCGAAAATCGGCGTCATCACGAGCATCGGCCCGGCCCATTTGGCGAGCTTCGGTTCCGTTGCTATGATTGCCCAGTCCAAATGGGAATTGATGGAATCGCTTCCATCGGACGGGATGGCGGTGGTGCCCTGGGGAGAACCGACGTTGGAGCCGCTCATCCGTTCCTTTACAAAACGGCTGGTTTTCTTCGGAGAAGATTCGTCGTGCGCGGTCAGGGCCTCCGCCATTGAGTCCAAAGACGACACCCGTTTTATTCTGCATATCGGATCGATGAGCGCGAAAGTCCAACTCCCGGTGCCTGGACGGTTTAACGTGAAGAACGCGCTGGCGAGCGCCGCCGTTGGATGGCTCCTGGGGATTTCCGTGGACCGCATCGCCGAGGGGTTGAGATCGTTTGTGCCGCCTCCCATGCGAATGCAAACGATCAAACATTCCTCGGGCGCCATTTTCGTGAACGATGCCTATAACGCCAATCCGGCATCCATGGTTCAATCCATTTGGTCGTTTATGGAAAACTATTCGGATAAAGAGCGCGTGGTTGTTTTGGGGTCGATGGCGGAGTTGGGAGAAGAAAGCCCCAAATTACATTTCCATATTGGGACGGAAGTCGGCAAATGCACGATCAATAAAATATTCCTGTTCGGCGAGGAAACGAAAATGGTGCTGGACGGGCTCATGGCCGTGGGGCGAAACCAACGCGATATCGTTCATACGAATAAAATTGAAGAGTTGATCGAGCAGGTGAGGAAACAGCTGAAACCCAACGTCGCCATCCTCTTTAAGGGATCGAGGGTCATGCAGTTGGAGCGGGTGATCGAGGCGTTGCAAAAAAACGCGGAGGTAAACGTCTAGTGCTTTATTTTTTGAATCAATACAGGGAATTCTGGGGACCGCTCAACGTGTTTCAATACATCACGTTCCGGACGGGCGGCGCTTTTTTAACCGCGCTCATCATTATGCTGGCCTTCGGAGGGCGGTTTTTACGGCTCATCAAGGCTCATCAGATCACGCAAACCGTTCGCGAAGACGGGCCGCAAAGCCATCTTCCGAAATCGGGAACCCCCACCATGGGGGGGCTTCTCATCCTGGTCGCTCTCGTTGTCTCGACGGTTCTTTGGGCCCGTCTTAATAATCGGTTTATCTTAATCACGCTGGGGTCGGCGGTTTTTCTGGGGGTCCTCGGTTTTTTTGACGATTATCGAAAGCTCGTTCGAAAGCAATCGTCCAAAGGATTGTCTCAGGCCTCCAAAATGACGTTTCAAATGATATGGGCGTTGCTCGTCATCGGCTATCTCTATTTTGATCCGCCCAATTCGCAATTCCACACCCTGGTTCAAGTGCCGTATCTGAAAAACGCGTTTATCAACGTGGGTTCCTTCATCATCCTTTTCGGAATGATCGTCGTGATCGGCGCCTCCAACGCCGTCAACCTGACCGACGGGTTGGACGGTTTGGCGTGCGGGACGCTTTTGATCAGCGCTCTCACGTTCGGAATTTTCGCCTATCTGGCAGGGAATATGAAATTGTCTGGTTATCTTCGATTGATCCCTGTCCCCGGCGCGGGAGAGTTGACGATCTATTTGGCGGCCATGGCCGGCGCCTGTTTGGGGTTTCTTTGGTTCAACGGGTACCCGGCGTCGATTTTTATGGGAGACACGGGGTCATTGTTTCTGGGAGGCACCATCGGGCTCGTGGCGGTGGCCATTCGAATGGAACTCATTATGGTGATCGTGGGCGGCATCTTTGTGGCGGAAACCTCGTCGGTCTTGCTTCAAGTGGCTTCGTTCCGGTTCTTCGGCCGGCGGATTTTCCGCATGGCGCCGCTTCACCATCATTTTGAGCTCATGGGGTGGCCTGAAACAAAAGTCACGCTTCGTTTCTGGATCGTCGCCGTCGTGTTGGCTTTGATCGCGATGACCTCTCTCAAATTGAGATGATGTTTAACGGAAAAAAAGTTCTTGTGGTGGGCCTGGGGAAATCCGGGTTGGCCGCGGCGCGACTCCTTAGAAAACGAGGAGCCCGGGTTTTTCTCACGGAGCAAAAACTGCGAAGCGCCGTTAAAGACCTCATCAAAAAAATCCCGGCTGGCGTTTCCTGCGAGATGGGATCCCACCGTTTCTTCCGTTCCGCCTTTGATCTGATTGTCGTGAGTCCGGGCGTTCCCTGGGATCAGCCGGATCTGGTTCGCGCTCGAAAAAAAGGCATTCCCGTGTGGCCGGAGCTGGAACTGGGATGGCGATGCGTGAGCCCGGCTCAAACGATCGCGATCACGGGAACCAATGGAAAAACGACGACAACCGCTTTGATCGGCCACGTTCTTGAAAAAGCCGGGCGTCCGGTGGCGGTGGGAGGAAATATCGGGCGGCCTCTTTGTGAATTTTCGGATCAAGTAACGTCGAAGACGTTTTTGGTGCTTGAAGTGTCCAGCTATCAGCTGGAAGGACATGAGACGTTTCATCCCAACGTGGGTCTCGTGTTGAACGTCACGCCGGATCATCTGAAACGGCACGGAACCATGTCTCGTTACACCGCGGCCAAGGGACGCGTTTTTGCCAACGCCACGCCCAACGACGTCGCCGTTTTGAATCGGAACGACGCGTGGTGCCGCAAAATTGGTAAACGCACAAAGGCCCGGAAAGTGTGGTTTCCATCGAGTTCGCTCAAGCGGTTGGCTCAACACATCCGGCTTCCCGGCCAACATAATTTGGAAAACGCCATGGCGGCGGTGGGGGCTCTCAAAGCCGTCGGCTTGAGCGACGCTGAAATCAAATCCGGGTTGGTGTCGTTTAAGGGCGTCAAGCACCGCATTCAATTCATCGCCACGAAAAAAGGCGTTCACTATTTCAACGATTCGAAAGGAACCAACGTGGATTCGACGGTGGTCGCGCTCAAAGCGCTTACAAAGCCCGTCATCCTTATTCTGGGGGGACAGGACAAGGGGTCGCCGTATAAGCCGCTCATTCCCTTGATCAAGAAAAAAGTCAGGGATATTTTGACGATCGGCGAAGCTCATCCTCTGATCGCGCGGGATTTAAAAGGCTCCGCTCCCATCACGTCGTGCCGGACGCTGGAAAACGCCATTCGAACGGCGTCCGAGGTGGCCCGGAAGGGAGATTCGGTGCTTCTTTCGCCCGCCTGCGCGTCGTTTGATCAATACAAGAATTTTGAAGAACGGGGAGACCATTTTATTAAACTGGTTCAACGGTTGAAAAAGTAAGGTCACCCATATGAATGTTCGTTATATCCCGAGCCGAAGCCGAATCCCGCCGGGGATTTTGTCCGTGAAGCGAATGGCGTCGCTGCTGCGGACATCGATTCCCGACGCGGGGCTTTTGATCTGCGTGTTGGGGCTTTTGGTGTTTGGCTGGGTGATGGTGTATTCCTCCAGCGCGCTGGCGGCAGAAATCCGTTACCACGATCAATATTTTTTTCTCAAGCGGCAGATGATCTGGTCTTTCATCGGCTTGGTGGTCTACCTTGTGGCCGCCAACGTTCCCTTGCAGGTTTGGCAGAGCAAAACCTTCGCCCTCTATTTTTTTACGATCGGAGCGCTTATCGCCGTTCTTCTGGTCGGCCCCTCCATCGCCGGGGCCCGCCGGTGGATCCGGCTGGGTGGCTTTAGTTTTCAGCCGTCGGAAATCGCCAAAGTCGCCATGGTGTTTGTCGTGGCCGACTATATGGACCGGCGTCAGAGCCGGCTCAAACAATTCAGCAAGGGGCTTCTTCCTCTGCTTTTTTTGGTGGGCGTTTTGTTCGCCCTGATTTTGGTCGAGCCGGATTTGGGAACCCCGGTTTTGATGGGGCTCGTTTTATTGGCTCTTCTCATTTTGGGCGGAGCTCGGTGGCGGCATTTGTTGTCGATGGGGATCGCCGTATTGCCGGTGTTGATTTTGGCGATCATCAAGGTGCGCTATCGCCTGAAACGTCTCTTCGCGTATGTCGACCCCTGGTCCGATCCTCAAGGGACCGGATATCAGTTGGTTCAATCCCTTTTGGCGATGGGCTCCGGCGGCATTTTTGGCCGCGGGCTGGGCGGATCCCGGATCAAAATTTCCAATCTTCCTGACGCGCACACGGATTTTGTTTTTTCCGTTATCGGAGAGGAGTTGGGCCTTCTGGGAACGCTCACCTGCGTCGCCCTTTTCCTCTTCTTGTGCATGTGGGGTCTTCAGGTGGCGAAGCGCGCGCCCACGTGCTTCTCCCGCCTGGTGGCGGCGGGCCTCAGTTTGACGATCGGCATTCAAGCCGTTATTAATATGGGAGTGGCCTCCGGGCTTTTTCCCACCAAAGGGATGCCGCTGCCCTTTCTCTCATTCGGAGGTTCATCCCTCGTGATTATTATGATGTCGATCGGGCTTCTGGCTAATATTTCTCGTCAAGGCAAAAAGGAGCTTTCTCTCAAGGCGGTGGCGCTATGAAGATTTTGATCGCGGCCGGAGGCACTGGAGGTCATTTTTATCCGGGGTTGGCCCTGTATCATGAACTTAAAAAACGGGGAGACGCCGTCCGCTTTGTCATTCGCCGCCGCGACTTCGTGACGCCGCTCCTCAACCGCGAAAAAATCTCGTATGGGACCATTTCAGCGGGAGGATTTGAGCGCCGGCTGTGTGTCCAAAATTTTGTTTCCCTTTTTAAACTCATTCTGGGGTTCGCGCAATCGTTTTTTCTCTTGATTCGATTCCGGCCGGACCGGGTCGTTGTGATGGGCGGATATTTATCGGTTCCGGTGGCCTTGGCGGCCAGAATTTTGTCCGTTCCTGTGATTCTTCATGAGCAGAACTTGAAGCCCGGCTTGGCCAACCGATGCCTGGACCGGTTGGCCTCACAGGTGGCCGTGAGTTTTGACGATAGCCGGCGTTTTTTTAAGACGCCTTCTGTTGTGACGGGAAATCCCGTTCGCGCCGACTTTGAACAGCTGCCGGACCGGACCGAGGTGTGCGCCGCCTGGAATCTCGATCCCCGAAAGAAAACCATCCTTGTTTTTGGGGGGAGTCTGGGAGCGCATCGTCTCAACGAGTTGATGGTTCAGGCCGTCCAGGGCCTTTCTCACCGAAAAGAATCGTTCCAAGTCTGCCATTGGACGGGACCTCAAGACGAGGAGATGGTTCGCGGCGCTTATGAATCGTTTGGGGTTCAGTGCAACGTGGAATCGTATTGCCATGAGATGCCGAAGGCCTTCAGCGTTTGTGACCTGGTGGTATGCCGGTCGGGCGCCAGCACCATTTCGGAACTGGTGGCGGTCAAACGCCCCGCCATCCTCATCCCCTATCCGCTCGCGACGGAGGCCCATCAATTGGCGAACGCGAACCTCCTGGCCGCGTGGGGAGTGGCGCATGTTTATGAAGAAAGTTCCTTGCGGAACGGTGAGCTGCAGGGGATTCTCTCCGCCTTTTTATTGAACGGCGTTGCGCTGGAGGAGATGAAACGGCGGTATTCGGAGATTCATCTGAAACCATTTTTATCGGCGGGCTTGATCGCCGATCTGGTTCATCACGTGTGATTTCATCACGCGTAAGGCGAGGTTATTTTTGGGGAATCGACGCCACTTGGTTGCTGAGAAAATACTGGCTTAATCCATTGGCGAGCGCTTTGGCGATTTTGGCTTGATAGGCGGGATCCGCCAATTTTTTGGCTTCTTTCCGATTGCTGAGAAACCCGGATTCCACGAGGACGGCCGGCACCTCGGCGGTTTCTAAAATCGTATAGGTGTCGTTCACGAGTTTCCTGTTTTTCGTCTGAAGCGTCTTAACCAAATTTCGTTGGATATATTTTCCCAGCTTGTGGCTGTTTTTCTTCGCGTAGTACGTTCCCACGCCTCGGATGGAGCTTCGCGGGTCGTAGTCGCAATGAATGGAAATAAGCGCTTCGGCGTCCAGGTCGTTGGCGTAGGTGGCCCGGTTGCGGTTGTCTTCAGAGGCGCTGTACGATCGGCGCCATCCGTTGGCCGGCGTTCGCGTCATGTAGACTTTGGCGCCCTCTCTTCTTAAGAGCTCCGCCACTTTGGCCGCGATTTGAAGCGTCAGTTTGTATTCGGGGAGCCGGCCTTTCATTCGTCGGCCGGCGTTGATCACTTTCCCCTGAAAATTCAACGTGCCGTGGCCGGCGTCGATCACGATGACATGGCCTTTCAGGGCCGAATCCGCGTTGGAAAGGAGGGGGAGAAATAAAAAGACGAGAAAGAGCCCCAGCGTCCTCCCGCGCGTCGTTTGATGGATCACATCATCCTCCTCATTCCAAATTCCCCTCAACTGTTTAAATAATCGATCAGCTGCCGGAGCCGGCCGTTGTTGACGCGGTTGAATTTGAAGATCAGCCGCGGCAGATGCTGAAGTTCCGGTTGATTGTCCTCTTCTTTCAAGGCGCTGCCGGCTTCAAACCGTCCCGATTCCAATAAGTTCGTGTAGTTTTTATTGAGATAGGCCAATTGCTTCTCGTCGACCGGGTTTTGCAGGCGCATGACAAGCCGGTCTCCAACGTATCGTTGCGAGTGATAATTCGAATAGAATTTAAAAAGTTCGTCGCAGGCCGCCTGGGGGGAGGTCACGATTTTGAAGATGCTCATGTCTTCTTTGGAGATCCGCTTGGCGGACAAGAGATGTCCCGCGATGAATTTTTTGAAGCTTTTCCAGAAGGCGCCGCCGGGAACGTCCACCAAAATAATCGGGATCGGCTCGCACTTTCCAGTCTGAACCAGCGTTAATATTTCAAAGGCTTCATCCAGGGTTCCAAAGCCGCCTGGAAAGAAGACGGCGCCGCTCGCTTCTTTGACGAATATCAGTTTTCGGGTGAAGAAGTACCGGCAATCAATGTAGGTCGGCTGGTCGGCGATGAATTTGTTCGGATGCTGCTCATACGGCAGGCGGATGTTCACGCCGAAACTGGCGGCGGGCCCCGCGCCTTCGTTTCCGGCCATCATAATGCCGGGGCCGGCCCCGGTGATCACCATGTAGCCGTTCTTGGCCAATTTGGAAGCGAAGAGTTTGGCGGATTTATACGCCGGATGGCTGGGTTTGGTTCGGGCCGAGCCGAAAATCGTGACCTTCCGGATTCCTCTGTAGGATTTAAATATTTTAAACGCGTAGCGGAGCTCCCGGATAGATCTGCTGAGGAGCTTTAAGTCGCCCCGGGTGATTTGGGATTGAACGGCTTTAAGGGCCGTGACCATGATTTCCGTGACGACGTCCGAGTGTTCAAACGGCTGGCCGGGAGAAATTTGTTCGATCAATTTATGGATGGAATTTTGGATTTTCGGGTCCCACGGCCCCACCTGTTCAAAATGAGATTGTCCGTTATGTCCGGGATGGTTGTTTTCTTCTGTTGGCTTGAATTTCATAGGTTCCTTGTTTGTTAAATTGGGTTGCTTTCTCTGACTGTTTTGTGAGTTATATGACACCTTCAACCCCCAATGAATTATTATTGTTCCTCAATGAGCAAATTTCAAATTGTTTCTACATTTAAACCCGCGGGAGACCAAACCGCCGCCATCGAAGAACTGACGCGCGGTTTGTCCGAGAACAAACCGAACCAGGTGTTGCTGGGGGTGACGGGGTCAGGTAAGACCTTCAGCATCGCCAACACCATAGCTCATTATGGGAAACCGACGCTGGTGATTTCTCCCAATAAAACGCTGGCCGCCCAGCTGTACGCCGAGTTTAAATCATTCTTCCCGAACAACGCCGTCGAATATTTCATCTCCTATTATGATTATTACCAGCCGGAGGCGTATGTTCCTCAATCCGACACCTACATCGAAAAAGACGCCAGCATCAACGACCATATCGACCGGTTGAGGTTGAAGGCCACCTCCAGCCTCATGGAGCGCGACGACGTCATTATCGTGGCCAGCGTCTCCTGCATATACGGATTGGGGTCGCCCGGCGACTATAAAAACATGTGCGTTTCGTTGGAGAGAGGCGCCGTGAAGCCGCGAAAAGACATTTTGCGGGAACTGGTCGCCACTCACTATGAGCGGAACGAAGTTGAGTTTACGCCCGGCCGGTTCCGGGTGCGGGGGGAATCCATTGAGATTTTCCCGGCGTATCTTGAGACGGCGATCCGGGTGGAGCTCTTTGGCGATGAGATCGAAAAAATCCGGGAAATCCATCCGCTCACGGGGGCGGTGATCTCGGAGAAAGACCGCGTGTTCATCTATCCGGCCCGGCATTTTGTCACGACGCAACCGACGATCGAGCGCGCGTTGGGGAGCATTCGGGCGGAGCTAAAAGGGCAATTGGATCTGTTTAATCAAAAAGGGAAGTTGCTGGAAGCCCAGCGCTTGGAACAGCGGACCCGTTACGATCTGGAGATGCTCAAAGAAATGGGGTTTTGCAACGGGATTGAAAATTACTCGCGCCATTTGGCCGGACGAGCGCCGGGCGAGCGCCCAGCCTGCCTCATCGATTATTTCCCCAAGGATTTTCTGACCATTGTGGACGAGTCCCATGTCACCCTTCCCCAAATTCGCGGGATGTACGAGGGAGACCGTTCCCGGAAGAAAACGCTGGTTGATTTCGGCTTTCGACTGCCCTCCGCGTTGGATAACCGGCCCCTCAAATTTAACGAGTTTGAGTCGCTGGTTCCTCGTTTGATTTGTGTCTCCGCCACGCCCGGCCCGGTTGAGCTTGAAAAAACGAAGGGTGTCGTGGTTGAGCAGGTGATCCGGCCTACCGGCCTTATTGACCCGGAGGTCGACATTCATCCCCTGGAGGGCCAAATCGACGATCTGATGAGGCGGATCGCTGAACGAGTGTCCCGGCACGAGCGCGTGCTCGTGACCACGCTCACGAAGCGGATGGCGGAGGATTTAACGGAATTTCTGACCGATAAAAAGTTTAAGGTTCGTTATTTGCACTCGGATATCGACGCGTTGGATCGCATTGAGATCATTCAAGGTCTGAGGAAAGGGGAGTTTGACGTGCTGGTCGGGATCAACCTCCTCCGGGAGGGCTTGGATTTGCCGGAGGTGTCCCTTGTGGCGGTCATGGACGCCGACAAGGAAGGGTTTCTTCGCTCGGAAACGTCGTTGATTCAGGTATGCGGCCGGGCGGCCCGCCACGTGGAAGGAAGCGTCGTTCTCTACGCCGATCAGATGACGGGGTCCATGAAACGGGCGTTGGACGAAATGAGCCGCCGCCGGAAAAAACAGACGGAATACAACCGGGTCCACCGCATCACGCCTCGTTCCGTGGTTAAGGCCGTGCAGGATTTGGAGGAATTTCAATCGCGCGCGAAGGTGGAGGGGTTGTCGCGCCTGGTGAATGATTTCTCCCAAACGTGGGACCCGGGGAAGGATTTGTCCCAACTCATTAAGGAACTGGAGAAACAAATGCGCTCCGCCGCTGACGTGTTGGATTTTGAATTGGCCGCCGCGTTACGGGACAAAATACGCGAGTGCCGTCAGATGAGCGTGGTGTCCAAGAAAAAGAGCCGTTAGGGAGGCTTTTACGGGGCTTTTTTGGCTTGCGGGCGTTCCCGAGGCAGTTCGAGCTCGCCCCCGCCTGCGGTGTTGGGTTTGGGCGTTTCGGCGCCGTTCGTCGTGATGCCTCTATCCACCCCTCTTAGCTTCAGCGCCAGATCTTCCAGATTGGTGGCATGGTTGAGCGCTTCCTGCGTTGAAATCAGATTTTGGGCGTGGAGATGCTCCAGGTCTTGATCAAAGGTGTGCATTCCATAATAGGTGTCTTGCGCCATAAGCCGCGTGATCTCTTCCGTTCGTCCTTCCGCCAGGAGTCTCTTCATAAATGTCGTCCCCAGCAGAATTTCCGTGGCGGGATATCGGGCGTTTCCATCGGCGGAACGAACCAACCGCTGCGCCACGACGCCGCTGATGACCCCGGCCACTTGCTGGCGCACCGACCCTTGTTCGTGGGGAGGGTAGGCGTCCACGATCCGGTTCACCGCGTGGACCGCGTCGATCGTATGAACGGTGGACAGGACCAGATGTCCTGATTCGGCGGCGGAAATGGCGGCCGTCATGGTTTCCAAATCTCTCATTTCTCCGATGGCGATGACGTCCGGGCTTTGGCGGAGAACGTTTCGGAGCGCTTCTTTAAAGGAGGTTGTGTCTTGTCCCACTTCCCGCTGGGAGATCGATGATTTGACGTCGGTGTGGAGATATTCGATCGGATCTTCGATGGTAATGATGTTGTAGGTGTAGTTTTGATTTAAAAAATTGATGATGGCGTTCATGGTGGTTGTTTTTCCGGCGCCTGTGACGCCGGCGAAGAGGATGAGGCCGCGCCCCTGGGAAACAAGTTTTTTCAGGGTTTGCGTGGGAAGATGCAAATCTTCAAATCCTTTGAGTGTGAGAGGAATGGTCCGCAGTGCCACGGCCACGGTTCCTTTTTGACGATACAGATTGGCTCGGAACCGGCTCACGCCGTCCACGGTGCAGGCGACATCCATTTCGTTTCGTTCGGAAAAGACTTTTTGCTGGGCGGGGGAGATGAGGCTGCGCGCGATTTCTTCGGTTTGGGCCGCGGTCAGGGGTTCCAAGTTGGTTTGAACCAGTTGGCCGTTCACTCGAATCAGCGGACAGGAACCGGCTTTGAAGAGAATATCCGATATGCCGTCTCTTAACATCAACTCAATCAGCCGTTTGTATTCCATAAAGGTCCTCTGTCCCTCAGCGTTTCAAATTTCTTACGTCACGTTTTTCAGGGGGTTCACTGCCACCACTCACCCATAATCAAACTTACTAATCAACCGGATTTTTTCAATGGTTTTTTATAATTAGCAGGTGGGGAGTTGAACGGATTCAGCTTGGTTGGGGTTGTCGGCGTACATTTTCATGACCTCGATAATTTTGGGAAGGCACCGGTGGAAGGCCGCCACCACGTCCGGATCAAAATGTGAACCGCACTCTTTGTCGAGGATGCCAACGGTTTCTTCCAAAGAAAAGGACGGTTTGTAGATTCGTTTCGAAGTGAGCGCGTCAAATACGTCCGCCACAGCGGCGATACGGGCTTCAATGGGGATGTCCGTCCCTTTGATGCTTTGAGGGTAGCCGGAACCGTCCCATTTTTCGTGATGATACAAGGCCACGATGGCCGACATTTTCATCAGTTCATTATCAGAGTCTTTGAGAATTTCAGCGCCGTGTCGCGGGTGTTTTTTCATTTCAACCCATTCTTCCGGCGTCAACTTCCCGGGTTTGTGCAAAATGGCGTCCGGCACGCCGATTTTCCCGATGTCGTGCATCGGCATCGCCAACCGCAGGTTTTCAATCCATTCTTTGGCGAAGTCCATTTCACGGGCGATGAAGGCGGCGTATTGACTCACGCGGGTCAGATGCGCCCGGGTGTCTTGGTCTTTGTATTCCACCGCCGCGGCCAGGCGGATAATGGTTTCCTGGGTGACCTTTCGAATTTCCTGATAAAGCTGGGCGTTTTCAACGTGAGCGGAGGCCTGTTCGGATAAGAGGGTGAGGAGTTCTTCATCCTGCTGATCGAAGTTTCCGCCGACTTTCCGGTTCAACACCTGAAAAACGCCGATCACGTCATTTTTCGCGCTGAACATGGGGGCCGTGAGAACGGACCGGGTCCGGTAGCCGGTCTTTTTGTCGACGTCGGGATTAAAGCGGGGATCGTTGTAGACGTCCCGGATGTTCAAAAGATGTCCTGAGACGGCGACGGCGCCGGCGATGCCTTTGTCCAGCGGAACGCGGATGGTTTGCGTTCCCGTGGCCACTTTCGACCAGAGTTCCTGGTTCTTTTTGTCGACGATGAAAACGGTGGCGCGTTCGGCGTTGAGTACCGTTTTGGCTTGATCGGCCAAAAGAAGAAGGAGGTCGTCCAAATTGGTCATGACGGCGGCTTGTTTCCCGTATTTTAGAAGGGCCGCCAAACGCCTGCGCCACTCGTTGAGACGGGCGATTTTTTTCTCCATCGTGGCGATCACATGCGTTTGTTGAGAGAGGGAACGTGGTTTTTTTGACAAGCGTGAGGAGCGCTTTTGGGGAACCGCGGTTTGACTCTTTTTTGATTTGACCTTCATGCTGCCCCTTCCCTCATTCCGGACGATTCGATGTTGTCAGAAATCGGTGAAATCCAGGGTGCAGTCTATCGAATGGCCGACGGGGCGTCAACTTTTCTCATCAAAGACTCTCCTAATATCGGATGATGTCAAAATGGCACTTTTCGACTGGAACGCGCTGGATAAACGGCTTCAGCTCCTTAATATTTTTGAGCGGGATCTGGTTGAACGCTTTGTACGGTCTTCCGGTAAAGGGGGGCAGAACGTCAACAAGGTGTCCACCTGCGTCATATTGACCCATTCGCCCTCCGGTCTCACGGTTCGCTGCGAAGAGGAACGTTCCCAGGCTCGGAACCGGTTTCTCGCCCGGCAACGGTTGGCGGACAGGTTGGAGGCGCTGGAGCGGTCCCGGGTGGCGCAGGAACGAAGCGCGGCGGAACGGCGGCGTCGCCAGAAACGACGGCGCAGCAAGGGCGCCAAAGAGCGGATGCTTAAAAATAAACATCACCGAGCGGCCATCAAGAAGAATAGAATCGTGCGGTATCAGGAGGACGTTTGAAAAACCATTTGAAACAAGCCCGCTATATCATCACGGAAACCGACCCCAAGCTGTTGCCTCTGTCGTTGGCCGAGGTCACGTTTGTCGGGCGGTCCAATGTGGGGAAGAGTTCGCTGATCTGCGCCCTCTGTGAAAACAAAAAATTGGCCCGCGTCTCCAAAACACCGGGGCGAACGCGGGGCATCAACGTGTTTGAAGTCCGTCACGACCGGTGGCTGGTGGATCTCCCGGGGTTCGGGTTCTCGGTGGCGCCGCAAAAACAAAGGGAGTATTGGCCGAAAATGATCAGTGGGTATCTCACCTCCCGGCCGCAGCTTCCCCTGGTGCTGGTTCTCATTGAGGCCGAGCGCGGACCCAGCCAACTTGATTTCTCTTTTCTCCAGTGGATGAGTGAGAAAAAAATCCCCTGCGCCTTCGTCGCCACCAAAGTGGACCGCCTGAGCCCCGCGCATCAGATTGAGCAGCGGGCCCGGATGGCGTCGGCCTTGGGGATAACCCCAGCGGAAATGTATTGGGTGAGCGCCCAGAAAGGATATGGAATGAACGAGCTGCGGCTGGATGTGGCGAAGGCTCTTGGTCTCATCAAGCTATCGCCGGGTGAGAAGCGAGAGAGTGAGGAGCAGGAGATTAGCTGTTGAGATTTTTTCTTTTCGAATTTTTTAAGACCCAGCGGAAGAGGCCATGCAGCATGGCGATATCCACTTTGGTTAGATTCCACTGATAAAACGCCCGCCGAAGCCGCCCTTCGCTCCGAGCCAAATCCCATCCTTTCAGAAGCCCCGCGCGGTCAAACGCCTCAAGCCCTTGCGCAATGAGCCGCTCCACTCCTTCCACGGGGGCTGGTTTTTTCGTGACCGGCGTCGCCGGTTTTTCTTCAACAGATTCCCACTTTGGCTGATCGGGACGAAGGGTGTAGGCCACAACGGCCACGGCCTGCGCCAAATTCATTGACGGGCATTCGCTGGAGGTGGGGATTCTCACCACATAATGGCAAAAGGTGAGATCTTCATTGGAGAGCCCGGATTTTTCCGATCCAAAGAGAAGCGCCACAGACCTTTGGGCTTGGGTTGACTCCCGCACGAGAGCGTGAAGTTCCTCCAAGCCGATCCAATGGGGGCCCGTGCTACGCCGGCTTCCGGCGGAGGTCCCGATCACCACATGAGAGGACTTAAGCGCCGCCTTCAAGCTGGGAAACTTTTTGGCGTGTTCCACCACCGCGTGCGCGTGAACGGCTGCCCGCACCTCTCGCCAGGCCACGGCGTAAGGTTCCACCACCGCCAAATCGCGAAACCCGAAATTAGCCATTCCTCTGGCCGCCGCCCCGATGTTGCTCGGGTTCCGAGGGCGATTCAAAATAAACCGGACGTTAGGTTTCTTCATGAAGCGCTTACGCTAGGAAATTAGGAGCTCGTTGTCTTATTCGTTGATCCCGCCCGCCTTCGTTTTTTTCTGATTTTAAATTGTAAATTGTTAACGATAAAGAGAAACTGACCACTGTTAATAACTAATTGAAGATAAAGATAGAGTTGGACACTTGGGAGGTGTCATNNCTTGTCTTAATAACGATGTGGTGTTTTCCGCCTGCGCTTATGGCCGAAGAAACCAAGAGTTACACCGAGCTGTTTGCCAATATTTCGAGCGAGTATCATAATGGGTTTTCGGATGATCTATCCCAGAACCAACGGTTAGGGGAGATCTTTTGGAATCCTAACGACACGGATACTCGAATCAAGCTCGCGGCCGATAGCGATCTGCACCGATTTGACCGGGATGGGAAAATATATTTGGTTTTAACCGCCAATTTTTGGGATTGGGAAAGCGGGTTAAACCTTTTGCGCGATAAAAATGGGAACGGCGATCATTTTGTTGTTCAAGCGGGCAAGGATGGATTGCAAACGCTGGGACGCCTGCATCTTTATGTTCATTGCCGGGAATCTTGGGCCAATGTTCAACTCGGATTTGAGTGCGAAAGAAAGGAAAATATGTATAGCACCATGGAATCCTTGGATTGGCAAAACGGTCAGTTCGTTGTCACCAAGTCCCAGCGAAAATTTGTGGGTGGAAAAAGATAGCTTCCCTTATGATAAAGCCAAACTGATTGCTGTCAAAAAATGCAGGTAGAAATAGGAGCTTTTTAATGCGTGCTCATCATGATAAATCCGGACAACCTCAAGACGATGCGTCGGCCTACTTCTCCGCTTACAGCGAATACGCGAAAACACTTCGTCTTTGGCTCGTCACCTATGGAGTGGGAACTCCCGCCTTTTTTGTGTCGAGAGAGTGGGTGTGGGAGAATTTAAACGCGAGCGGCCAATTGCAGCGAGTTGTGCTGGCTTTCGCCATCGGCGTCGCCGCGCAAATACTCCTCTCGCTTATGAATAAGTATTTGATGTGGTTGATCTACCGCGGAGAGCAGGACCCTTCGTTTAAAATTAAAATCAGGTACAAAATCGCTGACAAGCTTTCTGACATGACGTGGCCCGATGTGCTTTGCGATTTGGTGTCCGTCGTCGCCTTCTGTTATGGGACTTACGGATTGGTCGTCGCGCTTCGGTTTGGTTAATCCATCATCGCTGCCGGCCCACGCTTTGCCCTTCGAAGTCATCGAAAGAGGGTTTCGGAGAACGTTGGAACCAACGCGGTTTTTCTGAGCGTTCCCAGTCCGTTGTCATATGGGGTCTCTTCCCAAATGTGCTAAACTCCTCTTTCTCATGCAATTTCCCAATCTCATCGAACGGCTCAGAATGTCTCTGGTGGAGGATTCGGCTTTTTCCGATATCACGACTCGCCAACTCCCGCGTTTTCAAAAACAAGTCATCCACGCCAACGTCATCGCCAAAGAAAAGGGAATTTATTGCGGCGCGTTTCTGTTGAAACCTTTGTTCAGGCTGATGGACCCCAAGGCCGAGATCGAACTCGTCAAAAAAGACGGTCAAGCCATCACTCCCGGCCAAATCCTGGCGCGACTCAAGGCGACCGTGTCGGCCCTGTTGGGGGGAGAACGGGTGTTCTTGACCAAAACCGCGCATTTAAGCGGCATTGCGACATTAACCAACACGTTTGTTAAAGCGGTTCGCGGGACGCCGGCCAAAATTTACGACACGCGGAAAACAACGCCTCTCTGGCGGGACCTGGAAAAATACGCGGTTCGATGCGGCGGGGGTGTGAACCACCGGATGTCCTTGGGAGACGCGGTTCTCGTCAAAGACAACCATATTCAATATCTCCGGTCTCAGGGACTCCTGTTGACGGACGCTTTTGGCGGGCGGGGTTCGAAGCGCCTCAAAGTCAAGGGATCCCGATTTTTTGAAGTCGAAGCCCAGTCGTATCAGGACGTCTGGGAAGCGATCAAATGCGGGGCGGATTATATTATGCTGGACAACATGCCCTACGAAAAACTCAAGGGCGCCATTGCTCTGATTCAGGCGGCGCGCAGGGCGAAGAAATCGTCCTTCCCTCAAATTGAGATCTCCGGCGGCGTGACGCTTAAAAATGTCCGGCGTTACGCGGAACTGGGCGTGGAGCGGATTTCCGTCGGAGCCATCACGCATTCCGCTCTTTCTTTGGACATATCTATGGAGGTTGACTAATGGGAGTTTCAGAACTGCTTCAAGTGAGTGGACGTTTGGCCACCGAGTTTCCGTGGCTGATCGTGTCAAAATATTTCGACAAAGTGGATTCAACGCAAGAGCGGATCGTTCAATGGATTCCCAAAATGGAAGACGACGGGGCGATTCTTGTCATGGCCGAAAGCCAGACCAAGGGACTCGGCCGGCAAGGGCGCACGTGGATTTCACCTCCGGGAGGCGTTTGGTTTACCTTGGCCTTTCCGATGAAGTCCTTGGACGTGGTTCAGGCGGCTCCTTTTTCTCTGGTGTCGGCTCTCCAGGTCGTGAACGCGCTCAAAGAAGTGAATAATCTTGAATGCGTCATCAAATGGCCGAATGACATTATCATCGACGGGAAAAAACTGGGCGGCATTCTCTTGTCCACCATCACAAAATTTAAACGCAACTGGCTTCTTATCGGCGTGGGAATTAACGTCAATAACGACGTTCCCGCCGGCCTTGAAAAAACGGCCACCTCCATTAAACAGGTGCGCGGCCAAACCCAGGGGCGTTCGCGGCTGATTGAGGCCATCCTTCATAACATCTGGACGGCCTGGCAGGACTTCGACAAAACCGGCTTCGGCCCTTACCAAAAAGCGGTGGGAGAGCGACTCACCGGCGTTGGAAAACTCGCCAAAGTGGCGATGGGCAAAAAATCGACGCAGGGGACGCTCATGGGAATCGACCCGCAGGGGGGGCTTCTCCTTAAGTCCAAATCCAGCACGGAGACCGTGCACGCCGGGGAAATCGTCGGAACGCTTTCCTAGCGGTCGTCCCATCAAGACGTTGGGGCTGTTCCCTTCATTATCGATACCACGTTTCGGCTCATGTCATGGTCCCCATTCATGGTTCCCATGCCGTTTCCTTCGGATTCCGAATAAGTTTGTTTTGACACCTCGAAACCAATTGTCTTATGATTCAACAGTTTTAGAAGTGATAAAGACGGTTTTATTCAATAAATAGCACCCTTCCTTGGAAGGGTTTAAGGAGATCAAGAATGTCCGACATCTACGTTGTGGTTAGCAAAATTAAGAAAAAGGTCAAAGAAGCCGGCTATAGAACTGGAAAAGACTATTCAGATGCCCTTTCGCGGAAAGTTGAAGAAATTGTGAACGCCTCAGTCGAGAAAGTGAAACTCGATGGAAAAAAGAAGACCTTGGGGGCCGAAGACCTCTAAGCCACTCCTAATTCCTTGCTCATACCTCCCATGATCCGGGACATGTTTGATGCCTTGGCCCCGGGTTATGACCAATTCAACCGTCTCAGCAGCTTTGGCTTGGATATGCGGTGGCGGCGTGAAGCCATCCGGTATATCAAGTCCGGTTCCTATATCTTAGATATCGGAACCGGGACGGGGGATCTTGCGCGGGAATTCATCAAAGCCGGAAACCGCGTTGTGGGAATCGACTTTTCCGAACGCATGGTCAAGAAAGCTCGGGAAAAGTATGGCCAGGATCCCCATGTGAGTTTCATGGTGGCTTCCTCTGAGGCCATCCCGTTTGAAGAAAGCACGTTTGATGGGGTGATTTCAGCCTTTGTGATTCGGAACCTGTATCAAGGGGGCATTCTTCAGTCGTCCCTCCGGGAATGCTATCGGGTTTTGAAACCGGGGGGGCAGATGGTTCATGTGGAACTAACCCGTCCGCCGAAGGGCTTTTTGTTATGGAGCCACCGGGTGTATTTGAGGACCATGCTCCCGCTTTTTGGACGGATTGTGTTCGGTTCTCGCTGGCCTCGGAAGTATTTGAGTTCCACCATCGAAAAATTGCCGCCTCCCATGACCATTTGTCATTGGATGAAGTGGGCCGGTTTTGAGGAAGTGCGCCACACGCCGCTGAGTGGCGGTATCGCGAGCCTCTTCGTGGGGAAAAAATGTTAGACATCAGCCAATACGCCGGACTCTTATTTTTCATCTTTCTCGGCTTTGCCTTTGTCGCCGGTGTTTTTTTTGTTTCCGCCGTCATTCGGGAACGCGGCATCCTGACAGGGAAGAATGAAGCCTTGCAGAAGAGCATCTACGAGTGCGGCATGCCCCCCATCGGAACCCCCTATGTGTCTCCCAACATTCGTTTTTACATGGTGGCCCTCCTGTTCGTTATTTTTGACGTGGAAGCCGTTTTTATTCTTCCGTGGGCCGTGGAATTCCGGAAGTTGGGCGTTGTCGGGTTTGTCGAAATGATGGTTTTCCTCGCCATTCTTTTTGTCGGTCTGGTTTACGCCTGGAAGAAAGGCGGGTTGCGATGGGAATAAGGGGACAAAAATGAAGTCCGCGTTGGATTCGTTACAGCTGTTAAGGCGGCATAAAGTGGTCGGCGGCGAGCTGGTTCTGACCAGCGTTGATTTTTTCGTGGATTGGGCCCGGAAATCCTCCATTTGGCCGCTCACGTTCGGTTTGGCGTGTTGCGCCATTGAAATGATGGCGGCCTACGCTTCCCGGTACGATTTTGACCGGCTCGGCGTCTTCCCGCGGCCCACGCCCCGCCAGGCGGATCTCCTCATTATTTCCGGGACCGTGGTTAAAAAGATGGCCCCGGCCATCGAGACTCTTTATAATCAGATGCCGGAACCTCGTTTCGTGATCTCGATGGGAGCGTGCTCCAATTGCGGCGGACCGTATTACGATTCCTATTCCGTCTGCAAAGGGATCGATAAAGTGATTCCCGTCGATATCTACATCCCCGGATGTCCGCCGCGTCCTGAAGCCCTTCAAACCGCCGTTTTCGCTCTCCAAAAAAAGATCGACCGTTATTGGGATGCCGGCAAAAGAGTCGCGAACCCCAGCAAGCCCACCAACGAGGTGTTGAAAGAGATTAATGTCGCCGCGTTAAAAGCCAGAGACGCCTGAGCCGCTTATGTATACCATTGACGTGATTGAAAAATTGATTCAACGGTTTCCGGAAGTGTCGAAAATTCCGGTGCCGGAAAAATTTGTCCGTGATCCGGAACCGCAAGCGAACGTGCCCCCGCAGAAATTATTGGAGGTGTGCCGGTTCCTGAAGAGCGATGCCGCTTTCTCGTTCGATTTCCCCACGCACATGACCGCCGTTGATCACTTGAAAGACGGGCTCTTTGAGCTGGTGTACGCGCTTTATTCGACCCAACACCGCGTCGGCCTTATCTTGAAATCCCACGTGTCCCGGACCTCGCCGGAAATCGATTCGGTTTCTTCCGTGTGGAAAGGAATGGATTGGCAGGAACGCGAGGTGTTCGACCTCTTCGGGATCCGGTTTAACGGCCACCCCAATTTGAAGCGCATTATGCTTTGGGAAGGATATCCCGGGCATCCGCTGAGAAAAGATTACGTGCACGTGACGGACAAGTACGACTCCGGCCTCGAAATCGGGACTCCGGGGTTGGATGAACAGGGATTGCCTGTCAAAGGGGACGGCCATGGCGCCTAACCCCATCCGTCCATCCGCCGTTCTTCAAGGGCCTGTGTTCGAAACGAAAATCGAACAGGTCGGCGACCATGAGATGCTGCTCAATTTGGGGCCACAACACCCGTCCACGCACGGGGTTCTTCGCGTCGTTTTAAAATTGGACGGAGAAGTGATCACGGAAGCGGTTCCGGATATGGGGTATCTCCACCGAGGCGTGGAGAAATTGGCCGAGCACCGGACGTATCCCATGAACATCGTTTTGTCCGACCGGAACGATTACCTGTCCGCCATGAACAACAATTGGGCGTTTTGCCTGGCTGTTGAGAAGCTCCTCAAAGTGGAAATTCCGCTTCGAGCCGAATACCTGCGCGTGATCGTGGGGGAGCTGAACCGCGTCGCCTCTCACATGGTGTTCTATGGGACCTTTGGCATCGACATTGGAGCCTTCACCCCGTTTCTGCACGCGTTTGGCCGCGACCGCGAGGAAATTTTGGATTTGTTTGAAGAGATGTGCGGCGCCCGCATCACCTATAACTATATTCGCGTGGGCGGCGTGATGCTGGACGCGCCGGAAGGATGGACCCATCGGGTGCTTCAGTTCGTGGAGCGCATGAAGCCCCGCCTCGTGGAATACGATAAATTACTGACGAAAAACCCCATTTTCATAGATCGGACCATTGGCGTGGGGCTCCTGTCGGCGGAGCAGGCGGTAGATTTGGGTGTCACCGGCCCCATTCTTCGAGCGAGCGGCGTGTCCCTGGATCTTCGCCGCGATCATCCCTACGGCGCTTATAACGATTTTCAATTTGACGTGCCTCTTGGAAAACAAGGCGATTGTTACGACCGGTTTCTCGTGCGGCGCTTGGAAATCACCGAGTCCTTAAAAATTGTCGAGCAAGCCTGCCGGAAATTTCCCGACGGGCCGGTGATGGGGAAAGTTCTTAAAATGTACCGGCCGCCGGCCGGCGAAGTATACGCCCAGGTGGACGGGCCGCGCGGATGGTTGGGGTCGTATATCGTTTCCGACGGGACGGAGAAGCCCTATCGCCATCACATTCGGCCGCCGTCCTTTATTAATTTGCAGGCGTTGAGCGAGATCGTGAAGGGATGGAAGATGGCGGACGTGGTGGCCATCCTGGGGTCCCTGGATTTCGTTTTGGGGGAGGTGGACCGATGAGCGACGGCATTCCTCCACAAACAACGGTTGCCGAGTACGTTGGAGCGTTTCAAGCGAAAGAAAAACGCAAACAGCGCAGTTGGAGGATGGCGGCCCTTCAGTTGGTTCTTCTTGTCATCGTTGGCGTCGTGGCGGTGAGCTTGATTGGAGAACTGGACCCGCGGGTCCGGCGCGGAGCGGATCTTCTCCGCTCCTTACTGGTTATGGGACGAGCTCCCGCGTGGGTGGGGGTGTCTCTTCTCCTTCTTATTCCGGCGCTTCTTCTGATGCTCTTGATCCAAGTCATTCCTCTTTTTCTCGTTTGGTGGGAGCGTAAGGTGGCGGCTCACATGCAGGTTCGGCTGGGCCCCATGGCCGTCGGCGGGTTTCACGGTTGGGCGCAAACCATCGCCGATGCGATCAAACTTTTTCTGAAAGAAATTATCGAGCCGGACGGCGTTGATAAATGGGTCTTTCGTTTGGCGCCGATGATTGTTTTTGTGCCTTCTTATTTGGCGTTTGCTCCGCTTCCGTTCGGCGTGGGGCTCGTGGGGTATTCGTTTGATATCGGGCTTCTCTATGTGTTGGCCGTTTCCGGGTTGTCGACGGTCGGGGTTCTCATGGCCGGGTGGGGGTCTGCCAATAAATTTTCCATTCTGGGCGGGCTTCGCGCCGCCGCTCAGATTGTTTCGTTCGAAATCCCGCGCGTGCTGTCGGTGGTGCCCGTTGTGATGTGGGCGGGAACCCTGTCTTTAACCGGTATTTGGGAAGCTCAGGCGCAACCGCTGGGCGGGTGGTTTCCCAAGTGGTTTATCTTTTATCCCGTGATCGGCCAAATCAGTTTCCTGATCTATATCATCACCAGCATCGCCGAAACCAACCGGGTTCCCTTCGATGTGCCGGAGGCCGAGTCGGAGCTGGTGGCCGGGTTTCACACGGAATACGGGGGAATGAAATTCGCTATTTTCTTCATGTCCGAATACGCCTACGTGTTCGCGGGGTCTCTTTTGGGGGCGGTTCTCTTTCTGGGCGGCGGCTCGCCGCTTTTTCCGGCGCTCGGGTTTATCCCGTCGTGGGCGTGGTTCTTGGGTAAGACGCTGGCTCTTGTCTTCATTTTCCTGTGGGCTCGTTGGACGTTCCCGCGTTTTCGGGTGGACCGGGTGATGGACCTCTGCTGGAAGGTTTTTCTTCCGTGGACGCTCATCAACATCTTTCTCACCGGAGTGGTCCTTCTTTGGAGAGGGCTCTGATGTTTTGGGATTTACGGCGCATCTTTCGGGATTTGTGGGCCACCTTTCAAGGGATGTTGGTGACCTTGAAGTATTATTTTTCACCGGCGGAGACCTATCAGTTTCCGAATGAGCGCAAACCCATTCCCGAGCGGTTCCGCGGCGTCCTCTCGTTTCATCCGGAGATCTGTATTTCATGCGAGATGTGCGTGCGCGTGTGCCCGTCGGACGTGATTTCCATGGAGTGGGCGAGAAACGAGCAAACCAAGAAAAAAGATTTGTTGTGGTATCAGATCGATTTCGCCAAATGCAACGTGTGCCGATTGTGCGAGGAAGTGTGTCCAACGAAAGTTAAGTCCATTCATCATTCCAATGAATTTGAGATCCTTTTTGACGACCGGAAGGATTTCTTGGTGAAATGGGGCCCGACGACGGAAGACACCGTGACTCCGGGTCCCAAGGCGCAGCCCTGGGTTCGGTTCATGCCTGAGGGGCGGAAAACGACGGTTTCCCCGTCAATCGAAAAAGGAGCGCCGGTTTCATGAGCGAAGCGATTATTTTCACCTTGTTGGCCGCCGTGGTGGTGATCCCGGCACTCCTCGTGGTCACGTTGAAGAACGTTTTTCATTCGGCGCTGTGGCTCATCGTGTCGTTGACCGGGATTGGAGGCCTTTATGTGATGTTGGCGGCGGATTTTCTTTTTGCCGTCCAGCTTCTCGTGTACGCGGGGGGAATCATGGTCGTTCTTCTCTTCGTCATTCTCTTGTCGGGCAAGCCCGAGGACTGGAAGGTCGCTCAGGTCAATGACAAGGCCGTGGCGGCTTTTCTCTTTTCGTTGTTTTTTGTTTTCATCATCGCCACCACCCTTTTTGGGTGGCAGATAAAAACCACTCTGCAGGAGCCGCGTCTAACGACCGGCCCCTTGGGGCAACTGTTGATGAATCAAATGGTGCTCCCCTTTGAAGCGATCTCGTTGGTGTTGTTGGTGTCTTTGGTCGGGGCGCTGCTCTTTACAGTGAAGAAAAAATCATGATTGGTTTAAAACATTATCTTATCTTGAGCGCCGTTCTTTTTTCCATCGGGCTATTCGGCGTGTTGGCCCGGCGCAATATCATCGGACTCCTCATGTCCATTGAGATTCTGTTTAACGCGGCGGCGCTCAATTTCGTGGCGTTTAACCGGTATGTGCATCCGTCGATGCTCTGGGGGCAGGGGTTCGCGCTGTTTATCATCACGCTGGCCGCCGCGGAAGCGGTGGTGGGGTTGGCTCTGGTTTTGGCGATTTATCGAGGAACCAAAACCGTTTTAACCGAGCGATACAACATTCTTAAAGGATGAGTTTTAAAGGGTTTCTCAATCATATTTTTTCGCAGAAAGACGCGTCGTCGCGTGAGACCCCCGTCAATTGGAATGAGAAACGTAAACACAACCGCGTTGAATTTAAAGATAACCAGGGGTTGTTTGTTCATCTGTTGAGCCCGGAGGGGGCCGGGTCGGCCCGAACGTTGGGCGCCACGGTTCGGAATTTATCGGTCCGCGGGTGTTGGTTGAATTTTCCGTCGTCGGTGGATCGCGACCGGTTGAACGTCGGCGGAGAGTTCGTGGCCACCTTGGCGGTGGACGATTTTCCGATTCCGCTCCACGTTGAGGTGATTCGGCTGATCGGCGACACGGAAGCGGCGATCCGATTTAAGCCGCCGTTTCCACGAGAGCTGGAGAAATTGGAGCGATTCCTCGAGCCGCACTGTTTGGGAATGTCGCTTCGGGAAATTGATCAGGCGTCTCTTCAAAACGTGAAAGAGACGGGGATGCGGTGGTTTCAGGGCGTCAATGAAACGAACCTTTTTTCGTGGACGGACGTTCAGACCAAGGACATTGTCCAACAGCAGCTTTTGTTCCTTGGGAATGTGGTGGAATGGACGAAGACGAATCCGCTCAGAACGGGGCGTATTCGAGGGGAAGAACCGTCCTTGAGCCCAACGGTGGGATGGATCAAGGCGGAATTGCTGGAGTTTCACGCCGCGCCGGAGGAAAAGCTGATTCTCCATGCCAAAACGATTCTCGAGGCCTCCGGCGTCTCGGCTGACGTTAGAAATATTTTTCTCAACAAACTGAAAAAACGGTGAAAAAACGAATGAGTAAGACGATGTCGTTCAAGAAGCCATCATGACCGGCCTTTCGATTCTACAAACGGCCTATTTTATTCCGCTCGCGCCGCTCTTGGCGTGCGTGTTGATTCTGGCGTTCCGTCGCTGGGCGGGGTACGAAGGCGTTTGGCTGGGGCTTTTGGCGACGCTTTACGCGTTCGTTCATTCTCTTTTGATCGCCATCGGCCTCTACTCCGGGAACTCGCCTCTTCCCCAGATTGGTTTGCAAGGCCACTTTTTTGAATCGTTCGTGACGTGGTTTAGCGTCGGCAGCTTCGATTTCCGTCTTGGAATTCTCATTGACGGCCTTTCCTCCCTCATGCTGGTGGTGGTGACGTTGGTGTCTTTCTTGGTCCAGGTGTATTCGCTGGCGTATATGCGCGGACACGCCCGTTTCGGCCGGTACTTCGCCTACATCAGTCTTTTCACGTTCTCGATGCTGCTCCTCGTTGTCGCCAACGACGTGCTTCAGATGTTCATCGGCTGGGAACTGGTGGGGCTTTGTTCCTATTTGTTGATCGGGTTTGAATTCGAGCGGGACGCCGCCGCGTACGCCGGCCGGAAGGCCTTTATCACAACCAAAACCGCCGATCTGGGTTTTTATATCGGGCTCCTCCTCATTTTTAATTATCTTGGAACGTTTAATATCCCGCTTCTGCATCAGAACATAACGTCCGTGACGCATCCGACGTGGCTTCTCACGGCGGTTCCGCTTCTCTTGTTTTGCGGCGCGATGGGGAAATCCGCTCAGGTGCCGTTTCACGTGTGGCTTCCGGACGCGATGGAAGGCCCGACGCCCGTTTCGGCCTTGATCCATGCCGCCACGATGGTGGCCGCCGGCGTCTATTTGGTGGCGCGTTTGTTCTTCCTCTTCGAAGCGGCGCCCCTGTCCATGGAGGTGGTGGCGTGGGTGGGGAGCGTGACGGCGGTCCTGGCGGCCAGCATGGGTGTTGTGGAGAGCGATATCAAGCGCGTCTTGGCGTTTTCGACGGTGAGTCAATTGGGGTTTATGATGGCGGCCTTGGGATGCGGCGGATACGAGGCGGGCATGTTTCATCTGGCGACGCACGCGGCCTTCAAAGCTCTTTTATTCCTGTGCGCCGGCAGCGTGATCCATGCCGTTCACACCAACGATATGTGGAAAATGGGAGGGCTCAAAACCCAAATGCCGATCACGGCCGCGACCTATATGATCGCGACGTTGGCGATCACCGGGTGCCCCTTCCTCTCCGGATTTTTCTCGAAAGAAGAAGTATTGAGCGCCGCTTTTCATCATAACCAGGTCATTTTTGGCTTGTTGATTTTCGCTTCTTTTCTCACCTCTTTCTACATGTTCCGATCCTGGTTCCTGACGTTCGCGGATCTTCCGCGGGAACGGGAACGCTTTCAACACGCGAACGAATCGCCGCTTCTCATGACGTTCCCGCTTTTGGTGCTGGCGTTTTTATCGCTCACCTTGGGCGCCTTTTTCAAATACAATCACAATATCAATCAGTGGATTTCATGGGGGAAACCGGTGGCCGAGGTCGACGGGGGAAATGTCGTCATCGGGCTCTCGTTTGCCGTTTTTGTTCTCGGGTTTGTCGGCGCGTTTTGGGTCTATATGTCCAAACCGGTCAAATATCAGGCTCTAACAGCCCAGTTTTCGGGACTTTACCGAGTGGTGTCGAGCCGGTATAAATTTGACGAAGCGTATCTGTGGGTTATTGGGAATCTTTATCATCCGTTCAGCCGGTGGTTGGCCCGCGTGGATGATGATGTGCTGGATCAAAAAATCATCGATGGAATCGGTTTGGGGGGAGTTGGCCTTTCATGGCTCAGCCGGCTGTTCGACGATGGAGTTGTGGACCGCTATTTGATAGACGGTCAGGGAGCCATCGTGGCGCGCGCCGGCCGGACCCTTCGGCGGATGCAGTCGGGGTTGGCTCAAAGCTATTTGTTTTGGATGGCCCTCGGCCTCGTCGGCATGTTTATTTGGGTCTCCGCCTCTCATTGACGTGACATAAAAGGAGCGAATTGTGAATTCACCTGGACTTTTAAGTTTCCTTGTTTTTCTACCTCTCGTCGGCAGCGGGATCCTTCTCTTTTCCCAAAAAGAAAACGCCCGGCTTCATCGCGTGATCGCCGCCATTTTCAGCGGCCTGCCGTTTGTCGTTTCTCTTTGGATGATGTCGCAATTTAATTCCGGGGTCAGTGGGATGCAATTTGTCGAGAAACTTCCGTGGATCAGCTCTTTTCATATCGAGTACCACCTGGGGATTGACGGCCTGTCGTTTCCTCTTCTGCTTCTGACGACTCTGTTGTCTTTCATCTCTATTATCGCCTCGTTCTCGATCGACAAGAGAACGAAAGAATATTTCTTCTGGTTTCTTCTTCTTGAGACGGGCATGGTGGGGCTCTTCGTCGCGCTGGATTTCTTCCTCTTCTATGTGTTCTGGGAAATCACGCTGGTCCCGATGTATTTTCTTATCGGCATCTGGGGCGGGCCCAAAAAAGAATACGCGGCCATCAAGTTCTTTTTGTTCACCTTGTTCGGCAGCGTGTTCATGCTCTTGGCGATGCTGGCCCTTTATTTCGCGAGCGGCACGGGCTTGCCCGGCAGCGAGCGAACCTTTGATTTGATCCGCCTGGCGGAGTTGGCGTCCAAGGGGCAACTCCATCTGGCGGGCGTGTCGGCCATGATGGTCTTCCTCGGCCTTTACCTGGCCTTTGCCATCAAGATTCCGGCCTTCCCGTTCCATACGTGGCTTCCGTTGGCTCACGTGGAAGCGCCGACGCCGGTGAGCGTCATTCTGGCGGGCGTTTTGCTTAAGATGGGCATCTACGGCATTCTCCGGATTTCGTATCCGATTCTTCCGGAGGCCACGCGCCAATTCCTCCCGGTTCTCATCGTGATCGCCACCATCAATATTGTCTATGGGGCGTTCTGCGCGATGGCGCAGAAAGACATGAAGCGAATGGTGGCGTACTCGTCGGTGAATCACATGGGGTATTGCCTGTTGGGCATGGCGGCCGTCATGGGAAATCCCAACGCGGCGCACGCCGGCTTGTCGGGGGCGATTCTTCAGATGATCACTCACGGTCTTATCACCGGCTCTCTCTTTTTGATTGTGGGCGTGATCTATGATCGCGCTCACACGCGAGACATCGACGCCTTCGGCGGTTTGGCCACGAAAATCCCTCTCTTCGCCGGAGTGATGATCATCCAGGCGATGGCGTCCCTGGGGCTTCCGGGGTTGGCCGGGTTCGTGTCCGAATTCCTTTGTTTCCTGGGCGCCTTCGGCGGCAACTTCAACGGCCATCATTTCTCTCTCTTCGCCGGAATCTCCGTGATCGGCATCTTGGTCACGGCGGCGTTCTTCCTGAAGATGATCAAACTCGTTCTCCTGGGCGAATTTAACCCGAAGTGGGAGGGGAAGATGCCGGATTTAACCATTCGTGAAATGGTGACGCTTTTCCCGCTCGTGGCGCTCACCATCGTCCTGGGCGTTTATCCGTCGCTCGTCCTCAATCTCATGGATGACGCGGTGGGAAACATTATTCGATTTGTTTCGGGGCAGTTCTAAGGAGCGGCCATGGATTTAAAGCCCCTCATTCTTCTATCGCCGGAATTGTTCCTGTCTTTCCTGGGACTTCTTCTGTTGGTGTGGGAAGCCTTTTTCCCGAAAACCCGGCGGGCGTTTGTCATCGTTTCGGTCATGGGGCTTTTGGCGGCGGTTCTCTATCTGGCGCAGATGTATATCTCACGGGCTCTGCCGTGGGCCGGCGCCTTTGGCGTTTTGCCCAATCCGGGCACGACCGGGTGGATCCAGTACGGGGTCGTTTTGGGCATGGAATCCGTGGATTCTCTCTCCGTCTTCTTTAAAATTGTCATCTTGCTTTCCGTTATCCTGGTCCTCTGCCTCTCCCTGGATTATCACGAGTTTGCCGATGCTCCGATGGGGACCTATGCGTCTCTCCTGTTGTTTGGAACCGTGGGCATGATGCTCTTGGTGGGCTCGGTTGATTTTCTGATGGCGGTCATTTCATTGGAGCTGGTCAGCATTCCCTCGTTCATTTTAACCGGGTTTATGGTGCACCGGGGGTCGTCAAACGAAGGGGCGATCAAGTTTTTCCTCGTCGGCACTTTTTCCACGGCGCTTCTGCTCTTCGGACTTTCTTATTATTACGGCTATTTCGGATCGACGGGCATTGAGCCGTTGCTGCAGGGGATCGGTAACAATGGGAAACCGGACCTGGTGTTCAGCCTTATTCTGATTTTTATTTTGGCGGGGCTGGGATTTAAATTGGCCATGGTACCCTTCCATATGTGGGCGCCGGACGCGTATGAAGGGGCTCCGACACCGGTGACCGCATTCTTATCGGTGGCTCCTAAGGCGGCCGGCATCGGGTTTCTTCTGCGCATTTTAATCAATCATGTTGATTTGAATTTGACGCCGGTCTTGGCGGTTCTCTCGGCGCTCACCATGACGGTGGGTAACATTGGCGCTCTTCATCAGACGAACGTGAAGCGCCTGATGGCTTATTCGTCGATCGCTCAGGTGGGTTATATTTTGGCGGCCTTGACCGCGGCGGTTGTGGCGGTGGGGGATTTGGGCAGCCAGGCGGTGATGGTGTACACGTTCCTTTACGTGTTTATGAATCTCGGCGTTTTCGCGGTTTTGATTCTGGTTTCCAATCAGACGCGTTCCGATGAGATCACGACCTTCGCGGGACTGTCAAAAACGTCGTTCGGTCTGGCGATGGCCTTGGCCGTCTTTCTTTTGTCCCTGACCGGGATTCCTCCGATGGCGGGATTCGTCGGAAAATTCGCTCTTTTCGCCGCTCTTATGAAGAACACCGGGTTGGTGTGGCTGGGCGTTGTGGCGGTCGTGAACAGCGTGATCTCGTTGTATTACTATTTCAGGATTGTCCGGGAAGTGTTTTTTTGCGAACCTCAGGAACCGGCGCGACCCCTTGTCTTCTCTCCCGCCTTGATCTGTTGCGTGGTCGCGACGTTGGCGGTGACCTTGGCGTTGGGCGTGTTTCCGGGCCCGTTCCTTAATTGGGTCCGCACCGTGGTGGGAATTTGAGCGGGGCTCGCACTGTTATGATGAATGTGACCATTGAAGATTCTCTAAAGAAAGCGCTCGGGCCGGAATTGGCGCGGCTCAATCATTCCTTAATGGAGATCGCTCGAACGTCGGGCGGTTACCTGGGGGAGTTGTTGTCGGTGGTCCTCTCCGGTTCCGGGAAGCGAGTACGGCCTTCATTGGTTTTTTTGGGGGCTCGTTTGGGCGAGGCCCCGCCGGATGTTGTCCTCGGGGTCGCGGAAATCATCGAGTTGATTCATATCGCCACCCTGGTGCATGACGACGTGATTGACGGCGCCACTTTGCGGCGGGGGCGGAAAACGGTGGTGGCTCAGCATGGAGTGGACACGGCAGTCCTCCTGGGAGATCAGATTTATACGCAGGCGTTTGAACGGCTGGCCAAATTAAATCAACCGAAAATTCTTGAGCTGGTGTCGGTGTCGGCCGCGCATACCTGCCTGGGTGAAATTGAACAGTTAAAACGGCGTTATAAATTCGATCTATCCGAAGAAGATTATTATTCCTTCATCGAACGGAAAACAGCGGCTCTCTTCGGCGTGTCGGTTCGCTCCGGCGCCCTATTGGCCGGGCAAAGCGAGGCGGTTCAAAAAGCGGTTGAATCCTACGGGTCTCACATGGGAATCGCTTTCCAAATTATTGACGACATGTTGGATTTGGTCGGGAAAGAAGACGTCGTCGGAAAAACGTTGCGAACGGATATTTTGAACGGCAAAATGACGCTTCCCTTGATTCATTTTCGCGATAGTCGGGGATCCGTTGGAGAGATTGAAGCCCTTTTTAAAAGCCTTCAGCATCCCAACGGCCATGTGAACCAACTGATCAAGGATTTGAAGAAAACAGGGTCCCTCGATTATGCTAGTGCCGCGGCGAAACGGCACGTTCACTTGGCGATTTCAGCGCTGGCTCCGGCCCCGGCCGGCGAAGCCAAAGACTTTCTGGCTGGATTGGCTGACATGCTTTTGAGGCGGACCGCTTGAAATAGGTGGTCCAACCGCTGGTCAATTTTATTGCGGTTTTCAGGGTTTTTAGTATAATCACCCTCTTTGAATTTGAGGGAACCGCCTAGAACCCCTTCCTGGTCTGAATTCACTTTACCTGGACAATAAGGCAAAACTAAATTGATTGGAGGACTTCAATAGACGCTCATGGCATCTGTAACTAATAACCCCGGAACAACCGATCCTGTTATCTCAATGAAATCACTCCTGGAAGCCGGCGTGCATTTTGGGCATCAAACCCATCGCTGGAATCCGAAAATGTCCCGCTATATTTTTGGTAGCCGGAATAACATCCATATCATCGATCTCCAAAAAACCGTTAGAGAACTGAAGAAAGCGTTCGCTTTCATTCGAAGCGTTGCGGCCGAGGGGAAAGTCGTTCTCTTCGTCGGAACCAAGAAACAGGCGCAGGATTCGATCGTCACGGAGTCAAAGCGGTCAGCGTCTCCTTATGTGTCCGAACGGTGGCTGGGCGGCACCTTGACGAATTTTGAAACCATTCGCAAGTCATCCCATCGCCTCAAAGATCTTCAAGGGATGAAAGACAAAGGGGTGTTCAATCTCTTGTCTAAGAAAGAGCAGTCCTTTCGCGAAAAAGATATTAAACGGCTGATGCGGTCTTTGGCCGGCATCAAAGACATGTCCGAGCTTCCGGGGTGCATGTTCATTATCGATCCGTCCAATGAAATGACGGCCATCGCCGAAGCCCGGAAAATAGGCATTCCGATTGTCGCGGTGTGCGACACCAATTCCGACCCGGACTTGATTGATTATCCCATCCCGGGCAATGACGACGCTATTCGGGCGATCCGGTTGATCACGGGTCTCGTCGCCGACGCGATTCTACAAGGGAAGGCCCTTCTAACAGCCGCGGAGAACCCGCAGCCCGCTGAACCAGCGGTGGAAGCGGCGGCTCCCGCAGCGACCGAAACACCGGCGAGCGTGGCAGGCGATACCGTTCCTACGCCGGCCGCCTAACACCATGCCGACGATTGAAATCAAAGCTCAGGACGTACAAAAACTCCGTCAAATGACGGGAGCTGGACTCATGGACTGCAAAAACGCCTTGACGGAAGCCCATGGCGATCTGGATAAAGCTGTTCGGATTCTTAGAGAGAAAGGAATCGCCAAATCCTCCAGGAGAGCGGAGCGGGTGGCCGCTGAAGGGTTGGTGGATACGTGGGTGTCCGCTGATTGTAAAGCCGGTCTTATCATTGAACTTAATTCCGAGACGGACTTCGTGGCCCGAAACGAGGAATTTATCGGGTTCGGCAAATCCCTTCTTAAACAATTGCAGGAAAACCCCGGTTGGACATCGCCGGAACAGGCGCCGGTCGCTCAGGTCGCCGAACTCTCGGCCAAGACCGGAGAGAAGATCGCTTTTAAGAGATTCACGCGGTTTAACGTGTCAGGCGGAGGCTTGGTGGCGTCCTACGTTCACCCCGGGTCCAAACTCGCTGTTTTGGTTCAGATTGAATCCACCAAAGCGGGAGCCGCTTCGGAATCCCTCAAAGAATTGGGGCGCGAACTTTGCATTCAAGTGGCCGGGGCCAACCCCACCTACATTGTGAGATCGGAAGTTCCCACGGATATCTTAGAGCGGGAGAAAGAGATCGCCAAAAAACAAATGGAAGGCCAAAAAAAACCGCCCGAAATTCTCGAGAAAATCGCCATCGGGAAACTCGCTCAATTTTACGAAGCCCAATGCTTGATGGATCAGCCTCACGTCCGCGATATCTCCGGGAAAGCAAAGATCCAGGATCTCGTGGACGCCGCCGGAAAGAAAGATCAGGCGCAACTCAAAGTGACGAACTTCGTTCGTTACCGGGTGGGCGCCGATTGATGGGTTCCCTTCTCTGATGAAGCGGGTCGTCCTTAAACTCTCGGGAGAAGCCTTTCTCGGTGGAGAGCGCTACGGGATTGATCTTAAAAGTCTTTTTTCCATTGCCCGCGAAATAAAATCCGCTCGTTCGAACAATATTCAATTGGCGCTTGTCGTCGGCGGTGGGAATATCTGGCGGGGGGCCCGGGACCAGGGGCTCGCGTTGGAACGGGTGATTTCCGACAACATGGGCATGCTGGCCACGTTGATTAACGCCATGGCTCTTCAAAACGTGTTGGAACAAGTCGGAGTCCCCACGCGGGTCATGTCGGCCATCGGCGTCTCCCAAGTGGCCGAGCCTTATATCCGCCGCCGCGCCATTCGACATTTGGAAAAAGGCCGCGTTGTGATTTTCGCCTCCGGCACGGGGAATCCCTATTTCAGCACCGATACCGCCGCCGCCCTTCGCGCCTCCGAAATCGGCGCTTCCCTTCTTCTTAAAGCCACCCAGGTTGATGGTGTTTATTCCGCCGACCCCAAAAAATCCAAAAACGTCACCCTGTATAAACAGCTCTCGTTGAGCGAGGCTCTTCGCCGGCGTCTTGGGGTCATGGATCAGTCCGCTCTGGCTCTCTGCCATGAGAATAAACTGTCCGTTCGCGTTTTCAATTTGCATAAGCCAAAAAACATCGCCAAAGCCATCCGGGGCCAAGCCATCGGAACCTTGGTGACGCCCTAAATCACTGTAAAGAAGGAACTTTATGCCAACACAGCCCATCCTCGCCGATGCCGAACAGCAAATGAAAAAGACCCTGGAGAAATTGCACGTTGATTTTTCGAAAGTGCGGACCGGCCGGGCCTCTCCGTCGCTGTTGGATCCGGTTCGTGTTTCCTATTACGGGTCGATGGTCCCCCTTCAGCAAGTGGGAAACGTCGTTGTGGCGGAAGCGCGAACCATTGAAGTGCGGCCGTGGGATGTGTCGATCCTGCCGGAAATTGAAAAAGCCATCGTCAACGCGAATCTAGGGGTGACTCCCAATTCCGATGGAAAGATTTTGCGCCTTGTGTTCCCGTCTCCTTCGGAAGAGCGACGAAAAGAGTTGGTTAAAGTGGTGAAGAAATTGGCCGAAGATTTTCGCGTTTCGCTTCGAAATATCCGGAGAGAGGCCATCGAAAAGATCAAAGCCGAGGAAAAGAATAAAGCGATTTCCGTCGATATTCGCGATCAAGGGGAAGCCAAAGTCCAGGGGTTGACCGACTCTTTCATTAAAAAAGTCGACGAGTTCCTCGCCACCAAAGAAAAAGAAATCCTCGAGATTTAAGTCCTTCTGTTCATCTCTATGCAACGGGAAATAGACAAACTCCTTTCCCAGGTCGACCGAACCCGCCTCCCCAAACACGTCGCCATTATTATGGATGGAAACGGGCGATGGGCCAAAAAGCGCCATCTGCCGCGCCTCTTGGGTCACCGCGCCGGCACCAAGGCCGTTCGTCCCATCGTGGAAGCCGCAGGGGATTTGGGAATTCAGGCGCTGACGCTGTACACGTTTTCAACCGAAAATTGGGTCCGTCCTCGCTCCGAAATCAGCGGGCTGATGACGCTGCTAAAACAAACGTTGCGTAGAGAAGTGGATCGGTTGGATGAGAAGAACGTGCGACTACAGACCATCGGGGATATCGCCGGGCTGGCTCCCGACATTCAGGAAGAGTTGAAAAAGAGCTGTGACCGGCTTGCCAAAAACACAGGGTTAACGCTGGTATTGGCGCTCAATTACGGAGGCCGGTGGGACATTCTTCAGGCGTGCAACGCCGCTCTGGCCGAGGGGCACACTCGCGTGACGGAAGAACTTCTCTCGTCACATCTTCAGACGGCTTCTTTGCCCGAACCGGATTTTCTCATTCGGACCTCGGGTGAGTTCCGCGTTTCAAATTTCTTGTTGTGGCAGATTGCTTATGCTGAAATCTGCATCACGCCGGTCCTCTGGCCTGATTTCGGGCCGAAGGAGTTTTATAAGGCGATTTTGGAGTATCAGGCGCGAGAGCGCCGGTTTGGCGGAGTTGGTTAAATGGTTTTGCCCCGGATTATCACATCCATTATTTTTGTTCCTGTCGTGGTGGCCCTCGTGTGGGTGGGCACCATTCCTTTCTTTATCTTCGTCTCCGGTCTTTCTCTCCTGTGTGTATGGGAATATTCGCTGATCGCCGACCAGGGGGGGTATCCGAATCAACTTTACATGGCTCTCTTCGGGACCGCTCTTCTGCTTCTGGCGCTTTTTTTTGACGGCGTTCCCTGGGGGCCTCTTCACAAAACGCCGAGCGTCATTTCCGTTTTTATTTTCTGGAGCTTTCTTGTCTTCGTCCGGGAGTTTATCCGTCGAGACAAAAGCCTCGCGTATTTGCGGATTATCACCACCCTCTCCGGCGTTTTGATCGGGGCGCTTTTTTTGGGGCATCTGCTCCTGATTCGAGATCTCAAGGCGGTGGCCGGCGAAGGCTTTCGATATGTTGGGCGGGAAATGACCTTTTTTCTTATTGTCGTCATTTGGACCGTTGACACGGGAGCGTGGTGCGTGGGACGATTGATCGGGCGGCATAAGTTGGCGCCCCTCGTGTCTCCCAAGAAAACGTGGGAAGGCGTTGTCGGCGGGACGCTCCTCGCGTGTCTTGTCGGCTGGTTTTTTCGGGCCGCCTTCCTCCGGCAGGAGATGGGGAACGTCGAGGCGATTTTGTTTACGTTGGTGATCGCCGTGTCGGCCCAGTTTTCGGATCTGATTGAATCCCTCATGAAACGCTCCTTCGGCGTTAAAGATTCGTCTCAACTTTTGCCCGGCCACGGCGGCGTGTTGGATCGGTTTGATTCCTTCATCTTTGCCGCTCCCTTCTTCTATTACGTTTTGATCGCGACCGGGCGGTTCATCTAATGATGAAAAAGAAAAACATCGTCATCCTTGGCTCGACGGGGTCCATTGGCGTTAACGCCTTGGATGTGGTCCGTCATCACAAGAATTCGTTCCGCGTGGTGGGGCTGGCCGCCAACCGGAATTTGAAGCTTATGGTGCAGCAAATCAAAGAATTTTCTCCCGAAGCCGTCGCCATGAACGATACGCCGTCGGCGATTGAACTGAGTCACATTGTTTCGTCCTGGTCCAAACGGCCCCTGGTGTTGAATCACTCGGACGGGATGGAGCGGTTGGCCCGGATGGAGAGCGCCGACTTCGTTTTAAGCGGAGTGGTGGGAGCCCGTGGGCTTCTGCCTCTCGTGGCCGCTCTTAAAGCCGGAAAAACCGTGGGGCTCGCCAACAAGGAGGCGCTCATCGCGGCGGGAGACATCATCATGAAGCTCGCCCGGAAAAACGGCGTTTCCTTGATTCCCGTGGACAGCGAACACTCCGCCATCTTTCAATGCCTTCACGGCCATCCCGATCATGAAATTTCAAAGATCCTTCTTACCGCGAGCGGCGGGCCCTTCTATCGGTCGACGAGAGATTTGAATACAATTACGGTTCAGGAAGCGTTAAACCACCCCACCTGGCGCATGGGGGCCAAGATCACGGTGGATTCCGCCACGCTCATGAACAAGGGCTTGGAGGCCATCGAAGCCCATCACCTCTTCGGTGTTCCGATGGAGAAGATCGAGATCGTGATTCACCCTCAGTCCATCGTTCATTCGTTGGTGGAGTTTGAGGATGGAGCCGTTTTGGCGCAGCTCTCGAACCCGGACATGAGGCTTCCGATCCAATACGCGTTGACTTATCCGTATCGGGCCAAAACGAAGGTGACGCCGCTGGATCTCGTTAAAGTGGGACGATTGGATTTTGCCGCGCCTGATTTTTCACGGTTCCCGTGTCTTCGGTTGGCCTTGGGCGCCGGAAAAGTGGGGGGAACGGCCCCCGTGGTTCTTTCCGCCGGGAACGAAGAGGCGGTTCAGGCGTTTATTGACCAACGGATTTCGTTTATGGACATTCCTCGGATTGTGGCCAAGGTGATGAAGAAGAATGTCCTGGTGACTCGTCCGACGTTGGACGATATTCTGCGGGCCGACGGGTGGGCTCGCGACGAAGCCAAAACATTTATACGACAATTGGAGAAATAATCATGATGCCAGTGCTTTTATATACCGCCGGAGTCGTGTTCGCCTTCGGGATCGTTATTTTTGTGCACGAATTCGGCCATTTCCTCGTCGCGAAAAAATCCGGCGTCAAAGTGGACCAGTTCGCTTTCGGGTTTGGAAAAGAAATTTTTGGATTTCAGAAGGGAGAGACCCGGTATTCCGTGAATTGGCTGCCGCTCGGCGGATACGTCAAAATGGCGGGGGAGTTGCAAGAGGATTACGAAGGTCCTGTTTTGGAAGGAAAGCCGGCGCCGGCGGTCATCAATCCAAATGAAGACCATTCCAGGGATTTTATGGCGCAATCCTGGATCAAGCGGATTCCGATTGTGGTGGCGGGTCCCATCATGAATTACGTGTTGGCCTTTTTCATTTTCTTTTTAATTTTGGCGCGTTGGGGTCTGCCCGTTCAGATCAATAAAACAGAAGTCGGGGAAGTTGTGACCGGCATGCCGGCAGACCTTGCGGGGCTTAAGAAAGGGGATTCAATTGTGAGCGTGGAAGGGGAACCCGTGGCGGATTTTCAATCCGTGGCCCTCAAAATCCATAATCGTCCTGGCCTTCCGACAAAACTGGTGCTGAAGCGTGGGACAGCGGACATAACGCTCTCGTTGACGCCACAGTTTGACCCATCGAAAAAAATCGGTCTCATCGGGATTCGTCCGGCCGACCCCGTCAATGAACGGAAGAAAATCAGCCTCTTCGAGTCCGCCCAGCGCTCCGGGATCCAATGTTGGAATATCACGTGGATCACGATGTATTATCTCGGACAGAAAATTTGGGCGATGGAGCGGCCGGATCTGGCCAGCCCGATTGGGATCGCCCAGGTGATTGTGAAGGCGGTTAAATCAGGGCTTGAGGATTTTCTTTATCTCATTGGGCTCATTTCGGTGAGTCTTGGTCTTTTTAATTTATTCCCGATTCCTCTTTTGGATGGGGGGCACGTGGTTTATTATCTTATTGAAGGAATCCGGGGGAAGCCGCTGAGCACGAAAACGATCGGAAAGGCGAACACCGTCGGGCTTGTTCTTTTGCTCAGCATCTTGAGTTTGGCGGTGTTCAATGACGTTCAGCGTAACCGGACTCCAAAAGAAAAGCCGGTCGTCGAAAAAACAAAATAGATTTTATGAAATTCACGAAATATTTCATTCCGACTCTCAAAGAAACGCCGGCCGACGCGGACACCGTGAGCGCGAAGCTCATGCTTCGCTCCGGCATGATCAGGAAGGTGGCGGCGGGGATCTATGATTGGCTGCCGCTTGGGCTTCGCGTGCTCCATAAAGTGGAGCGGATCATTCGGGAAGAAATGGATAAGTCGGGCGGGCTTGAAGTATGGCTTCCGCACATTCAGCCGAAAGAATTTTGGGAGGAGACCGGCCGCTGGACCTATTACGGCAAGGAACTCCTTCGGATTAAAGACCGAAAGAACACCGAATTCTGTTTCGCGCCCACCGCCGAGGAAATCATCACGGATTTGGCCCGTCGGGATTTAAGATCGTACCGGGATCTTCCGGTTCTCTTCTATCAATTCGGAACAAAATTCCGCGATGAGATCCGCCCGCGGTTCGGCGTCATGCGGGCCCGTGAGTTTTACATGAAAGACGCCTATTCCTTCCACGCCAACGAGGCGGATCTGGATATCATGTATAAGAATGTGTTCGACGCCTACACGCGGATTTTTACGCGGTTGGGGCTTAAATTCCGCCCGGTTGAAGCCGACACCGGAACGATCGGCGGGAATTTTTCCCATGAATTCATGGTGTTGGCTGAGACCGGCGAAGAAGAAGTGGCCGCTTGTCCTCAGTGCGGATATGCCGCCAACATCGAACGGGCTGAGAACAAAGCGCTCGAAGTGAAGGCGGGGGAACCGCTCAAACCCATTGAAGAAGTATCGACGCCGAACAAAGTGAAAGTGGACGAGGTGGCCGCCTTTTTAAAGGTGAAGCCGGAAGAGATCATCAAAGCCATTTTTATGATTGCCGATAGCGAGCCCGTGGTGGCCCTTGTTCGAGGCGATACGGAATTGAATGAACCCAAACTTCTGCGGTTGTTGGGCGCGAAGCTCATGCGCCCTGCGACCGAAGACGAATACCGGAACGTCGCTCGGTGCGACGTGGGCTACGCCGGACCGGTGAAACTCAAAGCCAAAATCGTGGCCGATCATTTGATCGCCTCGGTCGTCAACGGCGTCGCCGGAGCCAATAAAAAAGATTTTCATTTGAAGAACGTGAACCTGGGACGGGATTTTAAACCGGACGTGATCGACGACATTCGAAAAATTCGTCCTGGCGACACGTGCCCAAAATGCAAAGCCGCGGTTCAATTTTTCAGGGGCATTGAGGTGGGCCACGTGTTCAAGCTGGGAACCAAATATTCCGACGCCATGAAAGCCACGGTGCTGGATGAGGCGGGGAAACCCGTCCCCATGATGATGGGCTGCTACGGCATCGGGGTCTCCCGCATTGTGGCTGCCGCCATCGAGCAAAATAACGACGCGAATGGCATTCTTTGGCCGGTTCCCATGGCTCCTTTTGAAGTTCTTATCACTCCCGCCAACGTGTCGGATACCAGGACGCGTGAGGTGGCGGAATCCATTTATGACAGTCTTTTGAAGAAAGGAATTGAAGTCCTTTTGGATGACCGGGACGTGCGAGCCGGGTTTAAATTCAAGGACGCCGATCTGATCGGCATTCCGCTTCGCGTGACCATCGGCGAAAAATCGCTCGCCAAAAACGTTGTCGAACTAAAAGCGCGAAATGAATCAACCTTCCAAGAAGTGCCCATCGACACGATTGTCGATGCCGTCGTCAAAAAAGTCCTCAGTTTGAGACAATGAATTGCCTGACTTGCAGGGTGGAGGGTGGATCTGGTTCCGCTCCATTTCTGTTGAGTCGCTTCACCAGATCCACCCTCCACCCCGTCTTCACCCTCCTCGTTTTTCTTCTTTCTTTCACCGTCGTTAATAACGCTTTTTCTGATGAACCTGATCGGGTGGCACCCACTCGGGTGGCGTGGCAGATGGACGACTCCTATCAAGGGCCGCATCAGGACACCTTTCAAAAGCTGAAATGGGACGTTCCTATTCTTATGCGTCAGACGATGATCAACGTGGCGGTGAAATTGGGAATGCATTTCGAGGAAGGATGGCAATATCCCCTCATCATTGATTTCGTCGATCTCACTCCGCCCGGCATGGAAAACGCCCTCGCCTACGTTCAATTGGGAACGGGCAAAGACGGTATCGCTCAACACCTGAGTATTAACATCTCCGCTTATGATCGAGATCCCTTCAACTTTGAGAAGGTCTTTGCGCACGAACTGGTCCATGCCATGATCAATGACGCGGTGGGAGCGGAAGCGGCGATCCGATTACCCGTGTGGCTTCATGAAGGGCTGGCGGTTTTTGGAGCGGACCAGGGAGAGCAGATGGCGAAGTCGTACGTGTATCAAACCTCCGGCTGGTCGGAACAGAAGCTTTTGTTGGGACTTGAGAATCATCGCGGGGGGATCAGCTACGCTGAGGATTATTGGGCCATTAAGTACATTAACGAAAAACATGGCTCCAATTCATTGCACAATTTTGTCCGCGAAATCATCAGCCGGAAAGGCGACATCCCTGGCGCTCTCGATTACACCTGTTCTGAAACGTGGGATTCTTTCCAAAAGCACGCGCGCGAGTTTTCCAAAGAGGAAATCAAAAAAATTGGTCCGGCGAAATGGGGCCAGGGCGAAAAACCGTATTAGGGTTTCTTTTTCTTGGGCGGGGATTTCTTAGGAGGGGCTTTTTTAGGGGGCGTCTCTACCCATTCCGGTTTTAATTTATAATTGTACTTTCCAACTTCGATAATCCTGTCTTTCCCTTTTTCCTTGTACGTCATTTTTCGGTCCATCTGAACGGAAAATTCCTGCCGGTCTCCTGGTTCCATGACGGTTTGCTCGATCGGAACTTTCAGGGACGTTCGCGGCTTTGTGATGGCGGTCCCGCCGATGTCAGCGATCAATGTGACGCCATACGCCGTTTTACCGCCCGCATTGAACAATTGGCCTTGGACGCAGAGCTGGTCGGTGGGGCAATTGTCTGTCGGTTCCGCCCATTCAACTTCCACCTCGGCGATTTGGTTCAGGCGTTTGGGGGCGGCGCGAATGATAAGAGGGGGGACGGATACGGTTCCCGTTGAACTGGCATGCGTTGTTTCACTGCTTGTCACAAGACTCGTCGGGCGCGTGGGCCCGGCATTTTCCGTTGCGGTTTCCGGCGCGGTCGTTTCATTGTCCGGCGTTCTGCTGGTTTTGGGAGATTCTGTTTTAATAGACATGTGCCCGGCGGGGGTTGTTCTCTTTTGGGCCCAGACGGGAGTCACGGAGAGAAGTCCTATCACGGCCCATATCGGGACAGACATCGAATCGCCTCGTTTCATAACGTTCAATTTATTCAACCAGGTCATCTTGGTCAAGCCCTTCTCTTGAAAGATGAGGTGATTCTTCCTATAGTACACTCCTATGGCACGAATATTGGCAGTCGATGACGAAGAAAGTATTTTAGGCGTCATTGTGGATGTCTTGGGATCGGCCGGGCACGACGTGGTGGGCGTTTTAGACGGAGAAGCGGCCCTTCATGAGCTTATCAAGAGTCGGTTTGACCTGGCGTTGATCGACGTGATGATCCCCAAAATTGACGGGTACCATTTGGCCGTGAAAATTCAATCGTTGCCGACGCCCCCCAAAGTGGTCATTGTGACATCCCGTAATTTCGAAACGGATCGTGATAAGGTGTTGTCGGTGGGCGCCTCTGCGTTTCTCCCGAAACCCTTTACCAAGAACGATCTGCTCGATGTCGTGAAAAACCTCGTCCCTCCAAAAGAAGGAAAGTGATCCGCCATTAAAGCGACTGAGCGTCTTCTCGCCGACCATAAGCTCATCCGGAAATTACTGGAAGGGTTCCACTTGGAAAATCCCCGTTTCGATTTGATGTTGATTTCTCTTCAGCGGGCGGTTCTCGGTCACGCCTGGTTTGAAGATCAAATTTTCCTTCCCGCTTTCGAAGCGGAGCCGCTCCTGGAAAGTCGTTTTGTTAAGGAAATCTCGCAGGAACACAAGGATCTGGATCATCTCCTCAAGCTCCTTCGAAAAACCCACCTCGCCAAACGAATGGAGATGGAATTTACTTCCACTCAGTTCAAAGCTCTTCTCACGACGCACCTTCTTAAAGAAGAAGACGGGCTTTTTCCGCTGACCGAACGAATTTTGGACGAGGAAGGAATGAACAACCTTGGAGCCGAAATGGAGCGCCGGAAAATGGACGTCATTAAAATATTTCCTCCGGTTAAGGAGTGATGGCATGAACCGATTCGTCCGGGCGTTTTTTGTGCTCATGTCTCTTTTTATGGGGGCCGGTTTGGGGTGGGGGGACCCTCTTTCGAGGGACCCTCTTTCGGGGGAATCTCTCCCCAAAGATATTCTCGTTAAAGAAACGCTCGCCTCCATCACGGTTCGGGCCGCCGCGCCGATCCCAAGCGAAGTGATGAATGAAACGCAAGGGCTGGCGCTCGCGCGCGAAGCCGCCGTCATGCTGGCTCAAACCCGTCTTCTCACCACCATCCTCACCAAAAAAACGGCATCCAAGAAAACGTTGGCTGAGGCGGAAATTCCCTCGCTGGCGCTTCAGGGCGAGGTGAGGGCTGTCATCCGAGGCGCGGAAGTCACAAAAACAGTTTATCGGGAAGGGAAGTGTTGGGTCACCTTGAGAGTGAAGAAAGCCAATTTACGAGTCATCCTGAGGAAGAATTGATGAATCGAATATCCCTTATCAAACGAACAGGACTGTGTCTGGCCGCTGTTCTTTTCCTGGTCCTGCCGCTTCGGGCGGAGGATGGCGTGGGACCGAAATCTCGCCGGGCTCGGGCGTACAACGAACTGGCGTTTGATATCCCTTTCGGTGGAGGGGGACTTGTGAATTACGCTCGGATGTGGCCCATCGCCCGGTATTTTCATGCCGGGGTTCAAACCGCGGGCGGCGTGATCGACCGGGATTTTACGGTGACGGGATCCGGATTCCCTGATCTCGACATGAAAACGAAGACCGTGATGTTTCCCTTTATTGGGCCGCGCGTCACGGCGTTTTATCACGTGATCGGCATCTCGCTTTCCTTTGGATATTTCTATGGGCGAACCACGGTGGACGCCACGGGGCCGGGTCTGGCTCCCTTGTCGGGCAAGGTAAGCGGTTGGGGGACGGGGTTTTACTCGCCCCTGTTGGTCATGGATTTCTACGATGAGAAACGCGGGATCTTTGTTGGATTTGGGTTGGGAGGCCTCTTGGGGGCGTCGTTTCCAACGCTAAAGGCCAAAAACGACACGCTGAGTGTTGAGTCCACGGCGTCGCCGATTGACGCGCTTACCTTCACCATTCGGACTCGCTGGGTAGGGCCTTCCTCCTGGCGACACCGTCCAGCCGACGACGATTTCTAAGTTCCTCCCCGTGTCTCTTAGCTGACAGGGTGGGTGGTTTCGTAAGAGGTGATTTTATCTTCGTGTTGCAGCGTCAAGCCGATGTCGTCCAACCCGTTCAATAAACAGTTCTTCCGAAAGGCGTTCACTTCAAATGAGATGGTTTTCCCGGTGGGGGTATCGATCTCCTGCTTCTCCAAGTCGATCGTGAGTTCATAGCCGGGCGTCTTCTTCACTTCGTCAAAGAGCACATCCACGGTGGTGGATGGCAAGACGATGGGCAGCATTCCGTTTTTGAAGCAGTTGTTGAAAAAGATGTCCGCAAACGACGGGGCGATCAAAACTTTAAACCCGTATTCCAAGATGGCCCATGGGGCGTGCTCGCGCGAGCTTCCGCAGCCAAAATTATCTTTAGCCAGAAGAATGCTGGCGCCTTGGTAGCGGGGTTTGTTCAGTTCGAATTCAGGGTTCGGCGTTTTTCCATCGGGTAGATACCGCCAGTCGTAGAAAAGAAACTGCCCAAAGCCCGTTCTCTCCACGCGTTTTAAGAATTGTTTCGGGATGATTTGGTCGGTGTCGACGTGCTGAGCGTCTAACATCGCCACCAGACCTTTGTTCTTTTTAAATGGTTCCATGGGTTCTCTCTCTTTATTTATTTGTATTTCCACTGACGGATGTCAGTGAACGCGCCCTGAACAGCCGCCGCGGCGGCCATGGCGGGGCTCACCAAGTGAGTTCGTCCGCCTTTTCCTTGGCGTCCTTCGAAATTCCGATTGGAGGTGCTGGCGCAGCGCTCCTCCGGCGCCAACGTGTCTTCATTCATGCCAAGACACATGCTGCAGCCCGATTCCCGCCATTCAAACCCCGCGTCCAAAAAGATTTTGTGAAGTCCTTCTTTTTCGGCGGCGGCTTTGATCCGTTGGGATCCCGGCACCACCATCGCTTTCACCGTTTTGGCGACCTTGTAGCCTTTAACGACTTTAGCGGCGGCGCGCAGATCTTCAATCCGACCGTTGGTGCAGCTTCCGATAAAAACGCGGTCGATAGCGAGGCCCTTGATCGGCTGATTGGGTTTAAGTCCCATGTATGCCAACGCCTTCTCATAGGTGTGTTTCAAATTGGCGTCGGACACTTGGGTTAAATCCGGCGTTTTGCCTTCAATATCCGCTCCCATGCCAGGGCTTGTGCCCCAGGTCACTTGAGGGCGAACCTCTGCGGCGTCAAACTGGAGCACTTTATCGTAGCGCGCCCCCGGATCCGTTTGAAGCGCTTTCCATTTTTTGACGGCGGCGTTAAACGCCTCGCCTTTCGGCGCGCGCGGTTTGTCTTTGACATAAGCGAAGGTGGTTTCGTCCGGGGCGATGAGGCCCGCCCGGGCGCCCGCTTCGATCGTCATGTTGCAGACGGTCATGCGTTCTTCCATGGAGAAGGAGCGGATGACGTCTCCAGTGTACTCAATGGCGTAACCGGTGGCGCCGTCCGTTCCAATGTTGTTGATGATATGGAGAATAACGTCTTTGGCGGTGATCCCGTGGGGGAGTTTCCCATTCACGCGGATCTCCATGGTTTTGGGTTTAAATTGTTGGAGGCATTGAGTCGCCATCACGTGTTCCACTTCGCTCGTTCCAATGCCGAACGCCAGCGCGCCAAAGGCGCCGTGGGTGGAAGTGTGGCTGTCTCCGCAGACGATGGTTTTACCCGGTTGAGTGAGTCCCAATTCCGGCCCAATCACATGGACGATTCCGGAGTTCGGGTTCAGCATGTCGAATATTTCGACGCCGAATTCCTTCGCGTTTTTGAGCAACGTGTTGATGGCGTGAAGGGACGCCTGATCTTTAACAGGCACGCTCCGGTCCGTGGTCGGGATGTTGTGATCCAAGGTGGCCAGCGTGAGATCCGGCCGCCGGACGTTCCGTTTGTTCATCCGGAGCCCGTCGAAGGCCTGGGCGCTCGTCACTTCGTGAATCAGATGTAAATCGATGTACAAAATGGACGCCTTCCCGGATTCTTCGTGAACCAGGTGGTTGTCCCATATTTTTTCAATGATGGTTTTCTCTGCCATAACGTTCAATTGCCTCTATCTAAAGTTAAGTTTGGAGTGAACCAAGAAGTTCCCGGGAAGGGGGTGACCGTTTCCTTCGGAAGAACTGTATTCTACAGAACCCGCGCCCGAAAGAATAGGGCAAAAAGTGATTCCTCAACAACCCCTTTGTTTTTGAGGAAAACACCGGTTAAGCTTGAGACGACTCGCTCCTTCTTGAGGCGCGGTGCTACTTTGAAGAGTTTTTAATCTTTTTTGACCAGGTTTTGACGGCGGATTGGGCTTTTTTGATTCCTTTGAGGGCGGCGACTTTGGCTTTGGCGGTTTCAATCTTTCCTTTGACGGTTCCCGCTTCAACGAGGCGCCCGAGCTTCGTCTTAAGCCGTTTCGCCGAGCGGCTGCCTTTCGCGGCTGAAAGGGCTGTGACGACGGATTGAGAAATAGATTTAATGGCCTTCGTGAAATCTTTTTCCAGCGCTTTGAGTTCCTTGCTGGATTTCATCTCTTCCACGGCTTTCATCACTTCCGATCCCAACGCCTTTAATTCATGTCCCAGGTTCTGTTCTTTTTTCATAGATCCTCCTAAATAATATGTTTCACGCTATTATTTCAATTATAGAGAGGGCTGTGATGATTATTGTTGTCGCCCCCCTCTTTCGTAAATGATAGAAATCCCGGCACCTTTTCCTTATGCTGAAAAAATCCATTGCATTCCTCAAGATAAACGCGGCCCACCTGACGGTTTTCCTCGTCATTTTTATTATTAGCTGGGCTGGTATCGGTTATCGGTTTCTTTCGCAGGATGAAACGGAGACGGCCGTTCGGGGGAAAACCGTGACGGAATCGGGCTTCCCTCGTGTGATTGAAAAAAATGGGCAGGTATCCGTTTTTGTGGGTGGACGGGAGCTGGAGGAAGGTGCCCTTCACCGGTACACGCCCTGGCTTCAATTTTATGTGGCCGGAGCGGGCGTGAAACTGGGCCAGATTCTTCACATGCCTCAAGACCGCGCCGTCCGCACTCCCTTTGCCTTTTCTCACGCCCTCACGTCTGGTTTAATCTCATTTGG
>PLLH01000027.1 GCA_003140895.1 Elusimicrobiota bacterium
ACCTACGCGACGATTCTGAATGATGAGACCAATGACCGGATCATCAACGCAACCGATTTCACGATCGCCAAAGGAACCTATTCGGCTTCATCGACCCAGATTCTGTATATCGGCGGGAGTTACCAGAACAACAGCACGTTATTGGCGAACACGGGAACAATCGTCTTTGATGCCACTGTCCCGGGGGAAACCCTTGCTGGGACTCTGAATGGCGGGTCACGGTTTTACCACCTCACATTCGACGGAGTCGACGGCGGTTGGACCAGCGGTGCTCTCATGGATGTGGGGGGCAATCTCACGATTAATAACGGAACGTTTTCCGCCGGGAATAACATCAACGTCGCGGGCAACTGGGCGAACAACGACACGTTCACGGCGAATACATCGACGGTCACGTTTAATGCTGTTGCGTTGGGGAAAACTCTTTCTGGAACGCTCAACGGATCCTCTGCTTTCTATAACCTCTGGTTTAACGGAGCTGGCGGTGGCTGGTCGAACAGTTTGGATGATATGCTGGTAACGTCCACGCTGACGGTCACCGCCGGAACCTTATCAGGGACAGGGAACATCACGGTCAATGGCGGTGTCGCGGGAAGCGGCGGCGCCTTTATTACCTTGACCGGCGGCACCTTTGAGCAGCGCGTGTCGGGGAATCAATATTTCGGGAGCANNGCGATGCAATCCATCATCATGAACCCGACGGGAACGGGGCAAATTGTGGTGAACGGTCTCTTAACCATTGGAAAGAGCACAGACACCTACGCGACGATTCTGAATGATGAGATCAACGACCGGATCATCAATGCGACTGACTTTACGATCGCGAACGGAACTTACTCCGCTTCTTCAACGCAAGTTTTGTATGTCGGAGGGAGTTACTTGAACAACGGATCGTTGTTGGCGAACACGGGGACTGTCACGTTTGACGCATTGGTGCCGGGAGAAACAATATCCGGGACCCTGAACGGCGGGTCTTCTTTCTACAACCTGATCTTTAACGGGACAGGTGGTGGCTGGTCCAACGATTCCCCGATGGCGGTCAGAAACGATCTCACCATCACGGCAGGAACGCTTTCGGGGACTGATGATATCACTGTGATTGGATCGGTTCTCGGGAACGGCGCCAATGGCGCTGTTAATTTCACGGGCGGCACCTTCGAGCAGCGCATTGCTGCCGCGAAAACCTTCGGCACGAATGTGGCGGGAGCGAACAACTGGACGTTCAACAATCTGTGGTTTTCAAACGCCTCGGCGGCGGCCATCCAGACGGTGACCGTCAACCCGACGGGAACCGGGCAGATCGCCGTGACCGGCATCTTAACGATTGGGAAGAGCACGGACACCTACGCGACGATTCTGAATGACCTGACCAACAATCGCATCATCAATGCGACTGACTTTACGATCGCGAAAGGAACTTACTCCGCTTCATCGACCCAAATTCTGTTTATTGGCGGCAACTACACCAATAATGGCTCGTTGATTCACAATAACGGGATCGTTGTCTTTGATGGTTCGGGAACCCAAACCCTCATCGGCGCCACAACGTTCTATGGAATGAGGGACATAACGTCGGGCGGGACTCTGAAATTTACGGCCGGGCAGATGTTTTCCATCGCCAATATGGTTGATTTTGAAAATGTCTCTCTTTTGTCGACGGTGGACTCCTCGCCGTGGTATATCAAATATACGGGAGCAAGCCAGACCCTCTTGACGTTAACCGTGAAAGATTCGAATGCGGCCGCCGGAACTCTCATGCAAGCCGATATCACAAGCACAAACAGCGGGAACAATGTCAATTGGGATTTCGGGCCTCCGGCCGCGGCCGCCGATTTTACGGCGACGAAGAGTTCTTCCGCTTACGCGGTCAGTTTCACGTGGACGTCTTCTGGTGACGACGGCACAAACGGCACATTGAATAGTTCTAATTTCATTATCCAGTACACAACCATGTCCACATTTTCCGCTTGGAGCCCCACCGCTGGACTGCCTACTTATGTTTATCGATTTACGGTGCCCGCCAACGGCATCGCTCCGTTGACGGCGCAGAGCACGTCGTATACCAACCTCATTAACGGTGCCACTTATTACGCTCGCTTGTGGACGCAAGATGACGTTGGAAATTATTCAACAGTCTCTAACAGTACGAGCGCCTACGCGACGAACATGAGCTCAGGAGTTTTTCTCTCGCAAACGTCTATCAATTTTGGACCGATCGCCGCTGGGTCCACAGTCCTTTATCCATCCGCGATCATCGTCACGAACACCGGGAATATTTACGAACAATTTATGCTCAGCATAAAAAACCCCGCCAATTGGACGGCCACCTCCGGAAGTCCTGGAACGGATACGTTCCGTCTCTCGGGAATTTTTAAAACGGCTTCCGCCGTATCCGGAGATTTCGACACGGCCACGGACATCCTGACAACCAGCACCGTGACGGCGACGGCCACCATCTTCGCCAAAGACACAGATACAGTCGACAACAAAGGGATCAATGTCCCACCGAATGCAACCAGGAACCTGTGGCTTAAAATTGAGGCGCCCACGGCCACATCCACGCTAAACGACCAAATTATTATTCTCACCGGCTCAGGCACTCCGTAACGTCGTCGCCATAGCGGCGACGTCTCCACCTCGACTCCTGCCCATCGAACCGATATACTGCTTTCGGAAAGATAATTCCTTGAAGGAGAATGATTCAATGGTGAAAATTCAAATACTGGGTACCGGATGTCCCAAATGCAGACAGCTCACGGAGGCGGCGAAAACCGCCGCGAAAGAAGCGGGGATCGAATTTCAGATTGAGAAGGTGACCGACATTCAAAAAATCATGGCGTTTGGCGTCATGAGCACGCCGGCGTTGGTTGTGAATGGCGTTGTGAAGGTGTCGGGGCGCGTTCCCTCCATTGAAGAAATAAAAGGGATGATTATCAATAATGCTTAACGGTTTTTCAGACCTTTTAGCGTTTCACCTCTTTAAATTGGTGCCCGGCACCCGCTTGGGAGAGGCCATCCATTTCTTTATCTATGACACCTTAAAGATATTTCTGCTTCTCTCAACCATTATTTTTGTTGTCGCCGTCATTCGGTCCTATTTCCCGCCGGAGAAAACCCGGCGCATTCTCTCCCAGAAACGGCAGTATCTTGGGAATGTGTTGGCGGCTCTTCTTGGGATCGTGACGCCCTTCTGCTCCTGCTCCGCCGTCCCCCTGTTCATTGGGTTTGTGGAATCGGGAGTTCCTCTCGGCGTGACGTTTTCCTTTCTTGTCTCCTCTCCGATGGTCAACGAAGTGGCGCTCATTCTCTTGTGGGGGCTCTTTGGATGGAAAATCGCCCTTCTCTATATTGGAACCGGCGTCACCGTGGCCATCCTATCCGGAATTGTGATTGGACAATTGCGCATGGAAAAATACGTGCAGGATTATGTTTACGAGACCAAAGTCGGAGAAATGAGTCTGGCGGCTCAAACGTTCAAAGAGAAGCTTCGTTACGCGAGGGAATATACCGTCGACCTTCTGAAAAAAATCTGGCCCTATGTTTTGGTTGGAATCGGAATTGGGGGATTCATTCACGGCTACGCCCCGGCCGATTTCCTGGTGAGATACGCCGGCAAAGGGAACCCCTTCGCTGTTCCCCTGGCCGTCTTGATTGGCGTGCCGCTTTATTCGAATGCCGCCGGTGTCATTCCCATTGTTCAAGCCCTCATGGAGAAAGGCCTCCCGATGGGGACGGTGCTCGCCTTCATGATGGCCGTGACGGCGCTGTCTTTTCCGGAGGCGGTCATCTTAAAAAACGTTCTTAAGATGCGGCTCCTCTTGACGTTTTTTGGAATTGTCGCCGCGGCCATTGTTGTCGTCGGCTATCTGTTCAACGCTATTTTGTAAATTAGATAATCCTAAAGAGCTAACTTCTTAGTAGACCAGAGAATGGAGGAAGGTCACCTTGAACAGCATGGAAAAAGCCCTCGCCTACTGGCTCAAAATACGTTCTGTCCATTTTTTTTGGTGGACCTTTTCTTGTTTGTTGGCCTTTAACGCCGACCGTCTTCTCGATCCTCCCTATTGGGACGCTGTTACCGGAGTCTATTCCCAGGGCCTTTGGCTAAAAATGAACCATTTTGATTTTTCCCGGCTGGCCCAGCTGCCGAATTATGTGGCCGGAGGGCCGCGCGTCCATTTGCTTTACGCCTACGCGCCCTTGTTTGCCTGGCTGAGTTCTTGCTTCGCGGCAAAGTCTGTTTTTCTATTATTGCACACGCTGAATTTGATTTTCGCCGCCGTTACCATCACGGTTTTTTTCCATATCCTCCGCTCTCGGCTCTCATTCGTTGAATCGCTTGTTTGGATCTTGGCGGCGGCCCTCAACCCTGTCTGGTCAGGGCAATGCGCGGGGATCTATTTAGAGATTCCGTTGGCCGCCCTTTCCGCCCTCTCGTTTCTGTTTTTATGGAGGGAACAGTTCTTCCTCGCCGGCTTAACGTGCCTCTTCGCCTATTTCATTAAGAGCTCAGCGATTCTCCAGGGGTTTGTCTATTTCATCTTCGCCTTTCTTATGCCGTTCTTTCGCAAAGATCATCCCTCGTCCGGGAAGCGGAAATTCCAACAGTGGCTCTCTTTATCCGCTCCCTTTCCGTTGATGCTCCTCATGGACGCTATGGCCAACGTTAAGTTGCGCGCGGCTCCTCACCTATTTTCTCAACTTCGGGACGTCCTGATCATCGTGAAAATCACCCTTCCCTATCTGGCCGCAACGATTTGTCTTTTTGGGGTTCTTTTTGTGATTCAGCTTCGGTCTAAGCAATGGCGAGACAGGATGCGTCAGGAGCCCGCCAGGCCCTTCCTGTTTTGCCTAGCCCTCTTCGTATTCTCCTTTTGGGTCGGCTTTGTTTGTTTCCCCACTCCTCTGCCGCGATACACCGTGTCCATTTATTTCCCCTTGTCTGCGCTCTTCGCTTTTTTCCTATCGAATAAAAGAATCCTTTCAATCTGTTTGGCTTCGCTCATTATTGTGGTCGGGGTGATGACCCAGAATGGATCGTTTCTGCCCAAGATCCCTCTCCAAAGCTCAAGAGACGGGCACGTCCTTGAAAGAAGCCGGGAATTTTTAAAGGACGTGGATGGAAATAAAAACCTATGCCGCGCGCTGGAACGCGACTATTTTGACCGCCCCATCGTGTGCAAATATCCCTTCACCCAGATGTTGACCCTGCCGGAATTTGGATACGTGCAAAAACCGTTGCCTCGTGTTTATGGGGCGGGGCGGTTCCCTATGGTCTCCCCCGCGTTGAGATGGGATGAGAACAAGAGCATTGTCGATTCGCCGGGCACCGTCAGTGTGTTCTGTTCAAATATTTATGAGCGATCGGAGCCACCGTCTTTGCTGCCGGGCCAAGGAAGTCGGATCCTATATCAGGACGAAAGTTTGCCGGGGTATTTGCTCGCTTGGACCCGATAGCGGCTTGAGAGTCGGTTGAGGGCCCTATCCTTTGCTCGCTACGACCAGAAGGCTTGCTCCGAAAGGTATTCTCAGGCCCGCTTTAATCGCTGCCGCTTCAGTGTCCCATATCTGTTGAAGCAATTTTCCAAACAAACCCGCGGGTTGAAGATGTCGTTGTCGTTCGATTTCCAAATCAATCGGTTTTCCTAATCCAAATTTAAAGGGAAGAACGCGGAAAAAGAAGACCGGACAGGGAAGAATTGAAAATACATGGGTGAGGTAATCAATTTTTAATCCGGAGCGCTCCACTAGTCTCGAAATGGAAGTTGGTGAATAACGTCTGAAATGACCGGCGAATTCGTCTTCTTTTGACCATAAACAAGGGTAAGCCGGGACCGTGAGGAAAATTTTTCCATCAGGAACCAAGGACTCCTTGAGTTTTAATAGGAAACCACGGTCATCCTGAATATGTTCCATGACATCAAAAAGCCCTATCGCGCCCAGAGAACAACTCTTGAAACCCGCCTCTTCAAATGAAGAATTAATGACGATCGGTAAGCCCCTTGTCTTCGCGTTCAAAGCCCCGATTTTTCCAGGTTCCAGGCAAGCCACTTCCCTTCCTGCTTTATGAATCGCTAGAGATACGAATCCGTTGCCACTTCCCACATCGAGAAATAACCCATTCGTGGGAAATCTTTTAATGGTTTCCAAAATGCACCTATTCCGGTGGGCGAACCAGAAAGAAGAGTCTTCAATTGAAAAACACCAGGCGTTGCCCTCGTCCGGATAGGAAACCGATGATTCGCTTGGGGCCTTCCACAACCCCGGTTCCACCATTCTCAGATTCGAAGCCAACCATTCTATCTCCATAGGGGGGGACTATATCTTTCAGGGGTGCATGAATCAACGTGAGAATGAAAAAGAGGAGTATCGAATTAAATTTTTAAATAAATTTTAAACGTGGTCCCTTTGCCCATTTCGCTGTCGAGTTCAATCCGGCCTTTGTGGTTTTTGACGATATCGGATACCAAGCTGAGACCGAGGCCGGTCCCCTTCCCTTCAACCTTCGTCGTAAAAAACGCGTCAAAAATATGCTGACGGATTTCCGGGGGGATGCCGGTGCCGGTGTCTCCCACCGAGAGGCAAACTTCTTCTCCCGCTTTCGCAATGGCAACCGTGAGCTGTCCGCCTGTCGGCATGGCGTCCATGGCGTTAACGCATAAGTTGATGACGACCTGCTGGATTTGGGCTTGGTCCAGCATAAGCGGCGGCAGCTCCGCTTCATATTGACGATCCAGCTCCACATCCCGTTGGTGCGCCATGGTTCCTACCAACGTCATAGCCGCTTCCACCACGTCCTTCAAATCTTGCAACTGTAGGGCGAGTTCACTCTTTTGATTACGGGAGAAGGACAGAAGGTTCCGCACAAGGTTTTTGCATCGGAGAGCTTCTTGCTCGATGGTTTTTAGAGTATTGCGTACGGGGTCCGACTCTTGCAAACTTGGAAGAGTCGCTTGAGAAAAACCCAAGATGACACCGATGGGATTGTTTAGATCGTGAACGACACCGGCGGCAAATTGGCCGATCGCCGCCAACTTCTCAGATTGGATCAGAGCCGCTGTCATTTGCCTGTGCATCGTCATATCCCGCATGGTCGCGATGACGACATGCCGATCGTTGATCCGAACGGGATTGAGCATAATATCAAGCGGGATTTCCTTTCCATCTTTTCCCTTCCCCCAAAGCTCAAGGCCTGTTTTCATGGGACGGGCCCGCGGGCTGTTCATATAGGCCGAACGAGTGTGGGCGTGATGCTCACGGAAACGGTCCGGCATGAGTGTTTCCACAGAAAGCTCTAAGAGTTCGGGGCGGCTATAGCCGAAGAGAGTTTCAGCCGCCGCGTTGGCCGCGATAAGGCGGCCGTCTTCACCTACGACAATGATGGCGTCGGGCGCTTTTTCGAAGAGAGCTTCGAATTGGGCTTCTCCGGCGATAAGTCCTGATGAGAATGGTGAATTGGATGGCATGGGTTCCCTCCCGCAAGCTCAATTTAATGGATCTTATTTCATCTGATAAACATAGATCGCATCATATCAGCCGGCTGGCGCAAAATCCATTGTTGTTGGGGGAAATCAAAAGATCAGAATAGCTGTTCGCTTTGATTTGTTTGATTTAGTTTATTTTTTAAAATGATCATTACTTTCATTATCATAGAATCCGACTCAGTGAGATGCGCGCATTATCCATTTTCCGCCGTTCTCAGGAGCATCTGGTTCCATGTGTCCGGACGAAATATTTTCAAGTCGATTCAAATGAGTGGAGGAGATTTCATCATGAAAAGATTGATTCCGATGGCGCTGATTATAGGGATTCTGATCGGGCTGGGAATGCGGGCCCAAGCGGCGGACGAGGCGTTCCAATTTTTTGAAGAAGAGGCCAAGGCTTTGAACACGCCCGGTGTTATCACCAAGACTCGACGAGAATACGCGCCTGTTACGGTGACAACGATCACCTCGGAGGACATCAAGTTGACGCCGGCCCGTAATATTTACGATCTCATCGAGGTCTACGTCCCCGGCGCGGTAGTGATGAATCACAGCGAGAGCCCTCATCCCAGCATCCGCGGGATTATTTCCGACCGGAACTACAAGATTCTCCTGCTCGTCAACGGCCGCCGGATGAACCAAACCGCTCATAACGGAGCCGAAACGGAGTTGGAGAATTGGGATATGAATGACATTGCGAAGATCGAAATCATCCGCGGTCCGGGATCGGTGACTTACGGCCCTGGCGCCATCGAAGGAGTCATCAACATCATCACAAAAAGCGCCGCCGTCGACCCGGGGCTCAATGTCGGCGTACAGGCCGTGGAAAAATACGATTCATTCGGGACGCATGCGAGCTATGGGACCACCCAAGAAAAGTTTAAGCTTTATTCATACGGCAGCTTGACGGCCACCCGCGGTTTCGAGCCGAGAGCTTTCACAGTCGATACGTCCAACAACGCCGGCTATGTCGGCCACGACTTCCCCGCCAGTTCGACTTCCAGCCGTCCCCCATTGGATTACTACCGTGATTTCGACGACATCCCGCAGGGGAAAGCCTATCTCCAGTTGGATCTCCCGAGGGAATGGAAATTCTGGGCGCGTTTCACGAACTCCGGGACCACCCGCAATGGCGTCAACCCCAAGGTGCAGCTGACGCCGGGCGGGCCGTTTGAAAATCTCAAGCAAACCAGAAACCTGCAATATGTGGCCACGGCGGAGAATGTTCAGAAAATCGCCAATCAATTGTCATTGCAATCCATGATCAGTTATGGTTCGCAAAGCCACCAGCGGCGGGACCCCGGAACCACGGCGGGGAGTTCGAGCCTCAATAACGTGCTGAACGATTCGGAAAATTTTTCAGAAAACGAGCTCTTGTTGAAGACGTTGTTGAATTACGAAATGAACGAGAAATACAAGGGCGCCGTGGGCGCCGAATACACTCATGACCGTTACGGGCCCGCCTGGGGATCAAATGCGGCGGATTTCCGAATGGGAGAGAGCGGAGCGTTCGCTCCGGTGGTTCCAACCAACATCATCAGCGGTCCCGATTCGAATGCCGTCGGAACGGGCCCTAACGCGGTCAGCGCCACCGCTCCCACCACGTTTTTTGTGGGAGATGGCTGGAGCACCGATACGTACTCGGCCTTGAGTGAAATTAATCTGGGGTTTGTCTCGTGGTTTAACGTGCTTCTTTCCGGGCGCTTGGACAAAAACTCTTACTCTCAGACGCTCTACTCCCCTCGCGCCGCGGTTATTTCAGACCTCGACAGGCTGGGTATCGCCAAATTGGTCTGGCAGAAATCGGTGCGCATGGGCACAGCGGAACAGCTTTTGGTGAGCCACTTGAGCGGAGGAACGGCCCGGTCCGAAAAGCTCAACGGGGTAGAGTTCACTTATGAGCCGCCGCCGATGGGACATTTTTCACTGACCTCCTCCGTTTACTACAACACCCAGGACGTCATGGGGTGGAACGGACAACAAACAGCGCTTCTTGGAAATTTAAGGCTGTGGGGAGCCGGGGTAGAAGGGCTCTATCGCGTTCCTCGTCTAACGCTCGGCGTGAACCATGCCTATGTCAAACAAATCAAATGGTCCATGTCATCCGACGTTACCAACAGCGGCATTAGTTATGCCGACTACAACCGAGCGGCCAGCGGAGCGTTGCTCTCGGATACCGGCAACAACCTTAATAATATCGCTACAAACGTCACCAAGCTCTACGCCAATTTCAAAGCCACAAAGAAGATGACGTTGCATGGCGACACAAGGATTATCTGGGGTTACCCGGGAGCGCTGGATGGGCTGACCATGGTCCAGAATGCCGCGCAGGGAACCGCCAGCCAGAACGCCGTCAACAATTCAATTGCCGTCGTCAGAAGTCACAATGCCTATAAGCTGGACTGGCGCCTGAACGCTTCTGTCAATTACGACTTCACGGACCGTTTCTCCGCGAACGTGTTCTGCTTGAACCTGTTGGGGGCCAATGACAACAAACGGTACTCGTACGATGCCGGTGTGACAACATTGGCGCCGACGCGCGTGGCCTTTGTGGAAGAGCCAAGGGTCGTTGGAATTAAGCTGGGGTATAAGTTCTTTTAAGCCACGATTTTCCCCGACGGGTTTCCTTCAGTCTTGTTGTCTTCCATGGACAATATGCTCGGCAATTCAATTGAGATTTTTCGCAGGCGGGATGCTTCACGCTCGATATTCTGAATTTCTTTTTTGACGCTTTCCGGGAGCGGCTCTTTACCGGATAAAATGTTTTTAATTCTCGCCTCGATCCGCTCGAGCGGCTCCGTCACATCGATTGAAAATGTTCGAAGGATCATGTTTCGGAGCCGTTCCGTTTCCACCTCCGCTTCCGCGCGTCCGGCCATTTCCGTCATCCGCGTGCTTTCCAGGGCTCCGCCGATTTCGGAGGCAAAGGTGTCCAATAGCCGTTCCCTGTCCGGGTCGAGTGAGCCTGACCAGGGGGAACGAATCCCCAATACGCCGACAGTGGTTTGAATTCCGCGCAGGGGAATATAAAGACCAAGGGAACCGTTCAATGTCTGTGTCCCGGATCCGGCGGCCTCCGCATGATCGAACACCCATTTCGCCGTTCCCATTTCCTTTTCATTGAATCCGAAGGACTCCTTATCTCCCGCCGCAATCTCAAGGACGTCCTTGGAGTTCGGCACCATGATCAAGACGGGTGCTTTGTAGAATTCCGAGAGATGCCGCTCGGCGATTATGACGAGATCCGAAGGTTTTGGAGTTTCCGACAGTGTGCGGCTTAAATTGTAAAGCGCCTCCGCATGGAGNNAGGAGGCTCCTTTGCCGAAGCGCTTGCGTCTGAGCTTTCAGGCGGCTCGTGACGGTGCTGATGACAACGCCGACCGCCAGCATCACAATGAAGGTGAGGAGATATTGCGTATCCGACACGGCGAAGCTTAAGAAAGGCGGCACAAAGAAAAAGTCAAAACACAAAACGCTTAAAATGGAGGCCAGGAGCGCCGGCCGCCTCCCTAAGCGGTAAGCCACCCACATAATCCCGCCCAAATAAATCATGGCCAGATTCGTTTGGTGGAGAAAATTCACGAGGAACCGGCAAAGAAACGTTTCAATAGCCACGATCGCGCCAGCCCAGAGAAGCCCATCCCAGGATCCGGATTTGTGGATTTGTTTCCTCGGTTCAATGGTCTCCCCGGTGCCGCTGATCACATAGAGATCGATATCGCCTACCTGTCGGGCGATTTCATTGACGACGGATCCTTGAAACCACTCTTGCCACCGGGGCCGCGCGGGTTTCCCGATGACGATCTTGGTCACGTTCCGGGCCTTGGCATAACTGATGAGTTCGTCCGTGACGTTGTCACCTGCGCATGTGACGGTCTGAGCTCCCAATTGTTGAGCGAGCGTAAGCGTCCTTGCCACCCGTTCTTTATCCACCTCGGGCAGCTTTAAGAAAGCGGGGGTTTCAACGTGGACCACAATCCATTCGGCGTGAAGTTGGGCGGCCATCCGGGCCGTTGCGCGCACGAGCCGAACCGACATCGGGCTTGGGCTCACGCCCACCAGCAGCCGTTCCCCGATATGCCAGACTTGTTCAATGGAGTTTCGCTCTTTAAAGGCCTGCATTTGGGCGTCGACGCGCTCGGCGGCATGACGAAGAGCCAGTTCCCGAAGCGCAATGAGGTTGCCGGGCTTAAAGAAATTTTCCGCCGCCCGGCCCGCCACCTCTCCCATATAAATTTTTCCTTCCTGGAGTCGCTTGATGAGTTCATCTGGCGGAAGGTCCACCAGTTCGACTTCGCGGGCTCCCTTGAGGAAGGTGTCCGGCACCGTTTCCCGAACCAGAATTCCCGTGATCTGAGCCACCACATCATTTAGCGTTTCCCAATGTTGGACGTTCAGCGTGGTATATACATCAATGCCGGCCTGAAGAAGCTCGTCTACATCTTGCCACCGTTTCGTGTGACGAGATCCCTGTGCGTTTGTGTGTGCCAGTTCATCAACGACGATCAATTGGGGTTTTCTATTTATGGCGAGATCGAGATCGAATTCGGATACCTTAACACCGTGATAGTCGATTTCTTTTCGCGGGAGAATGTCGAGCCCGTCCAGGAGCGCGGCGGTTTCCTGCCGGCCGTGGGTTTCAACCAGTCCAATGACGACGTCAATGCCTTCTTTTTTTCGTTGGCGGGCGGATTCAAGCATGGCGTAGGTCTTTCCGACGCCGGGTGAGGCCCCAAAGAATAGTTTGAGGCGCCCACGGCGGGATGATTCTTCATCCGCATGGATGCGTTGCAGCAATTGATCAGGATTGGGCCGGTGTGATTCCATTAAGTTTCGCCCCTTTTAAAAAATTCTATCTGAACGCGGGTGTTGAAGATAGATCTTCCGAAGAATATTTCAGGTTACCCGATCATCATTAAGTGTTCCACAATCGGACCCAGCGAAAGCGCGGGGAAAAATGTCAGTGCGCCCACGATGATCACGACGCAAACCAGGAAAAACACAAACAGAGGGGTATGCGTTGGGAGCGTCCCCGCGCTCACGGGAACGATCTTTTTCCGAGCGAGAGATCCGGCGATAGCTAGAACCGGAATAATGATCCAATACCGGCAAAAGAACATCGTAATCCCAAGAATGGTGTTGTAGAAGGGGGTGTTCACGCTTAAGCCCGCGAACGCGCTGCCATTATTGTTGGCGGTGGATGTAAAGGCGTAAAGAATTTCACTGAAACCGTGCGGACCGGGGTTGGCGATTCCGGCGAGTCCCGCTTTCATGAGCACGGCCATCGCCGTCCCCACCAGGACAAAAAATCCCATGATCAAGGCGGCGATGGAGGCCATTTTGATTTCGTAAGCCTCAATCTTTTTCCCCAAATATTCCGGGGTGCGGCCGACCATCAAACCGCCGAGAAAAACCGCGATGAGGACAAAGATCAGCATTCCATAGAGGCCTGAGCCGACCCCGCCAAAAACAACCTCACCCAATTTCATCATGACCATCGGCACGAGTCCGCCGAGCGGCGTGAAAGAGTCGTGCATGGAATTAACCGATCCATTGGAGGCCGCCGTCGTTGCCGTGGCCCAAAGCGCGGATTGGGCGATTCCAAACCGAACCTCTTTTCCTTCCATGTTTCCACCTGGTTGCAAGGCGGAAGCTGTCTGATTCACTCCCATTTTTGTGAGAGCCGGATTCCCCTGTTGTTCGCTTGCAACACCCAGCCACAACATCGGAATAAAGATGATGAGCATGGCCGCCAGCAAGGCCCAACCCTGGCGCGTGTCTTTGACCATTGCTCCAAATGTGTAACACAGGGCTGCGGCAATGAGAAGAATAGCTTCCAGTTCAAAAAAGTTGCTGAGGGGCGTCGGATTCTCATATGGATGTGCTGAGTTGGCATTGAAATAACCGCCGCCATTGGTTCCGAGTTGCTTGATCGCGATTTGAGATGCCACGGGTCCCATCGCAATTATTTGGTCCATGACCGGTTTTTGATTGGAATCGACCGTCGCCTGGACCAAAGGGACCGTTGCGCTTGGACGGAAGGTTTGAGGAACGCCTTGCCAGGTGAGGACCAGAGCGAAAACAACGGAGAGGGGAAAAAGGATATAGACCGAACTTCGAACCAAATCCACCCAGAAATTACCGATGGTCTCCGCCTTCTTCCGGACAAAACCCCGAATAAGCGCCACCAGCACGGCCATCCCCGTGGCGGCGGAGGCAAAGTTTTGAACGGTGAGCGCCAGCATCTGGGCCAGGTAGCTCATCGTGCTCTCGCCGCCGTAGCCTTGCCAGTTTGTGTTTGTTCCAAAACTGACGGCCGTGTTAAAGGAAGAATCCGGTGAAACCGGCGCCATCGCCATGGGATTAAAAGGCAGATGGTTCTGAGCACGCTGGATAAGGTAAACAACCAAAATACCAACGACATTAAAAAGCATCGTGGCCACGGCGTATTTTTTCCAGGTCATCTCTTCGGTGGTGATGCCGGACAGTCTGTAGATGAGCCGCTCAATCGGACCGAACAACTTATCAATCCATTGAGGCGTTCCCTCATAAACCTTGGCCATATAGGAGCCCAACGGTTTTACCAACAAAACCAAAACCCCGATGTAAATGGCGCACTGAATGAAATTATTTGTATTCATTTTTTATATCCTCCGCAAAATTCAAAATATTTCCGGTTTCAAAAGAGCCACAAGCAAGTACACAAATAAAAATACCGATGTGACCCCGCCGATCCAATAAATTCCAATCATAGAAATGCTCCTTTTTAAAGGTGTTCGAATAGTTTGATAAGGCCGAGTGACAATCCAAACATAAGGGCTGTAAGGCTGATATAAATAAGATCCGACATAACTATTTTCCTCCTCCGAGGTTGTTCAAGGCCAAATTCAATTCCAGGACATTCACCGCCGGTTCACCCAAAAGTCCCAGAAAGCGGCCTTGCGTATGCTTCCGAATCAGATCCTGCACAATGGTTTCAGGAATTCTTCGCGCGCTCGCGACGCGCTTCATTTGATATTGCGCAGCCGCCGGAGAAATGTGAAGGTCCAATCCGCTTCCCGAGGCCGTCACAAGATCGACGGGAATGAGCTGTTTATTATCTGGATCCGCTTTGTGAAGCGCGTCGATCCGGTCTTGAATCGCTTTGAAAAGCGCCGGATTGGTCGGCCCCAGATTTGAGCCGGAAGAACTGGCTGCGTTGTAAGGCATGGGGCCCGTGGCCGACAGGCGGCTCCAGAAATATTTGGGGTCATCGAACGGCTGACCGATGAGGCTCGAGCCGACGGGTTTCCCGTCCTTATAAATCAGACTTCCATTGGCCTGTTTCGGGAAAAGAACTTGAGCCAGACCCGTTATGGCGAACGGGTAAAGTAAGCCGAAAAACAGAGTTAGAACAACGATGGATTGAACGGCGATTCTCATTTGTTTAAGCATGGCTATTTCTCCTTAAGCGAGATGAAGCGCAACCAACAGCATATCGATCAGCTTGATCCCAATAAACGGGGCGATGATGCCTCCCACGCCATAGATAAAGAAATTATCCCTCAGCAAAAGACTGGCTTTGACGGCGCGGTACTTGACGCCTTTAAGCGCCAGGGGAATAAGCAGGATGATGATGATGGCGTTAAAAATAACCGCCGACATAATGGCGCTCGAAGGCGTGGCCAGGCCCATGATGTTCAACATCTTGAGAGCCGGATAGGTCGTCGCAAACGCCGCCGGAATGATCGCGAAATATTTTGAGACGTCGTTCGCGATGCTGAACGTGGT
>PLLH01000046.1 GCA_003140895.1 Elusimicrobiota bacterium
GTTCGCGATTTGGAAGCGCTCATCTCCAGCACGAAACCGGAGAAAAAATCTCATGACGCGGCGGAAGCCCGAGTTATCTCTCCTGAAATCAAACATTACGAGGAAGAATTTCAACGGGTGCTCGGCCGGCGCGTCGAGATCCAGACCACGGGAAAGAAAGGATGGCTTCGTTTCGCGTTCTACTCGCCGTGGGACTTGGACATTCTCTGCAAGCGGCTTGGGCTCATCAAAGAATAACCTTTGCATTCCCTCCTCGAAAGCCGTCAGCAGAAAAAATTCCTAAGCGGTCTTTTTCGTTGGTATGTGAAAGGAGGCCGTCACGACATGCCGTGGCGAAAAACCTCGGATCCCTACGCCATCTTTGTGTCGGAGTTCATGCTCCAGCAAACGACGGTGGCCACCGTCAAACCCTACTACGAACGATTCCTGAAAAAATTCCCCACGCTTCTTTCTCTTTCTCACAGTCATTTAAACGACGTCTTGGCTCTTTGGTCGGGCCTGGGCTATTACGCCCGCGCCCGGAATTTATGGGCGGCCATGCAAATGGTGGAGAAAGAATTTAAGGGGAAAATCCCCAAAACCATCGATGAGCTCATTCGACTTCCCGGCGTTGGGCCTTACACGGCCGGAGCTATTGTGACGTTGGCTTACAACTTGCCGGCGGCCGTGTTGGACGGCAATATCATCCGGGTCCTCATGCGCGTGTTGGCGATTCAAGACGATCCGAAACTGAAAGCCGTTCAATTGATTTTAAAAGAAGTATCCGTCGGGTTGTCGGCGCAGTCCAAGAAAGATCAGCGGGGGAAACGAGGGGGCCCGCGGAATTTGTCGTTGGCGCTCATGGATGTGGGGGCGTCGGTGTGTTTTCCCAGAAACCCCGCGTGCGACGAGTGCCCGTGCGCCGCGTATTGCCTGGCCAAGAGTTATGGAAAGCAGGAAGAGATCCCCATGACGGGAGAAAAAGTGGAGCGCCCTCACGTCCGGCGGTTGTACGCGGTGTTGGAGCGGGACGGTCAGTGGCTTTTGGGCCGGCGGCCGGAAGAGGGGCTTTTCGGCGGGCTCTGGGAATTTATTGGAATGGACGCGCCGCCAGGCGCCGAGCCGGTTCCGGCCGTGGAAGAAAACGTGCTCCGTGAAACGGGTCTTTCGTGCCGCGTGAAAGAGGCTCTTCCCGCGTTTGAACACCAACTCACCCATCGGGTTTATTCAGTCCGGGCGTTCCGTTGTCATCCCAGCGCCTCCTCCAGCAAGACCGCAGCCCTTAAAGGGATTCACTATGAGCGATTTAAGTGGATTCGCCCGGGGCAGATTAACCGGATGGGCGTTTCAGCCATCACAAAACGGATTGTTCAGGAGACGAGCCGCCGAGGCGAGGTCAAACATTTATATTGACGCCTCCGGTGGCACTTAGGTAGGATGGCCCCCTGCTTATTTAACCATAAGCACCTGTCGAGCGGTCTTGACCCCCAGGGTTCAAGGCCGGTTTTGTTTTAAGCGAATCCCAATAGAGAGAAAAAATGAGTGTAAGAATTAGATTTAGACGCGTTGGACGCCCGCATAATGCCATTTACCGGTTGGTCGCGATTGATCGCCAAGAAGCTCGAGATGGAAATCCCATTGAGATTTTGGGGACTTTCAACCCTCGGGACATTGCGAAACCCGCCGCCATCAAAGCGGATCGGGTCAAATACTGGATGTCCGTCGGAGCCATTCCGACCGATTCCGTGGTTCACGCATTAAAGAAATCCGGCGTCTGGGCTCAGATTAAAGCCCCCGCCGCCGCGTAAAGCCCTTTTTCTCTCGTCGCTTCCCATCCCGAACTTTTTCAGGGGAGTGATTTTTGATTATGGCGGCTCGACCACGGTTAACGATAGATATCGTCACGCTTTTTCCGTCGATGTTTACCGGGCCTTTCACGGAAAGTCTATTGGCCCGGGCCCAGAAAGAGGGTCTTTTAAAAATTCGGCTTCATTCTCTCCGGGAGTGGTCGGATGATCCGCGTCACGGCAAAGTAGACGATCGTCTTTTCGGCGGCGGAGCCGGAATGCTGATCAAGGCGGAGCCGGTGGTTCGCGCCATTCAGGCGCTGGCGGGAAAACGAAAGAGAACCAAGCCGTGGGTGGTGTATCTCTCGCCTCAAGGGCGGGTGTTGACTCAAAGTTTGGCGAAGACGCTGGTTCGAAAGAAACACCTGATTTTTATTTGCGGTCATTACGAAGGAATTGATGAACGCGCCATGAAGTGGATCGACGAGGAAGTGTCGATCGGCGATTATGTGCTCACCGGGGGCGAACTTCCGGCGATGGTCGTGACGGACGCGATGGCGCGGTTTGTGCCGGGGGTTGTGGGCGATCCAGACTCCGTTCTAAATGATTCATTTTCCGCGGGCCTTTTGGACACGCCGCATTACACGCGGCCCAGCGTGTGGAGAGGAAGGAAGGTCCCGGCGGTTCTTCTCTCGGGGAATCATCAGGCGATAAGAAAGTGGAGAGAAGAAAAAGCCTGGGAAGTCACGCGGAATAAGAAACCGGCTCTTGTGAAATCGAGAAAGAGAAATTAAGCTCGGATTTTGACGAAAATTTTAAATACACTCAGCGAGGGAATGTGCCATGAATAAACAAGAAATTCTCCAATACGTTGACAAAAAATTTCAGAAGCAAGAACCCAAATCCTTTAAGATCGGAGACACCGTTCGGGTGCACGTTCGCATCACCGAAGGCGAGACCAAGCGCGTTCAGGTCTTCGAAGGCGTTGTGATCAGCATGAAAGGTCACGGCGGCGCCCGAAACTTCACGGCTCGAAAGGTTTCTTTCGGCATCGGCGTTGAGCGCTGTTTCCCGCTTAATTCCCCCACGTTGGACAAAGTCGAAGTCGTCCGTTCCGGCCATGTGCGGCGAGCCAAGTTGTATTACTTGCGTGACCGCGTGGGCCGCTCCGCGCGTCTCGAAGAGAAAGACGCCGCCGACGTTCTTGTGGCGGCCAACGTTCCCGTGGCGGCGCCGGTGGCGCCCCCGAAACCCGCCGCTTCTTCCCCGGAAGCGTTGGTAACACCCGAAGAGAAGTAATACAATAAGCGTCCCATATGTGGGATGCCATGGAGTGTTACGAATTCGATCGAATCATATCGTCCGGCCGTTTCCCCGGCGAAGGCTTGGACCTTCCCGGACTCACCCCTCAATTTAAAAAATCGATTCATTCCCTTGTTGTGGCCGGCGTTGATGAAGCCGGTGTCGGTCCCTTGGCCGGCCCTGTTGTGGCGGCGGCCGTAATCCTTCCCCGGTTTCCCCGTATCGACGGCTTGAACGACAGCAAAGCCCTCACGCCCGAAAAACGGGACGCGCTGTTCCCCAAGATCAAGTCGGTGGCGTTGGCCACGGCGGTGTCCATTGTCAGCGTGGAAACCATCGACAAGATGAATATTCTGTACGCCACGCTTCACGCGATGCGCGAAGCCATTCGGAAACTCTCGGTCAAACCGGACCTTGTTTTGGTGGATGGCCGCAACAAACCCGGAAGCGGACTCAAAGAGTGGGCCCTTGTGAAAGGAGACACCAAAAGCGCCTCCATTATGGCGGCCAGCATTTTGGCCAAAGTGACGCGAGACCGTTTGATGTTGGAAGCCCACGTGCAATTTCCCATGTACGCCTTCAATGAACACAAGGGGTATGGCTCCAAAAAACACATGGACGCCTTAATCGAACATGGGCCGTGTCCTCTCCACCGGAAAAGTTTTGAGCCCGTCAGAAACCGTCTTTCCCTCGAAGACACAGGACTCGCCATGCATCACAGCGGCAATAGCCACGGACTTATGTCCGGGGCTACCTTACCGCAGTACTTTTCCGGGGATACAAATCCCGGAAAAGTGGTAGCCCGAAGGGCTACCCTTGACTCCCTCAATACGGCCGCCCCGCTCTGCGGGGACGTCGCCGAGTCTCTTATCAAGAAGGGAGAACATCATGAGGGAGAAAAACCAATCCTGGCCGGGGAAAGATCCGCGTAAAAAATTCGGAACGGAAGGCGAGACGTTAGCACGCGCCTATTTGGAAGAGCGCGGGTATCGGTGGCTGGCCTCCGGATATTCCTCTAAGTGGGGCGAAATCGATTTGATTATGGAACACGAGCGTTCCATTGTGTTCGTGGAAGTCAAACGCCGCCGAGGTTCGGATTTCGGTCCGCCGGAGGAAGCCATCACGGAGTTCAAAAAAAACCATATTGTCCGATCGGCGCTCCTGTTTTTGCAATCCCGCGGTTATGAAGAGAGGTCCATCCGGTTTGACGTCGTCACGATGGATCCGGAAGGCCTTCGCCACTACATAAATGCTTTTGAAGCGGGGAATCAATTTTATTATTGACTGTTGTAATGAGAGGGAGGCTTCATGGTGATTCGAAAACTATTTAAAGCGGAGATGGCCCACGCGGTTCCTTTCGCTTATTCCAAACGGTGCCGGCATCTTCACGGGCACAGCTATAAATTCGAACTTTTCTTAAAAGGGCATTTTCCGAATCCGGCGCACATGGTGACGGATTTCAAAGCCGTCAAAGACACCGGCATCGCAGATTTTTTTGATTCGTTTGATCACGCGGTCATGCTGTGGGAAAAAGACCCGCGCGCCTCTCTTCTTAAGAAAATCAATCCGGAACGGTTCATCCGCGTGCCGTTCATCCCCACGGCGGAGATGATGGCCAAAGCGTTCTTCCATGTGTCGCGAGCCATTTTGGAAACCGGACCTCGCTTGAGCGGGGAAAAAGGGGCGCGCGTGGATTCCGTGATCGTTCACGAAACGGACACGGGCTCCGCTCGGTTCGGCGAAACGGACCTCGTGGGGGATTCCTTTCCAGACGTCCGTTTCGACCGGTGGATCATTTCCCCGGGGATCCGCGCGGACTGGAAAGTGAAAACGTGGGTTCCGAAGGTCGCCGCCTATTTTAAAGAAGCTGCTAACGGGAAGAGAACTTGATTTGGATTGAACGATCCGGCTCCGTTCCAGGGCTCCGCCGGTCACTGCGCCAGACCGTCCAACCAAATCCTTAAATAATTTCCCGTCAGTTAGTTGCTTCTGGGTTTGTGATGAAGCGACTCAACAGAATTGGAGCGGAATCACGAACTCAGAAGCAACTATAGCCGCTACGATTTTTGGACCGTCTTTATGAAGCTGCTGATAAAGTCAATCGGCAACGGAAAGATGATGGTGGACCCAGGCGAGGCGGCCATTTCCCGGGCCGTTTGAAGATAGCGGAGTTGCATGGCCCCCGGTTCACGGGCGAGAACCGTCGCCGCTTCCGATAGTTTTTGTGAGGCTTGAAGCTCTCCTTCCGCGTTGATGATTTTGGCCCGCCGTTCCCGTTCCGCTTCGGCTTGTTGCGCCATGGCGCGCTGCATGTTCTCCGGGATTTGGACGTCTTTCAGTTCCACAATGCTTACCTTGATGCCCCACGGTTCCGTCTGAAGATCGATGATCTTTTGGAGCCGTTGGTTCAATTGCTCCCGGTCGGAGAGAAGGTCGTCCAAATGAACCTGGCCCACCACGCTTCGCATGGACGTTTGGGCGATTTGAGAGGTGGCGAGAAAGTAGTTTTGAACCGCCACGATCGCCTTGTTCGGATCCAGGACGCGGAAATAACAGACGGCGTTCACTTTGACGGTGATGTTGTCTTTGCTCATGACTTCCTGGACGGGGATGTCCATCGTCACGGTGCGTAAATCCACTTTTTGCATCCGATCGACAAAAGGAATGAGGAAAATAAGCCCCGGTCCTTTGACGTCAATCAGCCGTCCCAGACGGAAGACCACGCCGCGCTCGTATTCCGCTAAAATTTTTATTCCCGCCGAGAGAACCCAAATCCCGAAAATGACAATTGGAAACAATCCGATGATACCCATGGTGTAACTCCTTTTGACGAACGTTAGACTTTTTTGACGATCAGTAAATTCCCTTGCACTTCGATGACGGTTACCTTTTCCTGGGGCTCAATCACCGTGTCGGCTTTGGCGATCCAGAGCTCCCCGTTCACGTGGACCAGGCCTTGTGGCGAAATCCGTTCCCGAACCTCGCCGATGAGGCCGATCAGGCTCTCGGCGCCCACGGTGGATTTGACATTCCGGATGGCGAGAAGTTTCCGGACGATAAAAGCAAAGAAGAAGCCTGTGACCAGTGCCGTCGGGAGAATGAGTTCGAGCGACACGCGCCGGACGCCGGAACCGGGAATAATATCAATCAGCAGGAACGATCCAACGGCGAACGCCAACACGCCGCCTCCCGCCAGAACGCCGTGCGTCGGGGTAAAGAGTTCCGTGACAAGAAGAACGGCCCCAATGACCAACAAAATCGCCCCGACCATGTTGATGGGAAGAATTTGGAGAGAGAAAAAAGCCAGTAACAGGGAAAGCGCCGCCAACACGCCTCCGATACCGTGACCGGGCGTGGCGAATTCATAGATCAACCCGTACAGGCCGATGGTGAGAAGAATATAGGCGACGTTGGGATGCCCCAGGCGTTGGAGGAATTTCTGAAGAGCGCTCATGGGGAATTCATTGATGGCGGAGCCTTGTAAATTAAGGGTCAGCGTTTTGTTGTTTTTGATTATTTTTTTGCCGGTCAAGGCAGATAAGACCTGTTCTCGGGAATCGGCCATGAGGTCAATCACTTTTTGATCCAGCGCTTCTTCGGCGGTGAGAGAGACGCTTTCGCGGACGGCTCGCTCCGCCCATTCGGCGTTTCGTCCGTGTTCTTTGGCGAGGCTGCGAATCAAGGCGGCCGCGTCCGATACCATTTTTTCTTCCATGACGGAGCTGGGGGCGGACGACTTTTTCATCTGGCTTGGGATGGACGGGGCATCGTCACCGATTTGGACCGGATGGGCGGCGCCGATATGGGTTTCTTTGCTCATCGCGGCCACGTCCGCGGCCATCATCAGGAACACACCGGCGGAGGTGGCCCGGCTACCGCGAGGCGTGACATAAAGGATCACAGGCAGATCGGTGTTCAACATGGCGCTGATCATGGACCGGGTGGCGTCCAAAAGGCCTCCGGGCGTGTTGAGTTCAATCAGCACCGCCGCGGCCTTGGTTTCTTCAGCCCGTTTGATTCCTTTAACGACATAATCGCTGATGACGGGGTTGATGATTCCATCCACCGAAAGCGCAAGGACCGGATCGTTGGCAAAAAGAGCGGAGGGGAGAAAGAGGGAGCCGACCATCAACCAGAAAAAGACATGCTTCATGACCATCTCCATGAAAATCAGGAAATTTTAAGAAGGATGATCATAGATCTTTTGTTCCGCGAAGAGAACACCGAGCCCGCAAGCTTGCTCGCCATCTGTATGGCGAGCGGGAGAGGGGAAGCGAACATGTTATGATTGCGGTCGTGAACAAGCGCCGTTTCGTGTTTCTCATCGCCGCCGCCGTTTATACCACTCTTTTTTGGAGGCGCCTTCTGTTGTTGGGGTGTTTCCCCATGAACGGCGATACGATGTTCCTTTATTACCCCTCATGGGTGATCGGAAAAAAACTCCTGATGGGCGGATTTTCTTTTCTTTGGGATCCGTATCGGAACATGGGACAGCCTTTTCTCGCCGCTCCTTTTAATACCGCGCTCTATCCGTTTCGATTTTTCTCTCTCTTTTTGAATTTCATCGATTACCAGCGGTTGTTCGTGGTGTCTCACACACTTCTCGCGGCGGGGTTCGCTTACGCGGTGGCCACTCGATGGACCCGGGAGGAAAGCGCCGGTTTGATCGCCGCGGTCGGCGTCGGTTTTAACGGGTTCGCTTTGGCTCGCGTGGGGTTTGGCGCGGATTTCGCCACGATGTCGTGGGCGTCGGCTGCCCTCTATTTCCTCCTGTGCCAAAGGCCGATTCTCCTGGGGCTTTGTCTCACGATGGCCTGGCTGGCCGGGTTCCCGCCCTTTTTCCTGTTGATCATTGTGTTTCTCGTGATCGGAATTTTTTTGAGCGAGGACCAAAAAAAATCGGCCGTCACGTTGCTCAAAGGGACGCTTCTTTTTTTGGGCTTAAGCGCCGTTCAACTCCTTCCCTTCCTTGAAATGATGAAGGAGTCCAACCGGCCGCTGATTCTTTCCAACGAGGTCGCCTTGGCCCATTCGCTTGCGGCCGCCGATCTTCTGAAACAGCTTTTCTTATCAGGGCCCTTTCTGGGGGCGTCACAGGGTTCCCTCCACGCCGTTTCCCGGTTCTATATCGGTCCCATTTTTCTGGCCCTCCTTTTGATGGCGTTGTTAAGAGGAGGACGGCGGGAGAAGCTGTTGTCTGTGAGCGCTGTCTTTTTCCTCCTCTTGTCGATGGGGGAGCGGCTGCCGTTTTATTCTCACATGCCGTTCTTCAAAATTTTCCGCTTCCCGGGGAATTGGCTGTTCCTTTTTACGTTGTGCGCTGTTTTTGCCGCCTCCGGAGCTCTTCGATTTGGACGGGCCTCGCGTTGGCCGTATGTTATTTTTGGAGCGATCGCTCTCGATCTTCTTCTCTATGCGATCCCAAGCCCCTATGCCTGGGGGAATGAGCAGGCCATCTCAGAAGTGCGGACCTGTTTAACGGGGTTGGAAGCCGCGCCGGGCTCGAAACGGATTTTTCACACGGAGCGGGCCTTGAACCGGATTCGGGCGCTCAAAAATGATTCCGCCGAAAGCTGGAAGCTCTACAAGGGAATTTTGTTGCCGTCGTATGGGGCGTCGTTCGGATTTCGGGAGGTTTTTAGCCCCACCAATCTCATGAGCCGCCGCGCGGCTGAATTCCAAAAGAGATTGAACGTGGCTTCCGCGGAATCGCCTTTGGTGGATGCCGCGGGCATCGGCCTCATTGTGGACGCCTCTCGATCTTTTCGTGATTCAAAAAAACTGGATTGGACTGATTTTCAGACAATCCCAAACCCGAATCCCAAACAGCGGGCTTTTCTTGTTAATCTTGGCGGTACCGTTCAAGTTCGCCGGGACCACCCGGGCGAGTTCATCGGACAGGCCCTGGGTCCGGGCACCGTCGTTTTTTCCGAAACGGCGTATCCCGGCTGGCGCGTGGATGTCGACGGCAAGAAAGGAACGCTTCACCTGTATGAAAATACGTTTCTGGCCGTTGATATCGGCCCAGGAGATCATGTGATCCGATTTGTTTATCATCCCTCTTCGTTCTTCTGGGGCGCGGCCCTAAGCGGTTGCACGGCGGCCGGGCTCCTGTTGTGGGCGTTCTTCATTTTTAGAAAGAGAGAGGTTGACCTTTTATCCATCGCGTCCCCGTCATGAAATCACCCTCCAATTCCATCTCCTTCAAAATCGCCGGTTTCGCCCTGATTGTGTTATTCGGGTTCATTTCATTCGCGCCGACGCTTCGCGTCGGTTTTTTGTGGGATGATCATGAGATGATCGAGAAAAACCCGCATATCACGGGGTTGACTCGCGAGAACTTTCACTATGCCTTCACGCACGATGTCTTCGACGGGAAAGGAGACGCGTATTACCGCCCCTTCCAAACGATCGCGAACATGGTGGACTATAAAATTTGGGGACTGAATCCCTTCGGGTATCACCTCCGCAATTTGCTGATGCATCTCCTGGGCGCCTGCCTTCTTTTTTATTGTCTGTGGCGTCTTCTGGAGCGAACCGACGTTGCCTTCATCGCGGCCTCTCTCTTCGCCATTCATCCCATCATTGTCGAGCAGCTTCTGATTATTGCCGGGCGGGCGGAAATCATGTCGGTCGCGTTCACGTTGGGCGCTCTGGCGTTCGCCCTCCGAAAGGATTTGATCGGAGATATCCATGCTCCCTTCTTTTTTGCGTTGGCGTGTCTCAGCAAAGAAAGCGGGGTCCTTTTTCCGGCGATCCTTTTTTTATCCGGCGTTCTGAACCCCAAATTTAAGGTTTCCTGGAAGAAATACATCCCGTACGCCGTCATCCTCTTGGCTTACCTGGTTCTGCGCCAACGGGTTCTTTCCGCCCCCTTCCCGCTTCCATCATTTAGCGCCGCCGCCCTTTTTGCCGTTCGCGATTTTCCGACGATCCTCGTGACGTATCTGCGCGTTCTTCTCCTGCCCGTTGATCTTCATTCGCACCGGCGCATGTTGTTTACCACGTGGTGGATGTGGATGAGCCCGATTCTTCTTCTGGCTGTGTTCGTCGCGGCCCTCAAAGCGCGCAGCCGAATCGTTTGGTGTTCGATCGGTCTTTTTCTCTTGGGACTTCTTCCCAAGATGCCCAATCTCATTTCAAGTTCCTTGATGTTGGATCACTGGGGGTATGTGAGCGGGATCGGTTTGTATATCCTCCTGGCCTGCGGTTTTGTGTGGATGTTTAACCAACGTCCCGTCGTTAAAGTCATGGCCGGGGTTCTGCTTGTTGGGACCATGGCGTTTTGGATCGGTATGAGCCGGTGGAATATTTCACATCGCAGCACGGATAAAGACCTGTATTTATGGGCGCTCCGTTATCCGACGTCGTCCGTGGTTCGGTACAACCTGGGTCTCCTCTATTATGAGGAGGAGCGGTACCACGATGCCAAGCTCCTGTTTGAGGAATCATTAAAGATGAATCCTGATAGTGCCATGACGGCCAATGGTTTGGCGCTCGTGACGTGGAAGTTGGGCCGCCCCGAGGTGGCCGTTCCTCTTCTTTCGTATTGGATCCAGCGTGAGCCGCGTTACCTTCCCTCATACGTGAATCGGGCGATGATCGTTAGAGGGGCGGCGGGACTCTCTGACTTGGATGTTGTTCTGAGAGAAAACCCTCACTATGAGAACGCGCGGATCCTCCGGGAAACTCTTCTCGCTGAGATGGGGAAAAACGCGGCGTCCAGGTAAAAACCAGATGAGCGAATTTTTAAATCAGGCGCGAAAACGAAAAGGCCTTCTTCTGGCTTTCTTTGGCCTTGTTTATCTCTGCTCGTATTGGCGTCGGCTTCTGTTTCAAGGACTTATCCCGATCGATGGCGACATGCTTCGTTTGGTCCAGCCTACCTGGGTGGTGGGAAAAACTCTTCTCGCGCACGGCTTTTATTTCCTGTGGGATCCCTATCGAAACATGGGGCATCCGTTTCTCGCCTCTCCGCCGAACGAAGCCTTTTATCCCCTTCGATTTCTCTCGCCTCTTTTGACCTTCATTGCCTATGAAAAAGTTTTTGTTGTTTTCCACGTTTTTCTTCTCTCGACGTTTTCATTCCTTTTGTTCCGCCGGTGGGAACGAGGACTGTTGGCGTGTTCGGCGGCGGCCATCGGGATGGGGTTCAACGGGTTCGTCTTTTCGCGCGCGACGGTGAACATCGATTTAGCGAGCCTGGCCTGGATTCCCGCGTGCTTATATTTTCTCGACTCCAGAAAGCCATTCCTTTTGGGCGGAGCGTTGGCTCTTCAATGGATGGCCGGGCTCCCGACCTATAGCCTGTTAACGGGTCTCGCGTTGATTGTCTTTTCCTTTTCCATGGATGATTGGAAGGGAATGCTTCTCCCGTTGGCGAAAGGATTCCTTTTCGCACTGGGATTGGCGGCCGTTCAGTGGATTCCCTTCCTTGAATTGATGCGCGAATCGGCCCGGCCTCTTTTTCTACCCAACTCTCTCGCCATGGATTTTTCTCTTCACCCCCTTGAACTGATCCGGGGGCTTGTGTATCCATCGGCGGTGTTGGCTCATTTGAATCCCGTGACCGCTTCCGACCAGGCGGTGGTGGGGTTTTATTTGGGACCGATTTTCACCCTCTTGTTTCTCGCCGGTTGGGTGGCGGGGGGGCGCCGGGAAAAAGTGTTCGGCGCGGCCGCTCTCCTCGCGTTCGTTCTGTCGTTGGGGCATTACACGGGGTTTTATCGATTCCTTCCTTTTGTGAACGTCTTCCGATTCCCGGCGCAATGGCTTTTGTTGGCGGTTGTGTTCAGCGTGTTGGTGGCGGCCTCCGCTTTTGAGCGGCTTCGGAATTTTCGATTGCGGATGACCCTTCTGGTCCTTCTCTCCGCCGATTTTTTCCTTTTTACCGTGCCGCTTCACACCACGTGGGGCGATTCGCGTTTCTCCTTTGACGCGCCCCGGCAACTGATGCTTATGAAAGATATTCCTCCGGAAGGGCGGGTTTTTCACGCCGACGCCGTCACGCGGTGCACCCAGGCGCTCAGTCTTAACACACAGGAAGATTGGATCAAATTGATGCAGTGGTCCACGCCGTCTCTCGGCGTGTCTTATGGCGTTCACGAAGTGTCCAGCCGGCATCAACTCCCCAGTAAACGTCTCGTGGCATTTGTATCCCGGCTGGAAACCGCTCCCGCGTCCTCTCCGTTGTTTGATGCCGCCGGTGTTCAAAAAATCATCACGGTGAGCGCTGGAAACGGCTCCCCTTGTGGAGAGGGGGTTGTGATTGACCGCCTCGCTCCAAAGGCGCGCGTGTTTTCCGTTCAGGGAAACAGGATCGATGAGATTCACGCCGATCCGGGAACGGTTTCATGCCGCGCTGACGGACCCGGTGAGATTGTCCTTTCGGAGTCGTGGTTTCCGGGATGGAAGGCGTTTGTGGATGGAAACGCTGTCCCGGTCTCGTTGTTTGAAGAGACGTTTCCAAAAATTGCCGTTCCCGCCGGACGCCATGACGTTCTTTTTCGTTACCGGCCCTTGTCCTTTTTTATCGGAGGTTGGGTCACGGGGCTCACGCTTTTATTTTCGGCACTTCTTTTTTTGATTCGGATGAAAAAACACCCATGAACGAGCCTCTTTTTTCTCTTATCGTTCCCACTTACAACGAGGCGGAAAATATTGTGCCCTTTCTCACGGCTGTTCATTTGATGATTGAATCCATTCCGCATGAGGTCATCGTCGTGGATGACGACTCTCCGGACTTAACGTGGGATATCGCTTCTCACTACGCGGAGCAGCATCCGTGGGTGAAGGCGATCCGCCGGAGAAATATTCGGGGCTTAAGCTCCGCTGTTTTAGAGGGCTTTGCCGCCGCTCACGGAGAAATTCTCGGCGTCATGGACGCCGATCTTTCTCACGACGAGCATCAATTGCCCATTCTGATTCTTAAGGTCCAAGAAGGCGCGGACCTGGCTGTTGGGTCCAGGCGCGTTCCGGGGGGCGGCGCCACGCGATGGCCATGGTATCGGCGTTTTACCAGCACGGTCGCCACTCGATTGGCGACGTGGTTTCTCGGACTTCCCTTGTCGGACCCCATGAGCGGGTTTTTTGTCATGAAACGCTCTGTGTACGAGGGATGCCGGACCCGTCTGTATCCGACGGGATATAAAATTCTGCTCGAATTGGTGAGCCAATCGGGGCCCCTCAAGATTGCCGAGGTTCCTTTTGTTTTCCGAGATCGAAGGCAAGGCCACAGCAAGCTCGGATTTGTTGTGATGGCTCAATATGTAACGATGATTTTTCGTCTTACATATCAGAGGGTATTTTGGAGACATTAAGGAATCGCATCACCTCCTTTTTTTCAAAAGATCTGTTTGATCGAACCTATTTTCGTTTGTTGTATTGGCTTCGTCGAAACCAGAGGTCGGTTACCGTCGCCTTCTTCCTATTATTTCTATTGTTAGGGCTTCGGGTTTACCGCGACTATGGAATGACCTGGGATGACGAGAACAACAGGAATTTCGGCCTGTGTACATTTCAATATGTTTTTTCCACGTCTTCCAATTTGGATTGTATTCAACGTGAACATGGGGTTATCCATAGCCCGTTTTTTGAACTCGTCTTAATAGGGATCGAAAAAGGGTTTCATCTCACGGACACGCGCACGATCTATTTTGCCAGACACCTGGCCACCTTTCTCTTGTTTTATCTCGGATTGATTGTTTTCTATCGAATGACCCGGTTCTTCTTGCGGGAGTGGGCACACCGGATGTTGGCCTGTGTTTTAATGATCCTCACGCCCCGAATTTTTTCCGACGCGTTTTATAACTCCGTCGATATCGGCGCCCTCGTCTTCTTTGTGTTCGAGTTTTATTCCATGCTTCGGTTTTTTGAAGAGCCAAGCAAGTTAAGGGCGGTTTGGCACGCCTTCATCTGCGCCATGGCGATCGATACGCGCGTGACGTCGGTGCTCGTGGCTGCGATGACGTTTGCAGGCTTTTTACCGCTTTTATTCCCTCGTCAAAAAGATCAGCCGAAAGGCAATCGACCCACGGCGCCTCAATTCATTGTCTACGGATTTTCTTTGGGCGTTTTCGTCATTATGTTTTGGCCCCTCTTATGGAAACATCCATTCAGCAATATTTTGATTGCTCTGAATAATACAGCCAACTTTCATTCGGAATATCTAGAGATGCAATACCTAGGGCGTTTAATTAGACATTCTCCGTGGCACTACAATTTTGTTTGGATGTTGGTGACAATCCCTATTTCATATACGATTTTCTTTTTTTTCGGAATTTCTCAATGTGTCCAGCGACTTGTTCGGAATCCTCAATCTGCTATCAATCGTAACGCCCATCATCTTGCGCTTATCGTTTGGTTTGGTCTCCCGCTGGCGGGCGCAGTTATTCTCAAGACGGATCTCTATAATGCGTGGCGTCACCATTTTTTTATTTATCCCGCTTTTCTGGTCTTGGCGGTCATTGGATTTCGGGATGCTTGCGATTACGCCCGTTCGAAGAGGAACTGGCTTAGACCTTCCCTGTTGTTTCTGATTGGTGTTCTGGTGTTGGCGGATCTTGGGGGGGTCGTTTCTTTCATGATCCGAAATCATCCCTATGAGCATGTGTATTTCAATCGAATCGCCGGGGGGGTCCAAGGAGCGAAACGGAAATTCGAAATGGATTACTGGGTTCTCTCTTCTCGAAAAATTCTTGAGTACATCACCGCGACGGATCCCAGCCCCATAATTCTCATCGCCGCGAATTATCCTGAATTTGTTCTCTACAACAACGCATTGATTCTTCCGTCGGCGGCGCGGGAAAGACTTCGATTCGTCGACAAAGAAGAGGCGACGTATTTTATTGTTCTGTTTAACGATTTGATTATCAACATCCCGGTTGAATTCCGTCAACCGCCCACTTATTCCGTGCGGGTGGACGGGGTTCAGTTGGCTGCGGTGTACAAGCGAATGAGTTAACGGTGGGCTCCAGCCAATTTTCAGCGAGGGTTAAACCGACCTAAAATTGTTTCAATCAGTTCGTATAGATCTAAAAACTTTAGTTTCCATCCAACGATTTTTGTGGGAATGGTTCCGTCGTCCGGATAGACACGGCTGACGGGGATCTCGCAGATGTTGAATCCCAGTTTCGCCGCCCGATAAATCAGGTAATGTTGAAGACCAAACCGGACGAATACCTTGCGAAGGGGTTGGACCCGTTGATCCAGTAAAAAGCGCATGCTCAACGCTCGGAAAGCGTTGGTGGGGTCTGTGTACCAGAATCCGCTGCCCAGGGCCAGAAGAGGCGCCATGATAAAACGGATGCCCACATAACGATCCCATGGGGTGTTTTTGTGGATCCCGCCTTTCATGAAACGCGATCCTTGGACAAGATCGAACCCCTCATCCAACCCTTTGATAAACCGGGGAAGCGCCTCAACTCCGTCTTTGCCGTTGCCATCCATCGTGATGATCCCTTCATATCCTTGCGCGGCGGCATAATCAAACCCCACGCTTGTGGCGACGCTGAGGCCGGGTTCATCGACAGTCAATAAGGCCCGAATGCCGTGCCGAGCCAAGGCGTCCGGATGGGTCGAGCCATCCGTGCTTTTTCCATCAATCAGAATGATATCGGCCAGAGGCGCCCATTCCCGCATTTTCCCGAGCTGGCGTTTGATTCGTTCGCCCTCATTCAGAACAATGATGGCCACGCAATAGCGGGTACGTCGGGGAAAAAACTCGCCAGTTTGATAGAAAGCCGCCTCTTTAGACATGGGTCCCTCCTGCTCAGAGATTAAGATTTTCCATCAACTGCAAAAAGTGTTTAATTCGCGTTGTCTTGACCTTTAATATCCAAGATTGAGCGGTCGACCGACAAAGAACACGTTTGCGAAGAGGATTGTGTCATGGGAATGCAAGACGCGCGGGACAACGACCAAACCGTGGTTGTTTGCGGCGGCGGTGGGTTCATCGGCGGGCACCTGACCGCCGATCTTGTAAAAAATGGCACTTCACGTATCCGTGTCATCGATATTAAACCGTTGGATCAGTGGCATCAGGTTTTTTCAGAGGCTGAAAATTTGGTCTTGGATTTAAGCGATAAGGAGGCGTGTCTTCGCGCTTTAAAGGGGGCTCGCGTCGTCTACAATTTCGCGGCCGACATGGGAGGCATGGGATTCATCGAAACCAATCGCGCCCGTTGTATGCTGAACGTGTTGATTAACACCCACCTTTTGTTGGCCGCCCGGTTTCATCAAGTGGAATCGTTTTTCTTTGCCTCTTCGGCCTGCGTCTACAACCAGGAAAAACAAAATAATCCAGACGTCATTCCCTTGAAGGAAGAGGATAGCTATCCGGCGATGCCCGAGGACGGGTATGGATGGGAAAAACTATTTAGCGAACGGATGTGCCGGCATTTCAGGGAAGATTTTGGGCTCAGGACCCGAGTGGCCCGACTTCACAACGTGTATGGGCCTTTCGGGGCCTGGAAGGGTGGGCGCGAAAAAGCGCCGGCCGCCATCTGCCGCAAAGTGATTGAAGCCAAACGATCCGGCCGCCACGAAATCACGATTTGGGGGGACGGGCATCAGACGCGCAGCTTCATGTTCATTGACGACTGTATAAAAGGGGTCCGCTTGATCATGGGCAGCGATGCCGATGAACCCGTTAATCTTGGCCGGTCCGAACTCGTCAGCATCGATCACATGGTTTCTCTTGTCGAGGATATCGCGGGCCTCCGCTTGAAACGCGCCTATGATCTCACCGCTCCGAAGGGAGTCAACGGCCGCAACAGTGACAACACCCGAATCCAAAAACTTTTAGGCTGGCAACCCAGCATCACACTGACGGACGGGTTAGAACGGACTTACCGTTGGATTGACGGCCAAATAAAAGCCGATATTGGTTTTTGAAAGCTCATTTCGTAGTTTTTGCCATCTTATTGCATTTTCCCGCCTGGCTTAATTGATGCTTTTGATGAAACAGAGAGAAACCACCCTTTCGTTGTTGCCAAATGTGACTAAAGTCATCTTTATTATTCCATGAATGCCGGGTAGTTATTACATAGACATGACATTTTGGAGGCAAAGATGAGAAATGGAGTAATCGCCTCTGTTTTTATGGTTGTTTTTAACTTTACCTGCTCTTCCCCGTCCTTGGCGAATGGAGCCGGCACCTCCAGTGGATTAACCCTTCTTGAACCTTCCAGCGCCCGTGCCGCCTCTCTGGGCGAAGCTTTTTCAGCCATGTCGAAAGATGTCAGCGCCATGACGTATAACCCAGCTTCTCTAGGGACGCTTCAATCGGGTCAAGCGTCGTTCATGTACCAAAAAGGGATGATGGAGGATACGTTCGGACAATTGTTGTTCGGAGCTCCCACGGCGAAAGGAGGTTGGGGTCTCCTCCTCGGATATTACACCGCCGGAACCATGGATATTTCTTACGACGGGATCACCTCACAAAGCGTCAACGCTCAAAAAGACATGACGGTGACGTTTGGAGTCGGCCGTTCCTATGGCCGCGCGTCATTGGGGTTGAATGTGAAGTATTTGTCGTCGGAATTGATTGAAAAAGAAAAAGCGCGCGCGTATGCGATTGATCTCGGGTTCAGTTCTCCCGTCAATTCACGTCTTAGAGTGGGAACCGCTCTTCAGAATATTGGAACGCAATTAAAATATGCGGAGGAGGGCAATAAGCTCCCTCGAGTCGCGCGGGTGGGAGCGTCTCTGGATCTATTGACCGGCCACAGGCCGCTTACTCTATTGCTGGACGTTCCGTATTTCATGAATGAAACGGAGCTTCGCCCGGCCGCCGGACTTGAGCTTGGCATCGGCGCCCTGGCTCTTCGAGCCGGTTATCGAAAATTGGATCAGGTGAATGAGTTTTCCATGGGAACCGGATTTGTTCTCGGGAGATTCTCCATCGATTATTCCTTCGGTTTGGTGCAGGACTTGGATTCCCAACAACGCGTCAACTTGTCCATGAAATTCGGCGGACAAAATCAGTCCGCAGGCTTTTCTGAAAATAAAAACGAGAAGAAAAAAGCCGTTAAATCAAACCCGCGTTCCGAGAAAGTCACTCCGGCGGTTGTGAAACCCGTCGCTGCCAAACCGGTTCCACCTATCAAATCCCACACTCTGTCATCGTTGGACGAGAAGACCGACTCGCGGCGGGCCGCCCGCGTTTACCTTGTCAAACCCGGGGATACGCTGGCGAAGATCTCCGTCAAGTTTTACGGCCGGATCGATATGTGGCGGTCCATCTATAACGCCAACCGGCATTTGATTGACGATCCCAGCAACCTCAAACCCGGCCAGAAAATCCTGATTCCCTAACAGAGGTGAAAAATGAGTAAAAGAGCCCCCCTGACCAGGCGTTTTTTAATCGCCTTTCTAATGATGATCTATGGGGTATCTCTGGTTCGAGTTTTCGCCGCCGATCCTGCCCTCCCGGTAACTTTTATTGATACCACCTATTCCTTGCCATCCGGCCAAACCTGGACAGTCCATCAGGGAGATAACCTTCAGAATGCCATCGACAACGCCGCGCTCGGGGATGTAATTGTTCTTGAAGCGGGAGCGACATTCACCGGGAACTATAAACTTCCCAACAAAACATCGGGGAGCGGGTGGATTTATATTATTTCCTCTCAACTGGGTCAGCTTCCCGAAGGGGTGCGGGTGAAGCCGGAAGATTCTATCCACATGCCGAAGATAGTGAGTCCCAACTCCATGCCGGCCATCACGACGATGTTTAGCGCCCACCATTACCGGTTTGCCGGTGTTGAATTTAGCGTGGACGCGGGCAATTACAATTTAATTCTGATGGGATATGGGTTAACGAATTATTCTGATCCGCTGTGGAGCGACCATGCTGCAACCACCGTTGAACAACTTCCCACCCACATCACTTTTGATCGATGTTACGTTCATTCGACTTCTCTTCAGAACTGGGCGAGAACCGGCATCCTGGCCGGCGGAAATTATGTGGCGGTCATTGACTCTTATATATCTAATTTCAAAGACGGCTCCGACGCCCAGGCGATTTGTTCCTGGTTCGGCGAAGGTCCCTTCAAAATAGTGAATAACTATCTCGAAGCGACGGGAGAAAATATCATGTTCGGGGGAGAAAAAATCCCCATCCCGAACAATGTTCCTTCCGACATCGAAGTGCGGGGGAATTATTTTCATAAGCCCTTCTGTTGGATGATCGGCGATCCGAACTTCGTCATGAATTGGACCGTCAAAAATCTTTTTGAATTAAAGTGCGCCCAAAGGGTTCTACTGAGCGGCAACGTCTTTGAAAATAACTGGGCTTTGGAAGGTCAAAATTCCAGCGGCCAACGGGCGACGGCCATCGTTTTGACGGTGAGAAACCAATACGGGGATAGCCCTTGGGCCGTGGTGCAGGATGTCACCTTCACGAACAATATCATTCGTCATGTGGGCCGGGGATTCAATATCCTCGGTACCGATGACAATTACTCGTCGCAGCAGACGAAAAGGATCCTGATTCAAAATAACCTCCTTGAAGATTTAAACTGCATCTATTATTACAATTCCGGCAGCAGCGGTTTTAATTTCTGCACCCCGAAAGACAAGGCTCCTTCCCTTGACGTGACAATTAGGAATAATTTGCTTCTCCATGCCGGTGCGCCGGGGTCCACCATGTACTTCGGAGATTATTCGAAGGTGGCTGAGAATTTTAAATTTGAGAATAACATTGTCACGCACGCCGATTACGGGGTTATCGGGTGCGCCGTTGGCGAAGGATCGGTTGCGCTGAATGCTTTCACCACTATTTATAACTTCCAAAAAAATCTGATCATTAATCAACCCGGTGAAAGGATCTACGATTATCTGAAAACTCATATCGCGGGGTTGTATCCCACCGACAACTTCTACGCGTTCAACATGAGAGATGTCGGGTTTTCCAATTTCAGCAATAAGGATTACGTGCTCGATCCGTCGAGCCTCTATAAAAACGCCGGCACCGATGGCAAAGACCTCGGCCCGGATTGGGGCGCGCTCAACTCCGCCACAGCCAACTCTGTTCATGGAGGCGGCGGTCTTTCTTCCAACCAGGCGCCTCAGGTCAATGCGGGGCAGAACCAATCAATTGTATTCCCCGCCGACACTCAGTTGTCGGGCCAGGTTTCTGACGATGGGATCCCTGGCGGCCGGGTGTCTTTTTTCTGGCGGAAAGTGAGCGGGACTGGAAATGTCACCTTCAGCAACACCTCTATTCTCAATCCCACGGTACAGTTCTCCTCACTGGGGGTGTATGTCTTGAGGCTGGTCGCCTATGACGGGGACTTGATTTCCTGCGATGACGTTCAGATTTCCGTCACAAATCCAAACGGGACCGTCCCGTCGGGATATGACGTCAACGTGATTTCTCCTCAGACGGGAACGAACGCACAAATCGGTTTCAGTTGTAACGGACAGACCCATGTGATGATAAAGATTTACTCGCGGGGCGGCCTGGTCAGAGAATTGGTGAACCAAGATTATGCGACGGGGATCTATACGGTTCTTTGGGACGGCAAGAATGGAGACGGGTCCAAGGTGGCCTCCGGAATCTACACAGCGACTTTGGATATCGGCGGGAAGAAGACCAAGAAGAAAATCGCGGTGGTGAGATGAGTTTCCGTCATCCCGGCAATCTTCTGGCCGGGATCCATTCATATCCGGAAATGGATTCCGGACAGGGACATTCCGGAATGACGGTTAAATGAAAATGAAGGGAATCAATATGAAAGAAAGGGTCCGACAAATCGGGCGAATCATTCTTGCGGCCAGTTTAATGTTCTTTCAATGGCCGTCGGGCCCTGCTTTTGCGGCTGGACCCGTCATGCCTAACTTGCCGGAGACATTTGACACCCCCTATTCCTTACCTACTGGTGGAACCACATGGACGGTCAACTCGGGAGGCAATCTCCAGAATGCCATTGATAACGCTGCCCTGGGGGATGTGATAGTCCTAGAGGCGGGGGCGACCTTTACGGGCACGATTTATTTGCCAATAAAAAGTGGCACCGGTTGGCTATATATCATTTCATCAGAACTGGCTTCTTTGCCCGAGGGACAACGCGTCACAGCTGCCGATGCCGTACACATGCCCAAGATTGTCACGCCGTTTGATGATGGCGACGGCCGGCCAGCCATGTTTACGCAGTTCAGCGCGCATCACTATCGCTTTTGCGGCATCGAGTTTGCTGCGACCAGTAGAGTGTACAACTTAGTTTGGCAGGGGTCTGGGTTTGCCACGTATAAATCATGGTGGAGCGGCAAGGTGACGGCTACTACTTTAGACGAATTGCCTAGTAACATCACCTATGACCGTTGTTATTTCCACTCTACATCTGAGTCTTTATGGGCGAGAGTGGGTCTTGATGCTGATGGCAGGTACATTGCCGTTGTAGATAGCAGATTTGAGAATTTTAAAGACACGTCCGACTCACAAGCTTTCCTGGCCTGGAATGGCCCCGGTCCTTACAAGATAGTCAATAATTACCTTGAGTCGGCTGGGGAGAACATACTATTTGGCGGTGCAGACCCCGCGATTAACCACACTTCCGATCCGGGTGATTTCCCCAATGTTGGTACCGGAGTGATTCCATCGGACATCGAAGTACGCGGCAATTATTTTTACAAGCCGGATAAATGGAACTACAATTCTCCATTTTTTAACGGCGAGCCTGTCGGTGGTTGGGGCTGGGTTTGTAAAAATCTGTTTGAAATAAAGAATGCGCAACGGGTCTTGGTGACAGGCAATATTTTGGAAAATAGCTACGGACGCTCTGGGGGACAGCGGGCTACGGCTATAGTCCTCACACCTCGCAACCAGTCAGGTACAGCCCCCTGGTCCGTTATGAGAGATGTAACGATTAAAAACAATATAGTTCGCAGTGAAGGTATAGGGTTTCGCATGACCGCCGAAGACGGTAATTACCCATCTGATCAAACTCAGAGAATCCTAATCGAAAATAATCTTTTCGATGACATTAGAAGCGATTATGGGACTACAGAAAATTACGGTTTTTGGTTGGAGACAAAAACAGGTGGCCGCCCCGTTTTGGATGTAATGATTAGGAACAATTTGATGGCGGCTGGTCCTCTGGCTAACGGTTCTCAGCGGGCGGCGATTGGATTTTGGAGCTATGAAAAGATTGGGGACCCTTTAATAATGCAAAACAACATATTTACTTATGGCGACTATGCCATAAACAGCGTAAGTACATTTTCTGCTGATTCATACTGTCTGAAAAACGTATTTATTCTGCGCACGTGCGATTCGAGATATTCGTGGAACAAAACTTGGTATTTCGACAGCCATTTTACTGGGAGCCATATCAACACCGGCGATAATTTCTATGCGGATGGTGCCGATGCCGTGGGCTTCACAGATTACGCCAATCTTAATTACAGATTGACTGCCCAAAGCACTTATCACAATGCCGGGACGGATGGCAAAGACCCCGGCCCTAACTACGATACCCTCGAAGCCGCCACCGCCCACACGGGAGACGGCAGTAGAAGTTCCAGTACCAACCAACCGCCTCACGTCAACGCGGGGAACGACCAAACGGTCGTGTTTCCCGCTCCATCCCAAATGGCAGCCCAGGTAACGGATGACGGGATTCCCGGTGGACAATTAATCTATTCCTGGCGCCTGATTTCAGGGTCTGGAAGCGCCACATTCAGCAATACCTCCCTACTCAATCCCACGGTTCAATTCTCGGCGGTGGGCGTCTACGTCTTGAGGCTCACCGCCTATGATGGGGACAAATTGTCGTTTGATGAAGTACAAGTGACTATGGCCAATGAGACCCTCCCCGGTTCGACGGAAAAAGACAGGAACGTGATATCTCCGGGTGTTGGGAGCGAGGCGCAAATTAATTTCAACTGTGAAGGGCCGGCGCACGTGGTGATAAAGATCTATTCACGCCAGGGATTGGTGAAAGAGCTGGTGAGCCAGGATTACGCGGCGGGGGC
>PLLH01000073.1 GCA_003140895.1 Elusimicrobiota bacterium
CCAACTGAGCGGTCCCGTCGGGACGAGGGCCATCGTCGAAGGTGAGAGCGATCATCTTTTTATACAGCGGGCGCTCGGACGGGCTGAGCGGCAACCTCATCGAAAGAACCAGAAGGAATGAAAACGGAACGAGAAGAAGAGCCGGATGTCGCCGAAGTGGCATCACCGCGGCCTCAGAGAAAACGAATCAAGCGTTTCATACCGGGAACCGGACGGATGAGGGGTGCTGCGAATCAATTTGATTTCATTGACCTCGAACAACGGAGAGTGATAAATCGAAAAAAGAGTACAAAATTGAGATACGGCCGTCATTTCACTGACGGCGACAGACGATCCCGTCGAAGACGATTCCGTCGACGACGATCCCGCCGACTTGGATGAACTCGATTCCCTCCCCCGGCTCACCGCCGCGGAATCTCTCCCCTGCACCCGCCCCAACGTCAAGTGCGGACGGAAAGACCTGTTTTCTTTTGGGAATCCAAATGGGATCAACTCTTCCTCAATTTCTTCTGATATTTTTTTAAGACATTCGAAGTCGCCGCTCACGCCGGTCCACAGAACCCGCGGATTTTTCGTCGACGGGAAGGCTCCACCTGATTTCAAAAATAAAGAAAAACACGAATACCGGGATGACACGCGTTGAACGAGGCTTTGAATATCCTTCACGCGAGAAGCGTCCGTCTCGCCTAAAAATTTCAACGTGATGTGAAACGATTCCGGAGACACCCAGCGCACCCCGGCGTCATGCCGGACTTTCTCAAGATGCGCTGCCAGATGGGCGCGAACATCAGGTGAAAGATCCGCGGCAATAAACAACCTCATGCCGGGATTCTAGTATAGAAGATCCCCCTGGTTGAGGTTTTATTGGTTTTTTTCATCCCTTGAAACCCACCGCCCCCCAGATAAACTTGGAGAGGACAAAGAGGAATTCGTGCTTAAATCACAATGCGAAAAAGTTGCGACACGGGCCGGGGAAGGCGGCGCTCCATGACGCCTATCCGACTCAAACTATTCCCCCGATTTCTCATTGTCCTACTGCTCCTCACGGTCATCCCCGTGTCCCTGGTTGGACTCCTGATCGTTCGAATCAACGACGACAGCCTTCAAAAACAAGTACAACGCTATCACATCGAACTGGCCGCATCGCTGGCCAATCGATTGGACGAACGCGTGGCCACGATCCAATCACAACTCTTTCTCGGCGTCACCGCCATCCAAAACCCGACGATGAGCTGGGAAGCCAAACAAGCCTTCCTTCGATCCCTCCTCGATTCATCGGAGCAATTCGGCATCATCTCGGTCCTCACCGTTAACGGCCAGGAACTCATAAAGGTTTTCAATCCGGTCCTCGCGCCTGACTTGAACGACAACCCCACGCTCATCACGCACGCGTCCTTGGCGCCCTTTCGAACGCTCCAAAAATCAGGCAAACAGGTGATGGAGGTCAGCCGAACCAACGGAAAAACATTCGCCGAAGTTTATCTCCCGATCAAAACGCCTTCTGGCACAAACGCCATGTACGCCAAATTTTCGCTGAACGATATCGTCGATATTATTTCTCAGAAAACAATCGGTCTCACCGGATGCGCCACGTATGTCGGACAAAACGGAGAGTTGCTCTCCGTTCCTCAAAACCCTCTCCAAAAAAACGAACAGATCATCAACGAACAATCCATCGTCAAAACGGCTCTCGCCGGGAGTCTGGGATCGAGAGAATTCAAAGACGAACGAGGGACCCTCTGGGTCGGGGCCTCGGCGCCGGTGACAAAACTGGGCGGAGCCATCATCACGCAACAGAAACGAGAGGAAGCCTACGCCGATGTGATAAGAGGTAAAAAAACAGCCGGGATCACGGTTCTCATAACGCTCCTGATCGCCATTCTGGCGGCCACTCTCTTGACGAAATCCCTCGTGAACCCACTCCTTGTCATCACTCAAATCGCACAAGAAGTGGACGTGGCCAACGGGCATTTCCCCGATCCCATCGTCGTCAAAAGCCGGGATGAAATTCAGGAACTGGCGCAAACATTCAACCGAATGCTCGAAAAATTGAAAGGGTATGCCGACTTACAAGTGGAAAAGCTCATCATCGAGCAGAAAAAAACAGAAGCCATCATTTTCTCAATCGAAGATGGAATCATCATGACCGATTATCAAGGGCGCATCCAACTGTTAAGCCACCGGGCCAAAGACATCCTGCAAATAGAAGGGAACGCTGAAACGCTCGGGCAACCGCTTTGGAAATTCCTTCCCACGCCGGAACTAAAAACGATTTTCGTGGATGTCCTCACGAAACCGGAAGGGAAAAAATCGATCGAAGTCAAACTCCCGCGCGATCAAAAAGACCGGTTCTACTCGCTTTCCTCCGAGCAGGTCCGCTCTCCCAAAAACGAAGAGACCATGGGCATCGTGACGGTCATTCACGACATCACGCTTGAGAAAGAGTTGGATTCGATGAAAGAGGAATTCCTTCATTCCATCACTCATGACCTGCGAAACCCCCTCACGGCGATCCGCGGGTTTATCCGCCTCTTCCAATCCGGACAAACCGGCCCGCTGTCGGAGATTCAAGGCAAGATGTTCGACACGATGGAAAAAGCGTCCCTGCGGCTTCTAACCATGATCAACGACATTCTGGATCTCGCGCGGCTTGAAGCCGGACGAATGACTCTTCATTTGGAAACCTTTCGTCTCGAAGAACTGGCCGGACGTGTTCTTGAACTCTTTTCCCCTCAGAGCCGGACCAACAACATCCAACTCACGCTTGACCTGGCGGGAAGCACCCTCCCGCCCCTCACAGCCGACCCCAATTTGATCGAGCGCGTTTTCACCAACCTCATCGGGAACGCCTCCAAATTCACTCCGGACGGAGGATCGATCACGCTCCGACTCTCCGCCTCGAACGACAGCTTCAAATGTTCCGTGATCGACACAGGAGAAGGAATTCCGGAATCGTATCTTGAAAAAGTATTCGACAAATTCAGGCAGGTCGAAGGACGCTTCAAAGGCGGAGCCGGGTTGGGCCTCACGATCTGCAAAAGCATCGTTGAGGCGCACGGCGGGCGCATTTGGGTTGAATCCGAAGAGGGGAAAGGATCCAACTTCATATTGACGATTCCTCGAAATCTGTCGTTGCCAAGACAGGAGAAGTCCGCGTGAACGCGATACGGCGGATAAAAATGAGATGGCTCGCGCGCCTCATGGGCCTGCTCTTCCTAGGAATCCTCTCTGTTTCGCCCACGCGGGCAGACGATGTTCTTCAGGAAGTGATCGTGGCCCCCGGGGACACCATGTGGGGCATCGCGAACAAATACCTGAAGGATCCGCTCAAATGGCCGGAAATCATCAAGTACAACAAACTGCCGACGAACGATCCCACGATCGCCCTTCCCGGAACCCGGATCAAGATTCCGGTCGTTCTCGTCAAGGAGGAATTCCGAACGGCCAAATTGGTGAGCGCCATCTCCGAGGTCAAATATCAGCGCAAAGGAACGTCGGATTGGACCACGGCCCGGCAAGACATGACTCTCTACTATGAAGATAGCTTGCGAACGCTCCAGCAGGGCCGGGCGCGCGTCCAATTTCCGTCGAAGGAAATCGTCCAGATCAATGAAAACTCGTATGTGGTGTTAAAACCGGAAAAGATCCTTCAGGAAATTGAGCTGTTAAAAGGGGATATCCGGGCCTCCAGAGCCAGAGTCATCCTCCCCCATGGAACCATTATCCAACCCAAAGGCGCCAAATCAGATTATCAAGCCAAAATCCGCGAGGACGAAACGGAAGTGGTCTTCGTTTATAAGGGGCAGGTGGACGTCACCGCCCAAGGCAAAACAGTCACGGTTCCCGAAGGATTCGGAACGCAAGTCCTCAAAAAAGCGCCCCCGCAAGCTCCGATGCCGCTCAACCAATTCGCCGACTTTAATCCGGCCAATCTTGAAAGCGACATCCCCATCCAAACGAAAGTGGACCTCTCCAAGGGGGTTGTGACCATTGCGCCGCCGGTGACCACAAACAAAAAGGAAGGGGACACAAAAGGAGCGAAGTCCGTCATGTCGAAGAATATTCTGGCCAGCTACCAACTCCAACTGGCCCGGGATGAAAATTTCAGACGAATCATCTTGGATATCACGAAACCCATCGACATCCCCTTTGACTATAAAAAACAGCCCATCTCAGACGGCGATTATTATATGCGGGTGGCGTTCATTGACGCCCTTGGCGTCCACGGAAAATTTTCGGATCCGATGCCCATTACCAAGGACACGGTTCCCCCCACCATTTACAATCTCGTGCCGAACGAAGGCCAATCCGTGTCAGGAACGGAACCCTTTGTGGAAGTGAAAGGAACCGTTTCAGGCGCCACCATGCTTTCCGTGAACGGGGAGGTCGTCTTTATCAGCGGAGATGGAAGTTTCAGTAAAGTGGTGCCGCTAAGCGAGGGAACAACGATGATCGAAGTATTGGCCCGCGATGTCGCGGGGAATGTGACAACCATCAAACGGAAGGTATTATTCTCGAGAGGGAAAAAGTAGGAGGAGAGTCGACTGGGACGTTACCGTCCCCAACGATGTATGAAACCGAGGCTCGACACGTACGAAAAACCGAAGATAAAGAGAGCAATAAAAGGAAGCGCCCCCCAATAGTTCTTCTCAACAGCGATAAAAAACGTAAGGAGCGAATACAACGAGAAAAAGATTTGAATGAACCACAGATTGTCTTTCCCGCGGGCGTAATTCTTTTTCAGCCACGAATCACTTCCGTTGCTGATCCCGTATTTGGGCGTGCGAATAAATTCAGATTCATTTCCCCCCACCAAGCCTTCCCAGACCGCGATGGCGTTGCTCACGCACATTCCAATCCCGAATGACAGGAGGGCAGGGACGTCTTTGATTTTCCATTTCCAGTTTGGATACAACTCTTTCTGAGAGAAAATATAAAAAAACGAAATGGAAAGCGCCGTCACCACAAAGGAAGCGATTTCAAAAAACTGGATGCCGGCCCAATGGACCTGCGACCGGAGCATGAGGCTGGGCAACAGAAGAAGGGCCACGAAAAACGTGAGGAGATACCCGATATTGGCCGTCAAATGAGCGGTGGCTTCCAGCTTCGTGTGCAAGGGGAGCTTGGCCCGCCATAAATCCCCCAAGATGAACCGAGCCACCTGCAACGCCCCTTTGGCCCATCGCCGCTGCTGCGAATGGAAGGCGTGAATATCCACCGGCAACTCCGCCGGGCAAACAAAGTCGGGATCATAAACAAACCTCCAGCCGGCCAGCTGAGCCCGATAAGAAAGATCCAGATCTTCCGTTAGCGTTCGCGGATTCCATCCGCCGGAGGACTCAATGGCGTCCCGCCGCCAAATGCCGGCTGTCCCATTGAAATTAAAGAACGCGCCGCTCTTATAACGCGCCGTATGCTCCAGGAGAAAATGACCGTCCAAGAAAAGGGCTTGAAGACGAGTGAGCAAGGAATAATCCGGATTCACGTGTCCCCATCGCGTCTGCACCATCCCCACCTGAGGATCCGTAAAATGGGGCAGGGTGGCATGAAGAAAGCCGGAAGGAGGCATGAAATCCGCGTCAAAAATGGCGATGTATTCTCCGCGCGCCAGTTTTGTGCCAAAGGCCAAAGCCCCCGCCTTATATCCGTTCCGGTGGCCCCGTCGCACGTGTTTAATATCAAATCCCTGGTTTTTCTTTTCTTCCACCTTCCGCGCCACGATCTCAATGGTTTGATCGGTGGAATCATCGAGAACTTGGATCTCCAATTGTTCGCGAGGATAATCCAGAGAGCAGATGGAGTCGATCAAACGCTCAGCGACATACATCTCGTTATAAAGCGGCAACTGAATGGTGACAGGCGGCGTTCCGATGAGAGAGGAGGTGAAAGCGGGCGTGGGTGGCGCATCCCCCTTCTTGCGATATCGCCAATAGAGGAGCAGAATCCAATAGCGATGAAGTCCATAAAGCATCAGGACCGCCAAAAGAGAAGTATATGTGCCAACGACGAGATGTGGGATAAGCGTGTGAATGAAATATTCGTACGACATAAAATCCATTTTTAGATGTTTAATTCGCTGATGAGCAGGATTATCTGCGTAAGGAGCATGCTATCAATGAATTTAATACTCTTCAATGATAGATTCGATGCGTTTCTTGAGCCGATCCGGGCACTGATGGTAGGTTTTTTCACGAATCCGTTCTCGTAATACTTTCTCAAATTCATAAAGGCCGAAGCAGGCGCGGCAAAGCTGCAGATGTTTTTGAATGGCGGAACTCCTGATGTCCGTCAACTGATTATCAAGATATTCGTATAAAACGTCGATCGCTTCCTGGCAATCAGTCACGGGACTTCCCCCTCATCGATCGAAAAAGACGAAACGACCATCTTTTCATCGGATTCATTTTATCCTGAGAAATATAACCCGATCGAACCGCCTCATCCCACAACGCTTTCTGAAGCTGCCTGCGCCCTCGATTAAGCCGGGAGCGGACCGTTCCAATCGGAATTTCCAAAGCGGCCGCGATCTCCTCATACGACAACCCCTGAAGATCGGAGAGAATGACCGCCTCTCGGAACCCATCGGGCAAACTTTCCATGGCTTTAACGATGTCATTCTCGGCAAACTTGAGGAGAACCGCTTGAGCCGGGTCCTGCGCCGCGGCGGCGTTCGTTTTAACGAGTTTGTTATAGATATAGAATTCTTCGGCCGTCTCATATTGGTCAATGTCCACGCGAGGGCCCTGGCGGGCTTTCTTCCGGTAATTGTTGATGTAGGAATTGGTCAAGATGCGGTAGAGCCAGGCCCGCATATTGCTGCCTCGCTCAAATTGGTGAAAGAACCGCCAGGCCTTGGAAAAGACCTCGGCTGAGAGATCTTCGGCATCCGTCGGGTTTCTCGTCATTCGCAGGGCCGCCGCGTACATCTCATTCATATGAGGGAAGGCGGCTTCTTCGAACTCTTTTCGAATGGATTCGGTTGTTTTTTCCATGATTTCAGGTTCAAGTAGCGCTGTGTTCATGCCGAGTATAACAAATCAAAGAAGCGGTGGTTCCTGGAAGAAAGAAGGAACTTTTGATGGGTTGGAAACTTTTTTCAGAGAACGCTTCTCTGAAGGAAACGGACAACTAAATCGCCAAAAATATCGGGCTGTTCGAGCGACAACAGGTGGCCGGCGCTGGGAAGAGAATGGAATGGGGCGCCCGCGATTTGACGCGCCATCTCAGTCATTTCCGCCAAAGGCGTGGCTTTATCCTCGGCCCCGTTTAACACGAGCGCCGGGACCGGCATGGATGTGAGGAGATGAGATAAATCTGGACGTTCCGCCATCCCTCGCAACGCCGCCAACACGCCTTCCAGCTGACCCGTCCGAATCCACTGGCGAACCTGATCCACCAACTCAGGACGCCCATGAAATGACGACGCCCCCAAAAGAGAAGGGAGCATGATCTCGGATAACGAACCGAGCCCTTCTTGATTCACCCTCTCGATCATCTTGAATCGTCTGGAACGAGCCTCCGCCGTGTCCGCCGTGGCGCGGGTTGAGACAAGAACAACGCCTCTCAGCCGTTCCGGGGCCTTTTTCAACAGTTGAAGAAGAACATACCCCCCCATGGAAAGCCCGGCGCACACAAACGGTTCTTTGATCCCCAGCGAATCCAACGACTGAAGCACGGCGTCCGCCATGCCCTCCATGGAAGACGTGTCGCCCAAAGGCTTCGACCCGCCAAATCCGGGGAGGTCGAAGGAAATAAATTGGAAATGCTTGGAGAAGAACGGCCTGTGAGGCGCCCACATCTCCCGGGACAAGGGGAAGGCATGAAGAAAAACCAGGGGAAGACCGGTTCCGGCTTGGGTCGAAGCCAGCGTCGGCATGATCGGCTAGGAGGATTTAACGATGCCGGGTTCGGTCAACTTTTGAGGGTCGAGGATTTCGTTGATTTTCTCCGGTGATAAGAGATTTTTCTCTTTAACGATTTCAACGATCGTTTTGCCGGTGGCCAACGCCTCTTTAACGATCAGGGCCACCGCAGAATATCCCAGCACGGGATTTAAAGCCGTGGCCAACGACAATGACATGTCGGCGTAGCGGCGGCACCGCTCGCGATCGGCCGTGATCCCATTCACGCAACGAGCCGTGAAAGCGCGAATCGCGTTCTTCAAAATGTCCAACGAGAAAAGCAGATCGTACGCCATGAGCGGCATCATCACATTCAGCTCAAGCTGTCCCGCTTGAACGCAAAGCGTCATCGCCAGATCGTTCCCGATCACCTGAAACGACACCATCGTGAGCATTTCGGCCATCGACGGGTTCATTTTCCCCGGCATGATGGACGAACCCGCCTGAACCGGCGGAAGAACGATTTCGGCGAACCCCGTGGTGGGCCCCGACGCCAAGAGACGAATATCATTGGAGATTCGGATGAGTTCCACGGCCAGATTTTTGAGCGCCGAGGACGCTTCCGAGAGCGGCCGCTGGCTTTGCATGGCTTCCCTCAAATCCGCCGCCGGCCGGAAGGAGAACCCCGTCAATTTATTCAAAATCGAGACAACCCGCTTGGCGTATTCCGGATGCGTATTAAGACCGGTCCCCGCGGCGCTGCCGCCGATCCCCAGTTCCTCCAATTCCTTCATGGCGGCTTTGATCCGCTCCAACGACCGTTCAACAGCCACGCCGTACGCTTTAAACTCCTGCCCCAAGCGAATCGGCACGGCGTCCTGCAAGTGGGTGCGCGCAGATTTCACCACATCGTCGAATTCAACCCCCTTCGCCAAAAGCGCCTTGGAAAGGGCATCAACAACCGGGATCAGTTCTTCAAATCCTTTGCGGGCGGCCATGCGGATCGCCGTCGGAAAAACATCGTTGGTGGATTGCCCGAAATTGACGTGATCGTTCGGGTGTACCACACCGGTGTCTCCTTTGGCTCCCCCCATAAGCTCAGCCGCCCGGTTGGCGATCACTTCATTGACGTTCATGTGAAGAGACGTCCCGGCGCCCATTTGAAAAACATCGACGACAAACTGATCCCTCAGTTTGCCGCTCAATATTTCTTCGCACGCCTGAACAATCGCGTCGGCCTGCGCGGGTTTCAAAAGATTGAGTTCTTTGTTGGTGAGAGCCGCCGCCTTCTTGATGAAAAGGAAAGCGTCGATAAAGGAAGGAGACGCCTTAAGCCCGCTGATGGGAAAATTTTCAAGAGCCCGAACGGTGTTGATGCCGTAATAAGCGTCAGCCGGCACCGGCTTTTCTCCGATAGAATCCTGCTCTATGCGGGAGGCTGAGGAGTCCGTTTTGGCCGTCCCTTTACCTTTCATCGATGGGAACGAATTTCATTTTTTTATCGCCTGAATAATGGCAATCCGGACGAATGAGCACGTTGGCGCTGTGCTGTTCAATGATATGAGCCGCCCATCCCGCCATGCGGGACATCGCGAAGATCGGCGTGTACACTTCGATGGGAAGGCCGATCAAATAGTAAAGGACGGAGCTGAAGTAATCCACGTTTGGAAATAGATTTTTCTCCCGTTTCATGGCCTCTTCCAACTTGCAGGCGAGAGGAAAAAGCTTCGTATCACCGACGCGTTTGGAAATCCGCTCCACCATTTGTTTTTGGAGAGGCGCGCGCGAATCCTGCTTCCGGTAAATCCGGTGGCCGAACCCCATGACTTTCTCTTTTCGCTTGAGCGTTTCCTTGAGCCAAGGCTCCACATTTTTGATGTCGCCAATACTCAGAAGAGTTTCGATGGCTCCTTCATTGGCGCCGCCGTGGAGGGGCCCCTTCAAGGTTCCAAGAGCGGACACCACCGCCGAGTGCATATCCGATAAAGTTGAAGCCGTGACCAGCGCCGTGAACGTGGAGGCGTTAAAACCGTGTTCGGCGTAAAGAATCATCGTGGACTGAAATGACTTGGCAATTTCGGGATCGGGTTCTTTCCCCGTCATCATATAGAGGAAATTGGCCGCATGGGAAAGATGACTGGTCGGTTTAATCAGTTTTTGACCATGACCAATCCGGTAGAGGGCGGCAACAACCGCCGGGCTTTGCGCGATGAGCCGTTTGGCCTTGGAAAGATTGGAAGATCGGTCGTTTTTCTGCGTATCAAGATCGAGGATGGCCAAACAGGAAATGGCCATGGAAAGGCTCGTCATCCCATTCGCCCCTTGCGGAATGTGCTTTAAAAAGGCGAGAAATTGCTGGGACAGGTTTCGCTCCTGAGTGAGTTCGTTGGAGAAGCTGTCCAGTTCCGCGCGGTTCGGTAATTTCCCGTTGAGTAGAAGATAGGCGACCTCCAGGTACGTGGCGTGTTCAGCCAAGACGTGGGCGGGATAACCCCGATAGCTGAGCGCGTCGTGATCCGGGTCAATTTCGGCGATGTCGCTGATTCCGGCGATGATCCCTTCCAAACCGGGAGAATAATTGTGGGGAATATTTTTATTATCGGAGGTCATGTTATCTTCCTTCTTCATGCTTCATGTGATTTTTACGGAACCGATCATCCAGGCGAGATTGTCACCACGCGGACAGCGGCGAAGGCGGAATTTTGTCATATTTTGGGGAGCTGTTCCAATACCTTGTTTAGGATTTAGAACTTAGAGTTTAGGGTGTGCCACAGCTGGCGGGCGGCGTCATAGGCGGCGATCCCCACGGCGGTCGCCAGATTGAGAGAACGTATCTCCTTCTCAATCGGAATGCGCACCAGGGATTCCCGAAACCGTTTATAGAACGACGGCGGCAGCCCCCGGCTTTCAGATCCAAAAACGAAATACACCGGCGCGCGAAAGCGCATGTCCCACAAAGAAGAAGATCCTTTGGTAGAAAAGAAAAACAGGGACGCCTCGGCGGGAAGAGCGGCTTCAAACGCGTCCCAGGTTAAATGGCGCATCAGCTTCAAATGGGCCCAATAATCCAAACCGGCGCGCTTGACGTCTTTGGCCTCCAATGAAAACCCCAATTCCCCCACCAAATGAAGCGTGGCGCCGAGCCCCACGCATGTCCGGCCGATATTCCCGGTATTTTGCGGGATTTCCGGTTCCACCAAAACGATATGAAGCAGATTATTATCAGTCTTTTCCATAATTGAGGGATATTCTTCTTGACGTGCGAATAGAATTGCATCAAAATTCAGCCCAACATGTCTGATCCAATTTACGACGATCCATCTCAAGCGGCCCAGCAAGGGCAAGAGTATCTCAAAAGAGCCAACGAATTAAAAGCCAGGGGCATGAAGGACGCGGCTCTCACTGAGTATCGGCGAGCCGTTTTGGCCGACCCCTCCCTGGCGGCCGCTCAGTTTGAAATCGGGCTTTTGTGCCGGGCAAAGGCCCAAACAGACCCCATGTTCTCCCGATACGCGTTTGAGGCCTTCCGAAAAGCGGCCAGGCTGGACCTCGCCAATGAACCGGCGCACACGTACTATATCATGGCAGGACAGAAAATCGGCCTGCTGGAAGAACTCCTCATTGAATACAACGCGTGGGCCAAGCAAAATCCGGACAACGAACTCATCAAACGCTGCGCGAAAAATATTTTGACGCTCTCGATGGCCCTGGTGCCTGAAAAAGTCCAGATCAATACGGGAAGCGGCACAGCCAGCATCAGGAAAGCGGTGTTGTTTTTCTCGATTGTCCTGCTCGCGTTGGGAGCTGTCTTTATTTTCGTCCTGCCGCTTATCAACCAGGCCAAACCCTTCATTCCAAAAGAACAACTTCCATTGATTGTAAGAGGCGGGCTTGCGTGCCTCGTCGTTGGACTCATGGGACTGATCGCGCGATCGAACATCAAATAGGCGGGCTAAGCGGCTTTTTTCGCATTAAGCGGCGATCAGAGCGGCCATGGCCCTTTTGAGCTTTGAAACGACAGTCATATTCATGACCGCCACAAGATGACCCAAAACAAACGCCACGACAAACGCCTGTTTATTCTCTTCTGAAATCCGGGACATATCCAAATCCTGAGTGATAACGGCAAAAGCCAGCCCGCCGCTGTTCAATCTCCGCACTTCTTCTCCTGTAAGAGATTTCAGGAATCCAACATCGTTGAAATATCTCACAGTCTCCTCACTCAACACCGCCGTTTCCGCAGAAATAAACTTAATTGAACTCAGCAGTTCAGCGGAGAACTGGGCTCTATCGGCCATCTCATCGGAAGAAATGATTCTAAAAACGGGGTTCTTTCCGGCATTTTTAAGCACCTCATAAATCAGCTTGGTTCTTTCGACTTCCGCGGCGCGGGTAATGGGATTACTCAGATCAATCACCGGCTGAACTTCTTTGTTCAACTCATTCGCCGACACGAGCCACGACCAATCCGTGTCAGTGTAAATGCCGGCTTTTTCTCCGAGCACAAATCCCGCGCGGAAGAGGCGGCCAAAATGGCCGGAAAAGACTTCAGACACCGAAAATGTTTTGATCATTATTTTGAGACCGGCCCAGTAGACACGGAGCCAACGTAAGCGTCCTTTTGATGACAGAAGGCCCGCCGCTAAACCCAAATCTCTCATGACCAGAGGCGAATGAGCTTCGGCATTCTCGGAGATTTGGTTCGCCAAAACCTCCCCCACCCCCAGCCGCATCGCCGTTTGAGATAAGTTGTCATTAATTTGGGAGGCCGCATCTTTTGGGAGAATGTATTTTTTCGCCCGTGTTTTTAACCAGGTGACGTAACCGATGGCGCAGGCGACTGGGACGACGAAAACGCTCAAAACAAAATTCGGAACCAGGAGATACACGGCGCGAGCTGTGGATAAAGACAAAAGAAACCAAAGACATGTAATGGATTGGACGACGAAATACCGATGGCCAAAAAGAAGGTCCCCAAGGAGTTTCAATGGGAGAGTGACGATGTTTAAGAAAGTCGTGTTCGGCAGCCAGCGAATGACTTTTCCTTCAAACATATAAACCTGAATTGTTCGCCAAGCAAGGCCGATCATACCAATGGCCGCAAATATCCAAGGAGAATCGATCTCTCGCAAGTAAGCAAAGCCGAATTGAAGAGGGATCCAGACAATCATATTGAGGCCGAGATAATTCAGGAACTTGGTTCTTCCCTCACCCATTATTTTGAGAAGTGAATCCCGGCCGACGATTGCGCGTCCAGTGAAAAATATCGCCGAATCTGTGATAAGGGTAGAAATCACCACCTGCAATAAAAAAGCTTGCAGAAGAAGGGATAGCCCCAAAATAGACCCAAAGAACCCTGGAAGAACCCATTGATAAATGAAAAAGATGGAAATAAAACCCCAAATGGGAGCCATGCCGAGGGACCTGCAGACAACACTCCAATCATAGTCTCCCCACTTATTCAGCAGAAAGCGTTTCCCCAGAGTGAGGAAGGAAAGGTTTTCTTTATCTCTCTTTGTCCACGCTTGCTCAAAAATCGCTCCTAGAACGCTGGTGGAAGCGTAGGTCAAAATTCCCACAGGGATCCAGAGGATCGGATAGTCCGTGAGAAGCATCCCCAACGCCGGCGTGAAAAGTGAGAAAAATCCAAGTTGAAGCGACAACAATCCAACCCCGAAGAGAGCCAAAACTCCCTTAATTTTCCAAGTGCCGGCGGCTCCACCACTATCAAGCATGGGCAGTTTCCATTTCACGCGCTCCGGCGGTTCAGTGTTGGCATTCTTTTTGATTGTCTGAAAAATATCCGTTCCGTTCCCAAAGCCATATTCCTCTCGCAATTGATTGAAAGTGGAACTCAACGCCGCAGGCACCCCCTCACTCATCTTTGAATTAAAATAAAAGATGTCCGAATCGTCAGACTCCGGAACATCCAGCACCGATTGCGCTTCAACCAACCCTCCCAAATCGATTAATCGCACTTCACCTTTTTCATTGACCCCGTAATTTTCCAGCTTCGGGTCCCAATTCACTACCCCACGTTTGATGATATTCAAGTTGACATCAAAATATTTTCTGAGCAGTTCCTTTGCTTTCTCTAATTGATCGGATTTGATTAATTTCTGAATGACATCAGCCAAAGACGGAACAGACTCCATAAGAACCCGAACGTTGCCGTTTTCTTCTAAATAGTCAAACCCGACGGTATAGCCTCCAAGATTCTCACGGGCCAACCTCACAGAATGGGCCGCGTCCAAGCTGCGTGAAATCTTTTCAACCAGCGATATTTCTTGATAAATCCACGTGACAAAGTGAGTTCCTCCTCTCTTCTCGGGATGAGAAATCCTGTCGTGCTTGTCCGAGTGAAGAAGTTCAAAAGTTTTTTGGAGTTTGGAGACATCCCTATCGATACCGGTTCTCAAATGCCAAAAGTCGAAAGCGATGTGAGAAATCATGGCAAGGTAAGGCGAAGTGCCAAAGACGGGGAATAAGAGGTAGAGCGCGAACACGCCGAAGCGGAAAAGGTTGATCCACCGGAGCGGCGGCCCGCGGATGGCGGAGTTCGGATGCACCCCCTCAAAAATAATGTGCGCCGCGAACAGCGGGATGAGCCACGCCAGAGCCGGAATAATTCCGAAGTTATTGGCAAGCCACGCCGCCAAAACACCTTCCCCAGCCGCCCCGATGAGCGAGACGGCCCCAATCACCGCATTGGCATTCTTCTCTCCAATTTTGGTCACGAGCCAGTTATAGACAGACGGAAGCATCAGGATGAGGTGGAGGAAAGAATTAGGGTTAATCCCTTTGTCTTTGCGAGGATGATTGGGGCGAAAGCGGTGTTCAAGACGTCGCAGGCTTGCCTGGTAGCGAGACCAGGCTCTGAAGGCGCTGATGGTCAGCAGTGGAATGGCGTCTTCATATTCAGCAAGGTCAAGCCGCGGTTTGAGTTGATTGAACAAGGCCGCTTCGGCCACCTGCCAGGCGGAATAAAGCCTTTGGGGTTCCTTGATGGCATCAATGTCCCCCCTGTTCTCTTCCCGGATTTCCTTGAGTTCCGGCCTGCGGGAAAGCTCCGGGTGATCGACGGTGAGGAAGCGCAGGAGGTGGACCCGTAATTGAGAAGCGGCATCCTCCGCCCAGGGATTGCGATTGAAAATATACCCTCGCGCGTCAGTAAATTCAAAGGCGTTTCCCAGTCTTTGCAGAAGATGCAAGAATTCCTTTAAAGCGAGGGGCCCCGCCTCGACGTCGCCGGCGAGTTCTTGCCCAATCTGACCTCCCAATGCCTTTATGCCCACCTCGAAATCAAAGCTCATCAGCCATTCCTGCACTTCGAGCGGAGCCCTGTCTGAATGTCGCAGGGCCTCAGCCCAGGACGCAAGAGAAGGTTTAAGAGGCTGCGTTTGCCCTGAACGGAGGGACGCGCTCATCCATTGGGAGAGGGTGTCCAAATTTTCCCTCACCCTTGGGTCCGGCGGCGTCAGGAGATTTTTCAGGGCTTCTTTCCACCGGTCCCGCATTCGCTCGGCGCGCCTTGGCGGCGTCAAAATGTATGTTCTCGGGTCGTGCGCAAGACGCCTGACAAGGTCCCGCTGGGCTTTTGGGATGTAATTGCCCGATTGCCCGACATCATTCTCAAGCTGGCGAAGGGCTGCGCTGATGTAGTCAATCGCCAGGTGGCGATCTTCAGAGGGCCAATCTCCCGGGTTTCCAAGCCCAAGAGGATCGGCGACGACACTTTCAAACACTCCGTTGAATGGTCGGCTTGGATCAAGGGCACGGCTCCCAACCATGTCGAGATTTTCATTGGATAACAACACCAATGGTCGATCCTTAGGATAATTATCTCGTCGGAGAAGATATTCTTGCCGGAAGAGAAAGATCCGATTGACGAGATCCTCCAACGTTCTGTTTGACCAATTGCGGACGATTTCTCTCCAGGGGTTATTGGGATCCTCCCACAAGTTAAGAACGCTTAAAGCTTTGACAGCGGGGGTGAGATTCAACAACATCCACGCTCCGGCGGACAAAATTTCAAAAAAGGACCGACGGTCCATTTTTGTAATCGCTTGTGCCTGGGTCAGGGCGGCCAGGGCGTGAGACAGCCCCCGCGCCAAAGCTTTTCGGGGATTGGATCTAACGAGCGTCGGCCAATCCTCCAAAAGCTCAACCCCCAGTATTTTTTCGCCGGCCGGCGGATAAAATTTATTGATTAAATTCCAGCCTTCCGTGATCAAGGAACTGAGATCGTCGACGCGTTTAAAATACTGAGTGAACAGCTCCGTGACTTCATTCTCGGTGCGGCTCGTTAAAAATTCTTGAACCATTTCCGGCTCCGGTTTCACGCGCAGCGCCCTAAAAATCCACCGGGGAATATCCCTCGCCATCACCACTTCGGCGGGAACCAGTAACGGCTCTCCTTTGCTTTCTTTATTTTCTGTCGGCGATGGCTTCCGGTCTTGGTTGGGATTGGCGCTTGCCCCCATTAATACCAACCACGGGAGTTCAAATAATTTGCCCCCATGAACCGCTCCCACTCCTTCCGTCGACAAGGAAGGGATGGGAAGATAAACCGGAATCCATTTCACTTTCAAATTCAGTTGAAGGACGTCGAAGGCGAGGTGGATGGGAAGGGCAAGGTAAGGCGAATAGCCGAAGGCGGGGAATAAGAGATAGAGCGCGAACACACCAAAGCGGACGAGATTGATCCACCGGAGCGGCGGCCCACGGATGTCGAGGTTGGGATGCACCCATTCAAAAATAATATGCGCCGCAAACAGCGGGATGAGCCACGCCAGAGCCGGAATAATCCCAAAATGATTGACAAGCCACCCGGCCAAAACGCCTTCCCCCGCCGCCCAGAGGAGCGAGGCGACCCCAATCGCCGCATCAGCTTTCCCCTCCTCCCCCAGTTTAGCCGAGAGCCGGTTATAAACCGATGGCAGCATGAGAGCAAGGAACAAAAGAGAGTTGAGACTCGCTTTTCTCTTAATCAGGAAAGCTCTCGTTATCGCAAACCGGGGATTGTCGGGAAATTCTCTAAGGGCAATTTTGTTGATTTCCTCCGCCTTATCCCACTTTTCTTCGGCCATATAGGCTCTAGTGAGGAGCCAGAGGACAATTCTGTTTCCGGCGAGAATCGGTTTGAGTTGCTGGGTTCGGTGGTCTATGATGGCGGCCAGGGCTTTCCAAGGTTCTTTTAATGCCAGATCGATTTTGGCTAGGAGAATAAAAGCTTCACGGAGTTCCGCAAATTTGGGAAGAACAGTATAACCTTTATCATCACTTATAAGGCCGCGCGCCTTGACAAGAAGGCTATCCGATTTTTTGCCGGCCCTTTCGAACCAGACTCTCGCCAGACACACCGGAGCTTCTGGCGCGTCCTGAATAAGAGGCTTAATGGTTTCTTTATCCGGCAAGGTAAGGAGTTCAAGCGCCTCCTCGCGCTTCCCCTCGTCAGCAAGCCGCCGAGCAAGAGCCGTTATGGCGTAAATTAACTCGGCACGGGCGGGTTTATAGTCGTCCAACGTCGCTTTCAGGGTCGTTCCGTTATCATCGCTCAATAACTGGATTACTTTCCGATGGAAAAAGATTTTCTTATCGAGATCCTCCGATATGTCGCCTAAGCGGGCGTAAACTTTAGCGAGGGCAAAAATAATGAAAGGGCGTTCCCTTTCAATAAATTTAATGAGGTCGGACCGTTCTGAAATGGATTTTTCCCATCGAACCGAGAAATTTAACGCAATTTCCAACTCTTTTCGGGCCCACTCGATGTATTTGACAGAGGAGGATCCCCTGAAAAGATAATATTCACCTAGAGCATGGCGGAAAATTAGCGAATAAGGGTGAAATCCAAGTTTATATAAACCATCGATTAAAAGAGTTTCGGCGTTCTCATAGTCCTCTGCACGGTTCAATTGTTGATGCAAGGATTTTTGGTCCTTGACCCATTCCAACATTCCTTCTTCCGCTTTTCGGAAAAGTTGTTCCGATTGTGTATTCCCTTCTAATTGAGATTTGAGTTTTATTGTTTTGGGATCAACTAGAAATTTATAAGCCGCCACCGGATTATTATTCCGAAGCGCAATCGCCGCTTTAATTTTGAAAAGGCTGGCTTCTCCACTACTATTATTTAGGCTCTGAGCGTCTGGGTGCGGTGGAACGACCCTGACATTCTGAACGAATTCTGACAAAGTATCCGGCATCGACCTGTTGGAGTAGGTGAGAATTCCCGCACCTTGATGGTCCCCCTCCTCCATCCATCGGGGTAAATAGGGACTCTCAAGAGGAATATTGGAATTTCCAAATCCGTGGGCCGCTTCCAAAATAAGCCGTGTGCCTGGTCGCGCCAAAATTGAGAGGCTTTGGAAGAACAGAAAGATGCGGGCCAGCATATCAAGATTTAACTTGGCCCCATCTTCTTTGGGATTGAAAGCGATCTCGGAAAATCCTTGGCGGTTCGCCAAATAAAGAACGTGACGCATAAAAATGATGTCGGATTTTCCAAGCGCGCGGGCATTTTCTCGGAAACCATCCACATCCATCATATTAAAGGGCACGACATTGACATTTATCTTCAGCCCCCCAATATTTCCAACAGCTTCCAACCCGGTCTTAAGGTTCAGCGCAAGCCCCTCCAGCACCCGTTCGGTAACATCCACACAATTAACATTGATCGACCAATGCTGAAGAGATTCCGGTGAAACCTGTGCTTTCAAAATATCCAGCAACTCGCGCATGGTGGAATGAAATTCCGAAGCAGGCAACCCCAAGNNATGGATTTCGAGTTTTCTTTCCTTTCTTCAATTAATTTCTTGAACATGTCGGCGAGCAACCGCTGCTGATGGGAAACTTCACTGGAGACGCCAAACACATCCCCGGTGTAATCCGTCAACAAAAACGAGAGATCTTGCGGCAAGCCGTTTAGAACGTCGGTGTGATACCCCACTCCACGAAGAAATGGCCAAGAGTTCTTAAGGCCATCGGAGATGGAGCGTATGAGGTCTTTATGTGCTCTCTGCTTCAGAGCTGTAACATTTACTATCGGTGCTCCGGTTCCCCCTTGAGAAAACTCGGCACCAGCTCTCAATGTGATACCTGTCGGTTCCGGTTTGTTTTGGATTTGATCAGCTAAAAATCCCGAATAAATTATTCGCTTCAATGCCGGATTCGGATCAGAGCCAGGAACCTGTGATTGGTCACTACCACTCATCAAAACCAGCCACGGAAATGCGAATGATTTGGCTCCTGGAGTCGCCCCGACTCCTGCCGTAGCCAGCGAAGGAATGGGAAGATAAACTGGAACCATCGCCCACCGCCATTTGGTGAACCGGGACGTTAACAACGAAAAGAACGTGAGGAGGATGCCGAAGACACCCAAGGTCGACGGAAAATCGAAGGAGAAGCCCAGTAGCTTCAGGATGGTCATGACAACCGGAGTCGACAAGGCCGAAGCGACGAGGTTCATCTTTAAATCCAAGGACACAGACACTTTAAAAGGCGTTCCTCCCTTTTGCGACTGGAGGGCCCCGCTGACATAAACAAGCCCGGCTTTGACATTCTCAAACGTGACATTTTTCATTTGGAAGGAGCGCTCCAAAATATTTTTACACTGGTTGGCGAGGCTGGCTTCGCGGAGAACCGTATTCCCCGCGATGGTCAAGCACGCTCCGGTTCGGACCGGGCCGGAAATGGGCGCGCCAGCCAAAAACAACTTCTGACCTTCGAAGAGTTTTTCAAGCGGGGTTTTCTCGCGGGTGAAGACGCTCAAGGCCATATCTGTGGCTTGCCCGCCTTCGTTCGCCTCAGGCGAACGAAGGCGGGTGATCTTGGGAACGAAATCAATCGTCGTGAGTCCCGCGTCGTTGGCCAACCGTCCCATCCCTTCGGAGTGGAAGCCCCCCGTCACAAGAACCGCCACCTTGGCTTTTTTTGCGTCCATCGCTTTCAGAAGGTTCGTGAACATGGCTTTGTCGCGAGCTTCGGCTTCCAAGTAAAATTTTTCGAAAGATTGGAGGCTATCCCCTCCCCACGTCTCAACAGTGGGCGGAGATGCTTTTTTGTACTCTCTCCACTCCTCTTTCGTCAGCGCAAAGTCGAGAAGTTTTCCAATGAGATAGAGTTGCCGGGATTCCCAAATCAACCGTTTCTCTGTCTCCGACTTGGCGAGCGATTCATAAGCGACATCCTCCAAGGTTTTCAACTCGGAACTCAGCTTCTCGGCGTTCACGCTGTCGGCCAGCAAAACGTATTGAACATAGGCGTTCATGCTTTTATACCGGGCGAGATCGACGCCCGCGGAGGCACACAACTCCCGAAGAGCCTGGTAAAAATCCGCGTGATTCAATTGCCCCAACCGAAAGGCGCTGCTCAGTTGAAGCAACTCTTGGACCTGTGCTGGGTTCAGTTTCTTCACCAACTGATTGATGAGAGCGGACCGCTCCGCTTCCACCTGCGTGAAATTTAGACTCTTTTCAAGCGCGAACGCCTCCAGAAAGACATCGATGTCCGATGAAACAGTTCCAACGTGCCTGGCGAGAAGCTGAGTATACTCGCCCATGGACAGTGTCCCGTCCCGATACAACCGGACATTCGCGTCGAATGTCAGTAAATCTTTGGAGAAGGCGGCGGCCTTTCTAGTTTTGAGCTCACGGTCCATGCTCTCAAAGGACGTTTTCTCTGCTTCTTTCAGGCCGGTGGATTTTTTGTAGGCCTCCACGTTGGCGTTGTAATGGCTTTCGTCATCAATCCCCGCGATCGATGGGAATGGCTTCGAACTCATGAAGGCCGCGTGAATCGGCCCGGAAATTTTGTTCTCTTTGAGAAGATAATCCGCAACGTCCTTCACGACGTTCTGATGAGGGAATTCTCGGAATGGGGAGAGGTCGATGGGTGTGAACGCTCCTTCGAGGGCGACGAGGTCAATACGGCTCTGATTGGTGAGATCTTGAATAACTTTCCCAATATTCTCTTGGGCCTCGGTGTTCATATGAACATCTTGAATGTGAATCATGATTCGGCCGGTTCCGTTTTGGGGGATGGACACCCCGCGAATGGTTCCGAAGGAGGCAGGGAAGGAAGAGATTAAATTGTTGAGTTGATTGTCTTTGGCACCCTTAAGCCATTTGTTTAATCGACGTGCCGAAAGAGCCGTCATCCCTGCGGAAGCAGGGATCCAGGATGGATTCCCGATAGAAGCATTCGGGAATGACGAACTTTTTAAAATGTTCCCCGGGAGACCCGCCACGGCAGGAAGGCTGGCCAGTTGGATAGAATTTTCACGCTCTTTCCAGAAATTGGTCTCTTGGGAATGAGCGAAAAGGCAATTCGTCGCGAAGAGCACAACGGACATCACAAAAGACACGAATCGTAAAATGGGAGACAGCCGTTTGGACAAAATTTCTCCTCAAAATGAGCTGCGGATAGGGGTTGAAAAACAACGGAAAAATTATATCGGATGGCCCTTAAGATTTGCTTAAGGTCTTGTGAACAAATTGTAAAAAGAAGCGAAAAAACAGCCTATTCTTGAGATTTGGCGCGAATAAATGAGGCAGGACGTCCCTTGAGTTCAATCGATTTTATCGAGAGGAATCGGGGTGACGCTTCCGATGTTTTTGAGAGGTTCATCAAATTTTTTCTGATTTCCCACCACGACAATCTTCAATCCCTCCGGTGAAAAAACGCGCTTTGAAACGCGCAGAAGTTCCGAAGGTGTGACGGCGGCCACGTTCGCCGGATAGGTTTTCATGTAGTCGGACGGATACCCGTAAAATTCCAAGAGAGCCCGTTCCCCCACAATTTGAACGGGAGAATTAAACCGGAAGACATATGAATTAATAGTGGCGTCCTTCGCGAGCGACATTTCATCGGCGGTGGGCTCTGTTTGAACAAACCGGCCCATCTCCGCCAGAATGGCGCGAACCGCGGCCACGGTGGAACCGGCTTTGGTCTGGCATCCAGCCCCCGCCAACCCCGGCCCTTTGGGTTCGATGCTGAAGGACCCCACCATGTACGCGAGTCCCAGTCGCGAACGAATCTGCCCAAACAGTCGCGAGGTGCCGCCGCCCCCTAAAATATAATCCGCGAGTTCCAAAGCGAAATGATCCGGATCGTGGCGGGAAAGCCCCACGCGCCCCATCACAATTCGGGATTGGTTAAAATCTTTCTCGACGTAAAAAAGGGAACCGGTGGAAGGCTGTATGGCGGACAAATCGACATCGGGGACAACCCGTTTTTGGGGAGTCCAATCGGAAAAAAGATCTTCCAACGCTTTGACCATGTCGGCCCGATCATAATCGCCGGACACATTGATGAAAGCGCCCTCCGGAGACACCACTTTTTTATAGAGAGACCCCAGATCTCCCCGTGAAATCGGGTTGACCGTGGCCGGCGTGAGCTCCCGCGCGTACAAATGGGTGGGGCCGTAGATCACGTCGCGAAACGCGCGCTTGGCAATGGATCCGGGCGTATCATTTTTCCCGCGAAGGCCTTCAAGCGCCTTGGCTTTCGAGAGCGCCAATTGATCCGACCGAAAAGCGGGATGAAGAAGGATGTCCTTCATGACGGCCATGCTGTGGGACAAATCTTTCGACAAGCAGGAAAGAGACACAACAGCGGATTCCGTGTCGGCTCCGGTTTCAACATCCGCCGCCATCCCTTCCAACTCTTCGTTTAAAACCTCGGGCGTTCGCGACGATGTCCCCCCCGATCTCCACACCTCACCCATAAAACCGAAGAGCCCGGGCCGGTTGCCGGGCTCGTCCGCCGGGCTTGTTTTCATCCGGAGCGTGAGGCTCACCAGCGGAAGTTCATGATCCTCCAATAAATAAACGATAAGGCCGTTCTTAAGAACAATCCGTTCGGGCTCGGGCGGATGAAACTCAAGCGGCGGAAGCGGTCCAACGTTGGGCGCGGCCGAAAAACAGCTCGCCGAAAAAACGAAGAAAGCAGCACATGCCCCGAGGAAGGACCTGGTTCCGTTCATTTGATCACCTTCTTGAGAGTCGCTACGGTACGGTTGGATGGCGTGAGATAAATTCCGGCCACGCGTTTCACATCCTCAGCGGTCACAGCCCGAATTTGTTCCAGATTTTTGAGAAGAAGCGCCCAGTCCCCCCCCACGGCCTCGTAATACGCCAGCTGGCTGGCAAGGCCCAAGTTCGACGAAAGCGCCCGGATCACGGAAGCCTCCAAATTGGTTTTGACCTTGGAGAGTTCAAATGCCGATGGCCCGTTTTTTTTCAACTCCTCCAACTCGGCGTATAACGCTTTTTCAAGGTCCGCCGTCGTGTGCGGCGACCGGGGCTCTCCCCCCAAAGCGAACAGATTCGGATCGCGCTCGCCCGGATACGAAGAGCCGGCCCACGCCGACACGGCGATTTTTTTCTTCTCGATAATATTCCTGTTGAATCGAGAGGTCCGCCCGGACCCCAAAAGTTCCGAGATCACATCCAACGCCACGCTATCGGGGTGAAGCATCCCCGGCCGATGGTAACCGACGAGAAGCTGGGGTTCCGCGTCATAATCCACGTCCACGCGCCTCTCTCCATCTTGCGCCGGCTCTTGCGAAACAAATGGGGCCGTCCCTTCCGGATGGGAGGAGATCGCGCCAAACGCTTCTTTCAGCATCCCTTCCATCTCGTCTGAACGAAAGCCTCCGGCAATACCCACAACCAGGCGGCTCACGTCGTAATGCGTTTTGAAAAATTCCTCGGCGTCGGAACGCGTCACGCGGGAGATTTCGCTCTCCCACCCCACAATCGGCCGCCGGTAGGGACTCACCATGAACGCCGCCGCCAAAAACGCCTCGGAGAGCTTCCCCTGAGGAGAATTGTCGATCCGAAGGCGCCGCTCTTCCATCACCACATCCCGCTCTTTATAAAACTCGCGGAGAACCGGGTTTTTCATCCGGTCGGATTCCATCGCCATCCACAGCTTCACTTGGTTGCTGGGAAGAGAAATCGTGTACGTCGTGAAGTCATAGCCCGTGGCGGCGTTAAAATCCTGCGCCCCCGCCCGTTCATAAATTTGCCAATACTCCTCGGGAACAATCAACGCTTGATCCTCCTGTTCCTTCTCGTTGACGCTCGCCTGAAGCCTCTTGAGTTCCGCGACATCCGCCTTCGCGCCCTTATCTTGTTCTCGCTGAAGAGCCGCCGCGGCGGCATCAATCTCCTTTAAGACAAGGGATTCTTTGGCGAAATCTTTGGTGCCGATGGTCTTTGTGCCCTTGAACAACATGTGCTCAAACATATGGGCGAGGCCAGATTTCCCTCCTCCATCGTCAAGGGCGCCGGTTCGAATGAAAAAAGCGAATGAAACCGTGGGAGAGGCGGGCCGTTCAACGAGAAGAACGCGCAGGCCGTTCTTCAGCGTGATTTTCTTGACGCGCGATGGGAATTCCTTAATGGGATCTTTGGAAAGCTCGGCGTGAAGCGGGGATGCGAAGAGAAGAAGGGAGGCAAGGAAAAGAGGGGTTTTAAAAAAAGACATCGATCCCGTATTCATCATGCGGTTTTTTTAACGTAAAACTTTTTTCCGTACTTTTCAAACGCTTCCTTGAGAGACCCATTCATCAGAGTAATATCCATCGATTTCCCTTTGGTCAAAATGCCCTCCGCCGACCGGGCCACTTGTTGAGCCACCCGCTGAAACACATCGCGTGTTTCCGGTTCGAGCCGCAATCCCAAAAGGAACCGCGAATTGCTGAGGGGGTCGTCTGTGGAAACATCGGAATCGGACATCCGGGAATCGTCGGCGATTTGAATAAAGGAAGCTTCCAACACTTCGGGAATCGTCACGAATAAATCCGTAAACCGCGTTTCGAATGGGATGCATTCCTCGGTTGGAGGCCCGACAAAAAGCTGGGCCTCTTTGGGCACATCGCATGTTTCCACTCCCTCCGGCACTTTCCCCTCCGCCAAAGAAGCAATCAATTTGGGATGCAAACGGAGCGTCAACTGTTCGGGACCAATCAGAACAACGTCGTGTTCCGTGTCCTCAAAATTAGACAGAACATGAGTGGCCGAGATTTCGATATAAGGCAAATTTTTCTGGGTGTAATCCCGAAGGACGTGAGGCGACGTGAAAAGCCATATGATGTTTTTCCCCTCCGCATCCACACCCAACACCATGGGGAATTCCTTTATGTCTTCCGGCAAATCATCCTCCGCCCCCTGGACCGATTCGTCCGATTTCTCCGGGACAGGAACATATAAATTGGCCTTAATGAGAGCGTCCCAAAAAAGAGCGGATTCCACTGAATGCTCGAGAAACGCCTTCTTCATGAGGCCTTCGATGGCCTCCGATGGAATTAAGGCTTTAGGCACGGAGGCCCCCGGTTTTCACTCTTTTTTCCACTTTTTCTCCATTTTTCTCTAAATTTGCTGACACCAAACCTATGATAATCAAACGAAAACAAAAAACGAGCTGATTTAGCAACCTGTTTTAATATAGACTCATTTGGCCGAATTTGGTCAATACGTTGCCGTTCTGTTAATCAGGAGGACTTTATGAGTGAATTGAAAGAACTTGCAACTCTCCAGGAACGGCTAAAAAAACATGATCCTGGAATATACCCCCAGAAACGGCAACGGAATGAACGCCCGCGAATGCGGTTCGAGAATGATTATCACATGAACCCGGGAAAACCGCAACAACAGATTCCGTTTGATTGGTCTTTTTTAAAACTGGGGTTGTATGGAGCCGCGCTGTTCTTCATTTACCTCTACGTTCTGCCGCCATCCCTGCAAGAATTTGTGAATTCATTTGGGCACTTTTTGAAAATGCATTATCTTTCTTTCTAAAAAAACCACCACTTTTTTTTCCCCTGCTCCCGCTGAATCCATTCTTCACATTTTTTACGCCACAGGATTTTCCCTTGCCCCCATACCACCTCCGGGGACCCCGTTTCAATCGCCACAATTTCCCCCGTACGCATTCCCCCATCCATCAGGTCGATATCGGCGGTCATTCGCCCGCCAAACATCGCCACATCCGGCATATGCCCGATCAGGAGGAGCGGCGCGTTCTCCTTAAATAGATGAACAACACTTCGAAACGCATCGTTCCGAGCTCCGGAGGCGAGTTCCGGGAGGAAATGAACAGGAACGCCGGGAAATGCGCCGGCAACGATCTGGGCCGTTTCTTTGGCTCGATCATAGGGGCTGGATAAAATCGCCTTAGGGGCAAACGAATCTTGAACGAACCCGGGGATGGCTTTCAATAACAGAGAACGCCCCTTCTTAGAAAGCGGGCGCTTCGAATCGTCTTCAGTCCAATGGGCCGCCGACACGGCCTCGGCGTGTCTCATCAAATAGAGTTGCATAGGACGCGGAGTTTAACATTTGAGAAGAGATTATTTCCTCCCCATGTCTCACAATGGGGAGGCAAGGAGGGGATGAATTTTTACGCTTGCTGGCCGAAGAGGTTGACGAACTTCTGGGAGAAGAGAACCGAGAGCGAAGCGGGTTGAGTCCACAACCCTTCCACCAACACACCGGTGATGTATTCCGTAATAATGGATGAAACGAGAGCCCGGTCGGACACCACGACTTTCGCTTGATTGGCGGCCCAATAAAGCTGAGCGTATTTCTGAAGAGGCGTTTCCCCTTTCTTGCCTTGGAGCCGCGCGATGTCGCTCATCATGACGACAGGGAGAACCCCCGCGTGAGCTTGGGCCTCAATCATTTCCTCGCGGCTGTTCACCAAAATAACCGAGACGTGGACGCCGAAGGACGTCCGCCACAACTCATTGGCATCATTCACCCACGACGACAAATTGGCTTTGATGTCTTTGTAGTAAGCGGCCACCAGTTTCCGGTCGGCCATCTTGACGACTTCATTCGCCGTGGCCAAATCCACCACATTGGCGACAGCCTCCAAATGAAGGCGACGGAAGGTTCGCGACACGATAGAGTACACAAGAGCCTCTTCAATCACGCGCGGAGCACCCAAGGTTCCGTAATCTCCCGACGGAAGAAGATGATCCGCCACCACGTGTCCCACTTCGTGACCCAACTTGCCGATCGCGGCCAAAATCGCCGACTCCGCGGATTGTTTGGAATTTACGCCAATCACGATCTCGCCCGTTTCCAAACGGATCCCGGCCTGACGGCCCAAAATCGATGGAAGAAGGTCTTTTTCATCCATGACGGTAACGGTCAACCTATTAATCTGATCGATCACGCCATCATCCAAACGCAGACGCATCTCACTCATCATGGCGCGGGACAACTGATTCACAAATACTTGTAGGACAATGGACTTCTGCGGCAACGTCAACGAATTCCATGTCGCCGGATTATCCAACGCCTCTCTGAACATGCCCGGCGTCAAATACCCTTTGCCGAGGCCAGCCTTCCGAACGGCCGATTCAATCATCGCGTCGGATCCCAACAAAGCGAACAACACCCGCTTCGCCTCGTCAAAGCTTTGACGCCCCACTTCTTTTTTAAGTTGGGCGGCCAAGGATCGGGCCTCAGCGGGATTGAGCAATTTTAAATCCAAAGCCTTGTTCAATTCACCAAACACCCACGGCGACCGGGAACTTTTTTTCAACGACGCCGATGGAATGGCCGCCACATTCAAAAATTCGTGCGCG